>JBPPMC010000287.1:0-8052 GCA_051305835.1 Sphingobium sp.
AACAATATCAAACCAGCGGGTCGTTTCATGCGCTTGCTCCCAATCCGACGGCCCGGTAATCCACCAGTGTCATGTCCATGGTATTGATATTACCAATCATCGCAATAGTAATAATCAGTGATAGACATGGGTCGTCTTTACGGCAATGCTGCACTGCGAAAGGGGCCGAATCATGATCAATGGGATTCGTAACGCGGGGAAAATGGCACTGATGGCGTGCGCGTTGATGGCGGCGTCCTGCTCGCCCTCGTCGAACACCGCGCAGGAGCCTCGCACCGAGTTCAATGTCGGCTGGTCCATTTACGCGGGCTGGATGCCCTGGCCTTACGCCCAGAAAACGGGAATCGTTAAAAAGTGGGCCGATAAATACGGCATCAAGATCAACGTCGTTCAAGTGAACGACTATGTTGAGTCCGTGAACCAGTACACCGCCGGAAAACTGGATGGCGTAACCGTCGCGAACATGGATGCGCTGACCATCCCCGCAGCCGGTGGCAAGGACACCAGCGCGATCATCGTTGGCGATTATTCAAACGGCAATGATGGGGTCATGCTGAAAGGCGGAGACACGCTTGCCGCGATCAAGGGTCGCCAGGTCTATCTGGCCGAGCTTTCCGTATCGCATTATCTGCTGGCACGCGGGCTTAGCTCGGTCAAGCTGGCCCTGACCGACGTCAAGACGGTCAACACATCCGACGCCGACATCGTCAGCGCTTTCGCTACGCCGGATGTGACGGCTGCCGTCGCCTGGAACCCTCAATTGTCTGTGATGAAAGGTACGGAGGGCGCGAAGCTCGTGTTCAGTTCCGCCGATATTCCCGGCGAAATACTCGACCTGATGGTGGTCGACACGGCAACCCTGAAGGCTAACCCCAATCTGGGCAAGGCGCTGGCAGGAATATGGTATGAGACGACCGCACTGATGCAACGACAGGATGCCAAGGGCAAGGAAGCGCGCGCGACTATGGCGAAACTGGCTGGCACGACGCCGGACGTGTTCGACAGCCAACTGGCCACGACCTATCTATATGCCGATCCCAAAGCGGCCGTGGCAGCAACTTCAGCTCCGGCGCTCATCACCACGATGACGCGGGTCCGGGATTTCAGCTATTCCAAGGGGCTCTTCGGTCAGGGCGCGAAATCTGCAGATGCGGTGGGCATGGCGTTCCCGGGCAACAAGACTTTGGGCGACGCCAGCCGAGTGACCCTGCGCTTCGACGCCAGCTATATGCAGATGGCGGCTGATGGTAAGCTCTGAACGGCTAGGGTATATCAGGGATATGTCATCGTGCGCTGGGTGAACCGCCGCATCCGGCGCGGCAACAGCATCCTTCTGGGTGCATTGCCGATCCTCCTGCTCGTCCTCCTCTATCTGGTGGTGGCGGCCAGTCGCCATGACGCCAATCCGAACGACAAGATTCTGCCGCTTCCGGGTGGCATAATCGAGGCGATGTCTGGGTTGCTGTTCGAACCCGATCAGCTATCGGGGCAACTCGTATTCTGGGCGGACACGCTCGCCAGCCTTCAGCGGTTGGGGCTAGGGTTAGGCATATCCACTCTCTCGGCGCTGTTGGTAGGATTGCTGCTGGGCGTACTGCCTCCCGTTCGCGCAACCTTCGGGCCGCTGGTCACGGGAATCGCCGTGATCCCGCCGATCGCGCTGCTGCCGATATTGTTCATTGCGTTCGGCCTTGGCGAAACCGCGAAAGTAGCCTTGATTGTGATCGGCATCGCGCCGTTCATGATCCGCGATGTCGCCGCGCATATCGCCGCTTTGCCCCGCGAACAGATGATCAAGGCGCAAACTCTCGGCGCAAGTAGCTGGCAGTTGATGATCCGCGTCGCACTGCCGCAGGCAATGCCGCGACTCATTCAGGCCGTGCGCCTGTCGCTCGGCCCGGCATGGGTTTTCCTGATATCCGCAGAGGCGATCGCGGCCGACATCGGCCTTGGCTATCGCATCTTTCTCGTCCGGCGTTATCTCTCCATGGATATTATCTTGCCCTATGTCGCGTGGATCGCGTTCCTCGCCATCATGATGGATATGCTGCTGACCTGGTCCAGCCGCCGCCTGTTCCCCTGGGCGCATGGAGCCGACCATTGAGCGCGCTCCTGAAACTTCGCAACGTATGGGTCGAGTATGGCGACAAGGTCGTGCTGGAGCGCGTCAGTCTCGATATCGAAGAGGGTTCCTTCGTCTCCATTATCGGCCCGTCGGGTGCCGGCAAGAGCAGCCTGTTGCGCGTCGTGCTCGGGCAGGAAGTGCCGACACGCGGTTCGATCCTGCTCGATGATGAACCTTTAACCCCGGAATGCGGCCCGGATCGCGGCGTAGTGTTTCAGCGTTATTCGGTCTTTCCGCATCTTTCGGTGCTGCGTAATACTGTCTTCGGACTGGAATGTGCACAGGCTC
Organism: Sphingobium sp.; assembly: GCA_051305835.1. Taxonomy (GTDB): domain Bacteria; phylum Pseudomonadota; class Alphaproteobacteria; order Sphingomonadales; family Sphingomonadaceae; genus Sphingobium. Next base: position 2,414 of record JBPPMC010000287.1, read on the forward strand.
CCTTTGCCGCCCGGCTTTTTGGCAGCCGCCGCCGCGCCGCCATGGCGCAGGCGGAGGAGATGCTGAATGCGGTGGGCCTTGGCGACAGCCTCCACCTGTATCCGGCGCAGATGTCGGGGGGCATGCAGCAGCGTCTCGCGATCGCGCAGGCACTCATCAAGCGGCCCCGCATCCTGCTTCTCGACGAACCTTTCGGCGCGCTTGATCCGGGGATGCGGGCGGACATGCATACGCTGATCACCCGGCTATGGAATGACTATTCGCTGACGGTCATCATGGTAACGCACGATATCAAAGAGGCTTTCTCGCTTGGCACGCGCGTTTTGACTTTGGACAAGCGTCGACGCGATCCTCATGCGCCGCATAGATATGGCGCGACGGCGGTATATGATCTTCCGCTCGTCCGGCGTATTCCAACAGCTATCGCTGCGCCTGAAAGTATTACACTTGACGCTACTAGTAATAATTGAGAAGACTGCCTCATGAGTACCGAACCTACCAGCCTCGCCCGGCTCAGCATGAGCCTTCCTGCAGAGCTATTTCGCCAACTGGATGTGATGGTCGAGGAACGCGGCCTTCCTTCCCGCTCCCAACTTATCGCCGAACTTATCCGCCACGCGCTCGCCGAGCATGAGGCGCTGACCCGGCCCGACGACTTGCTCGCGGGCACGGTGACGCTCGTCTATCGCGGCGATCGTGGCCGTGTGCGGCAACAGCTTGCCCAGACTCAGGCCGAATATCTGAAGGAAGTGATTTCTTCGCAGCACGTCTTTCTGGAGGACGACCAGTCCCTCGAAGTGCTGCTGGTGCAGGGACCGGCGAACCGCCTGAAGGAACTGTGCGACTCGCTGCGCGGCATCCGTGGCGTGCGTCAGTTGCAACTCGTCACTACGACGGCCCTGCTGCCACCGCTGCACGAGCAGGACGATCTCGACAGCCTTGATAACCCGGCTTCCGGCAAGCACCCGAAGACCAAGAAGGCCGCCGCATGACGGGACCGCTCGCGGATCCCATGGCGGCGCGCGATCACGCACGCGCCATGGCGGGAACGGTTGTGGAGGCCATGCCGTCCTTGCCGCCCGTCGCCGCCGATCTCCCGTCCGATGTGTCCGCCGGTGACCTGCTGTGGGAAGAGACGATTGCGGCGGGCGGCTATGCGACGCGCAGGCTTTCGCGCGGTTCACGCCTCCGGCTCATCGATTTGCAGGGCGACGCTTGCGCATCCCTGCTGATCTACAATGCAGAGATGCCTGCGGAACGGCTCAATGTCGCCGACACCGTGAAGATCCAATGGAACGCCTATCTCGGCGCGGGCAAGCTGCTCCTGTCGGACATGGGCCGCGTGCTCATGAGCATCCTGGAGGATGACGCGGGTACGCACGATGCCTTCTGCGGCACGTCCAATGCCGCGACCAACCTCGCGAAATATGGCGAGGGTCGCAACAGCGGCGCGTTCCCCAACGGCCGCGACCGCCTGTTGCTGGGGTCGGCAAAACACGGGCTGCAAAGGCGGGACGTCCATCCATGCGTGAACTTGTTCAAAGGCACCCGGATCGAGGCGGACGGCACCATCACGCCCATCGTCGGGCCGTTCGACGCCGGGCGTTCCATGATCCTGCGGGCGGAGATGGACGTAATCGTCGTCATCGCCAATTGCCCGCATGTGCTTGATCCGCGCGATAGGTGGAGCGTGACACCGTTGCGCGTTTCCGCATGGCGCGGAGCCGTCACGCCGGAGGACGATCCTATCCGTACCGCGTCGCCGGAGGGCAAGCGTGCCTTCCTGAATGTCGAAGATTATTTCCGCCGCTGAGGAAAAAGGGGTTTCCTGATGACCACTGACCCGCATCTGTCGGGGCTGTCCGGCGCTGTCGTTCATGACGAGATCGTGCCGGCCCGCGCGCCCTGGCTGCACCATGTCGCCGCTGGCCAGACGCTGCGCGTCGTCGACATGGAGGGCAATCAGGCCGTCGACTTCCTGCTCTACGCCGCTGCCGACGATGCAGAGCGTTACAGCGCGCAGGACACCGTCGCCGCGCAGGGCAATCTTTTTCTGCGTACAGGCGCCGTGCTGCGATCGAACGAAGGGCGCGCGATGATGACGATCGTTGGAACATCGGTCGATTATCACGACACCATCGGCGGCGCCTGTTCCTGTGAGTCCAACACCTTGCGCTACGGTCATCACACCAAATCGCAACATGCCTGCGTCGAGAATTTCCTCGAAGCGAACCTGACTGAAGGCCGGGGCAAGCGCGACATCGTCTCCAACATCAACTTCTTCATGAACGTACCTGTCGAGGCGGACGGCGCGCTTGGCATCGTCGATGGCATTTCCGCGCCGGGGCTGACGGTCGACTTGCGCGCGGAGATGGACGTGATCGTCGTCGTGTCCAACTGCCCGCAGATCAACAATCCCTGCAACGCCTTCAATCCCACATCAGTACGGATGATCGTCACCGCATGAGCTTTGACACGGTCCTGGTCGCGAACCGGGGGGCAATCGCCACCCGGATCATCCGCACGCTACGCAAAATGGGGCTGCGCTCGGTCGCGGTCTATTCCGAGGCGGACGTGGGTTCGCTGCACGTGTCCCAGGCGGACGTGGCGGTGTGCATCGGCCCTGCTCCGGCGACCGAAAGCTATCTCGACACCACCGCGATCCTGAAGGCCGCGCGCGAAACCGGCGCGGGCGCAATCCATCCGGGCTATGGTTTCCTCGCCGAGAATGCCGACTTCGCCGAGGCCTGCGCCGCCGCCGGTATCGTCTTCATCGGCCCCACGCCCGAGAATATGCGCACCTTCGGCCTCAAGCACAGCGCCCGCGCGCTGGCGGCCGAACATGGCGTTCCGCTTGCGCCTGGCACCGGCCTGCTGACCGACGAAGAGGAAGCCGCCACCGCCGCGCGAGCAATCGGCTATCCGGTCATATTGAAGGCTACGGCGGGCGGTGGCGGCATCGGCATGCGCATCTGCGAAGATGAAGCCGCCGTGCGCGAAGGCTTTGCGAGCGTGGCCCGCCTTGGCGAAGGCAATTTCGGCGACGCTGGCGTATTCCTCGAATGCTATGTCGGGCGCGCACGCCATATCGAAGTGCAGATATTCGGCGATGGCAAGGGGCGCATCATGCCGCTTGGCGAGCGTGATTGCTCGCTTCAGCGCCGCAACCAGAAGGTTGTCGAGGAAGCGCCCGCGCCGCTGCTCCCCGCCGGCATCCGAAGCGAACTCATCGCTGCCGCCGTCCGCCTGGGGGAAGCTGCCAATTATCGCTCCGCAGGGACGGTCGAGTTCCTGTTCGACGCAGAACGGCAGCAATTCTTCTTCCTCGAAATGAACACCCGGCTTCAGGTCGAACATGGCGTCACCGAAGAGGTGATGGGCATGGACCTGGTGGAGTGGATGATCCGGGGCGGCGCGGGCGATTTCGCGTTCCTCGACGCAGAGCCGCCAGTGCCGCGCGGCCATTCGGTGCAAGTGCGGCTCTATGCCGAAGATCCTGCGCTCGATTACCGCCCCACATCGGGCACGCTGACGGGCCTCAGTTTTCCTCCGAACATTCGCGCCGAAACATGGTGCATGGCGGGCAGCACGATCAGCGCCTGGTACGACCCGATGCTGGCCAAGGTCATCGTCCACGCGCCCACCCGTGAGGAAGCGATTGCCGCGATGCAGGTCGCGCTCGACGAAAGCCGGATCGACGGCATCGAGACCAATCTCCGCTGGCTCCGCGATGTCGTGCGAACGGAGCGGTTCATCAGCGGCGAAGTTTCGACCCGCCTGCTCGACACCATCGCCTATACGCCGCGCAGCATCCGCGTCATCAGCGGCGGCACGGCGACCACCGTGCAGGATTGGCCGGGACGTCTTGGCCTCTGGGCCATTGGCGTGCCCCCGTCCGGTCCGATGGACGACCGCTCGTTCCGCATCGGCAACCGGCTGCTCGGCAATGCAGAGGGCACGCCTGGGCTGGAAATGACCGTCAGCGGTCCGACGCTGTTCTTTAATGCACCCGCGCGCCTGTGCCTCACCGGCGCGGACTTCAGCACGAAACTGGACGATGTGCCGGTTGAACGCGGCACGATTATCGACGTGGCGGCGGGCCAGACGCTCGCGATGGGCCGGGCATCGGGCGGTGGCATCCGCGGCTATATCCTGTTCGCGGGCGGTCTCGATATCGCGCCCTATCTCGACAGTCACAGCACGTTCGAGTTGGGCCAGTTCGGCGGACATGCCGCGCGCCGCCTGCTCGCGGGCGACACGCTGCATCTGGGCACGGCGGAAGTCGGCACGCCTGTTTCGGCGCTCCCCATCCCGGACTTCGGCGAGACCTGGACCCTCCGCGTACTCTACGGCCCCCATGGTGCGCCCGATTTCTTCACGGACGACGATATCGGCATGATCGTCTCCGCCGACTGGCAGGTACATTACAACAGCAACCGCACCGGCGTTCGCCTCGTCGGCCCAAAGCCGCACTGGGCGCGGACCGATGGCGGCGAAGCGGGCCTCCACCCCTCCAACATTCACGACAATCCCTATGCCGTCGGCGCGGTCGACTTCACGGGCGACATGCCGATCATCCTTGGCCCTGATGGTCCATCGCTCGGCGGGTTCGTCTGCCCCTTCGTGGTGATCGCGGCGGATCGCTGGAAGATCGGGCAGCTTGCCCCCGGGGATCGCCTCAACTTCGTGCCCGTCACGCTGGAAGACGCTGCCGCCGCAGACGGCGCACCATTGGCAGACATATCGCAATCGTCCCCCCGTCAGATCGCCGCGCTCTCTCCAATCCTCGCTGACATACCCGAACAGGGCACCCGCCCCCGCGTCGTCTATCGGCAGCAGGGCGATCGGAACATCCTGGTCGAATATGGCCCGATCGTGCTGGATATCGAGTTGCGCATTCGCGTCCACGCGCTCATGTGCGAGCTTGAAAAGCAGGCGCTCCCCGGCGTCATCGACATCGTGCCCGGCATCCGCTCGCTGCAACTCCATTTCGACGGCAAGGTGCTCGATCAACGCGGGGCGCTGGCCGCACTTGTCGAGGCGGAAGAACGCCTGGGAGACCTTGAGGACTTCTCGGTCCCCTCCCGGATCGTCCACTTGCCGCTTAGCTGGCGCGACCCCGCCACCATCGAGACCATCGAGAAATATATGGGCGCGGTTCGCGACGACGCGCCATGGTGCCCGGACAATATCGAATTCATTCGCCGCATCAACGGCATGTCCGGCGCAGACGCAGTCGAGAGCCTGATCTTCGACGCCAGCTACCTCGTGCTGGGGCTGGGCGACGTCTATCTCGGTGCGCCGGTCGCCACGCCCATCGACCCGCGTCACCGGCTCGTCACCACTAAATACAACCCGGCGCGCACATGGACTCCGCCCAATGTCGTGGGCATCGGCGGCGCGTATATGTGCATCTACGGCATGGAGGGACCGGGCGGCTATCAGTTGTTCGGCCGCACCTTCCAGGTCTGGAATACGCATCGCCAGACGGATGCCTTCATCGAGGGCAAACCCTGGCTGCTGCGCTTCTTCGACCAGATCCGCTTTTATCCCGTCACCGCGGAAGAACTGATGCGCCATCGCGAGGACTTCCTCACCGGCCTGTTTCAACTTCGCGTCGAGGAGACGACCTTCAGCTT
>JBPPMC010000327.1:0-3317 GCA_051305835.1 Sphingobium sp.
GCTCGCCAAGATCGTCGCCGATTACCGCAGCCGCAGTCGAAGGATGGGCTGGGGCTGCGTTCTGGACGATCTCCAGCGTTCGCAGCCGCGTGCGCTGATTGCGGCGCCCGCTGAGGAACAGCCGCCCGTCCGGCGTGGGCGCAAGCAGGACGGCGCTGGCGGACGACAGATAGGCGTTGGGATAGAGGTAGTGCGCGATCCGAACGGCGTGGCTCATGATCATGGCCTCAGTGTCGCTCTCACGGTCGACGTAGACGCCACGCACCAGCTGGATAAGCTCGCCGGTCTGGGCCCGCTGGTAGGCCTTTTTGGCGTCGATCGTTTCGCCGACCAGATGGATCGCCATGGAATTATCTCGCATCTCAGATGCGTGTTAATCCCATAACTGGCATCAAGACTCAAGGATTATCACGCATCTGAGATGCGTAATAATCCACTGTCGTCAGTCAGCCCATTCCTTTCGCACGAACTCCTCGATCCTAGCCGCACGATCGAGCACAGCCTGCTTGTTCCACCGCACGCCATTCTGGATGTCACGCCCGACCTGCATCGTCGCCTGCAGACCGCTTTCGATGTAGCGCGCCGCCTTTTGGTGCGGCGGCCTATCTTGCAGTGAGGAGTTCACCCTTGGCGGCAGCATCGTAAGGTTGCCGAGATGGTGAACATAGCTCTTCTCAGAACTCTTCGGCATGATGTGCTCAACCGACCGGGCAGGGTCCACCGCCCACACCTTCGCCCACTCCGACTCGTTGATCTGCATGCCCGCCTCGCGGGCCACATGCTCCTCGTAACGAAACAAGAGGTATCTCACCTCCTCGAGCCAACCCTCGTACCAGTTGTCCCAAGAGTCCTCAAAGATCACTGCATCAATGCTATAGTCTTGGCCTAGATCGGCAAGGGACGCCGCGATCGCCTCCGCCGTGAGCTTCTTCGAGAAGATGTCATGTCCGAGCCGCACATAATCACCGACCTTCGTCCGCGTATCCTTGCCTGCCAGCGTGAAAATGCGGAATGTGACCCGCTCCCAGGCCCCCAGCAGGCTCTGCTCCGTTGCCGCATCGAACTCCCGCAGCATGATCGCGACCGCTAGAAAACGTGCGTGGGCGATGCGCGTCACTGCGGCGCGACGTTGATCCCGGTGAAGCTCTAGAACCTTATGAACGACGGTCTTGAGCCAAGATGCCGTGGCGACAATCGTCTTCAGCTTGCTCCCAGCCAGAAGCAGCAACTCGGACGAGGCGTCCTCGTCGCTAAGGATGCGATTGGGCTGCGTCTCGCGCGACCAAGTGCCTGCAAAACGAAGAGCCTCGTCGCCCAACCGCTCATCCAGACCTAGCGCCCGATAGATGTCCTTCCAGATGCTCTGCATCTCATGAAGACCGTCAGCACGAACGCTCTCATCGACGTACTCGTAGATGGAGGCCATCAATTGGCTCTTGGTCTTGTCGATCCAACGGACATCTAACCCGCGGCTGTTGAGGACCTCGAACACTCGGTAAACGGTCGATTCATCGCCCAACTCGTGGTAGATCATCGACAGCCTGTGCCGGATCGTGAACACAAGATCTGGCAGGGACTTAGTGGACATCCACTCTTCAACGAAGCGCTCGCACTCGTCCGCTGCATTCACCAGATTGGCGTCCGAGGCCGTCATGACGGCCTTTCTTTTCAAACTGCCTGTCCGCACGTACTGGGCGAACACGTCGCTGCTGTCGTGGTTCGTCTGTAGTAGGACCAAGTTGTGGTCATCGCCCTTGACTAAGAGAGTCGAGAGTTCGCCTTTGATCTTTGCCTCAGCTTTGTCTTCGGCGCTCAGCCTCTTCTCGATCGCCTTGAGGAGGATGACCAGAGTTGTGACCCGCTGCTGGCCATCAACCAGTTCAACCACGCCGAACTCGTCAGCGTCGATTATTCGTCGATCGCGCGCCAGGGCAACGAGTGTCGCCATGAAGTGCTCGCGACCCGAGCGCTCGGCTTCGCGTATGTCGGCGAAGAGATCCTCGCGCTGCCTTTTCTGCCACGAGTATGCACGCTGATACTCAGGAATGCGGAATAGCCGCCCCTGGAGCAGCTTGGCGACGGACAGATGGACGGGATTGAGCTGCATGAAAACCTCGATTCGCACTCTCGTAGTCCGGGATTGGTTGTGCACCAAATACCCGACGCGCTGTGCTTGCGCCCCCTGCGTCCGTGTACACGAGCGATCACAGAACCATCCGATTTGTACGCTAGGATGTCCGTCAGCCCTACGCCTGCGCGCGGGCTCTTTTCATGCTGTGTCTATCGGCTCCATTCGAGGCGCAACCTCATCATCTGCTGGGAGTCAAAGAGCATGTCGACACGCCCCGATACGCTGAAAAAGCGGATGATCCGCAGGCATGAGCTTCGCCAGATCGTACCGCTGGCGGATACCACCATCTATGAGATGGAGCAGCGCGGTGAATTCCCGCGGCGCTTCGCGCTGACGCCGCGCTGCGTGGTGTGGGATTTGGCCGAAGTCGAGGCCTGGCTGAACGAGCGGTTGAGCAAGGCTAGGCGGTCGTCGGTCGAGCGGGCGCCGCATCCCGACGTACGACAGCGCAAGACTCGGCCAGTTAAAGAGCAGGATCGGGCGCGAGCATAGCCATCGTGGGCGGGACCAGCACCGGCGCCCGCTTCTGCCCCGCGACCCAGGCATCTACGATGTCGGACCACTCCTGCATCATGTGCCGGCGCTGATGCTCATACTCGGCCTTGTTATAGACCCCGCGAGATGAGCGGCCGTCTTCATGGGCCAGGCACTTCTCGATCCAGTCGCTGTTGAACCCCAGCTCATTCAGAAGGGTCGAGCCGGTTCGGCGCAGATCGTGCACCGTGAACGGCTCAAGCGGCAGTCCTTCTTTCTGAGCACGCTCCACAACCGCATAGGTCACCCGATTGAAGGTGGCGCGCGACATGGGCGCATCCGCATCGTAGCGCGATGGGAGCAGGTAGCGTGAATTCCCCGCGCAGGTCTTGAGCGCGATCATGATGTCGATGCACTGCTGAGACAGATAGACATTGTGCGCCTTCGATCGCTTCATCCGCTCCTTGGGGATGGTCCAGACGGCGTTCTCGAACTCGACCTCATCCCAGGTCGCGTCCTGCAGTTCGCTCTTGCGCACCATCGTCAGCAGGAAGAGGCGCATACCGAGCCGGATCGTGGGTAGCGTGGCGACGTGCTCAAGCTGCTTCAGCATCACACGAATCTCGGTCGGTGACAGCGAGCGGTCTTTCGGCACGAACGTCGCGATCGAGGCTGGGCCAACATCGTCCGCCGGATTGGCGACCTTCTCGCC
>JBPPMC010000333.1:0-3885 GCA_051305835.1 Sphingobium sp.
GGGGCGGGTCCGCCGCCCCCCGCCGGACCAGGAAAGACCGTAATGACAAAGCTTCAAGGCTCCGATTCAAAGAGTACGCTGTACTGCTCCTTCTGCGGTAAATCGCAGCATGAAGTGCGCAAGCTGATCGCGGGGCCAACCGTATTCATCTGCGACGAATGCGTTGAGTTGTGCAACGACATCATCCGCGAGGAGGCCAAGGGCGGCCTTGTCGGGCGGAAAGATGGCGGCGTGCCGACCCCGCAGGAAATATGCGACGTACTCGATGATTATGTGATCGGCCAGAAGCGCGCCAAGCGCGTGCTCTCGGTTGCGGTCCACAATCACTATAAGCGACTGAACCACGGCGTGAAGGCAGGCGAAGTCGAACTCGCCAAGTCAAACATTCTGCTCGTCGGGCCGACCGGTTGCGGCAAGACGCTGCTGGCACAGACGCTCGCCAAGACTTTCGATGTGCCGTTCACCATGGCCGACGCGACGACGCTCACCGAGGCGGGCTATGTCGGTGAGGATGTGGAGAACATCATCCTCAAGCTGTTGCAGGCCAGCGACTATAATGTCGAAAAGGCGCAGCGCGGGATTGTCTATATCGACGAAATCGACAAAATCAGCCGCAAGGCGGAGAACCCTTCGATTACCCGTGACGTATCGGGTGAGGGCGTTCAGCAGGCGCTGCTCAAGCTGATGGAAGGTACGACTGCCAGCGTGCCGCCGCAGGGTGGCCGCAAGCATCCGCAACAGGAATTCCTGCAAGTCGATACGACGAACATCCTGTTCATCTGTGGCGGTGCGTTCGCTGGTCTGGAAAAGATCATCGGTGATCGTCTGGAAGCCAAGTCGATCGGCTTCGGCGCACATGTCGCTGCGCCGGAAGAACGCCGCACCGGTGAGCTTCTGCGCCAGAGTGAGCCGGAGGATCTGCTGAAGTTCGGTCTTATCCCGGAATTCGTCGGCCGTTTGCCAGTGATCGCGACGTTGGAAGATTTGGACGTGGCGGCGTTGGTCAAGATCCTGGGCGAACCGAAGAACGCGCTGGTGAAGCAATATGGCAAGCTGTTCGAGATGGAGGACGTCGATCTCTCCTTCACCGACGAAGCACTGGTTGCGATCGCCAGGAAGGCGATCGAGCGCAAAACCGGCGCGCGTGGTCTTCGCTCGATCCTCGAATCGATCCTGCTCGACACGATGTTCGACTTGCCCTCCATGCAGGGTGTCGGCGAGGTCGTGATCGACAAGGACGTCGTGGATGGCCGCAAGGAACCAGTCCGCGTGTTCAGCGAACAGCGCAAGGCTGGCGACGCCGCCTGACGCCGGTAAGAGCAATAGATAGGAAGGGCCGGCACTTTGCTGGCCCTTTTCCTATGTGCCTCCGTTTCACCGTCTTCGGGGCGAAGATCCGCCGGATCAGGCGCAATCCGCACGATTAATCGTCGGACTTAACGTAAGTCTCGGTTGCGGTTAAATAAATCATGTGCGTGGCAAATTTGCCGCACTCGCGAAGGGTAGTGACGCACCCCGATAAAATCCCCGTGATTTATGACGTTCTGGCGGCTACCGAGCGGGCGGGAGAGACTCGCCCATCATCTGTCGGGATGATTGGCGGGCGCGATGACACAGCGCAGCGCAGCATCGTCACAAAACCGCAACCACAGCATCACAGGGGCATGTCCACGCCTCTCGGACGCAGCAGGTGGATCTTAAAACGTACGGGATTTTCCGGACACGGCGACGCTGAAGGGCTGCTCCGGGTGTCGGTAAGATAAGGGAAGCACAAATGAGAAATATTCTTCTGCGAAGCGCGGCGATCGCTGCCCTCACGTTGCCGGTAGCGGCTTTCGCCCAGTCGACGGGTTCTATCGATTTTGAAAATGACATCGTGGTCACCGGCTCGACGGTCAACAATGGCGTCGCCGGGGTCGTCATCCCCGACACGAGCAAGGCCAAGGCCGTGCTGACCAGCGATTACATCCAGACTCAGGCTCCGGGCCAGACTGTGAACGAAATAATCAATCAGCTTCCGGGTGTCAGTTTCCAGAACAACGACCCCTTCGGTTCGGGGGGCGGGACATTGACTATTCGCGGGTTCGACGATCAGCGTATCTCCCAGACCGTAGATGGTATTCCGCTCAACGATACAGGCGGCTACGCGCTATACTCTAATCAGCAGTTCGACCCCGAGATCATTGACCAGGTAAACGTCAACTTAGGTTCTACCGACGTAGATAGCCCAACAGCGGCAGCCACTGGCTCGACTGTAAATTATCGCACCATCACTCCCGCCGATGACTTCGGTGCAAAGATGATCGGATCACTGGGCGACTATAGCTTCTTCCGTATTTTCGGCATGGTAAATACCGGCGTGTTTACGCCGTGGGGTACTAAGGCGTTCTTCTCTGCCAGCAGCGCGACAAACGACGCGATCTTCGGTGGCATCGGCAAGATCGAAAAGCAGCAGTATAATGCCAAAATATATCAACCCATCGGCGATAACGGCGATTTCATTTCGCTCGCAGCCCACTACAATGAGAATCGGAATAACTTCTTCGGCTCTGCGCCGCTCCGGCTTGACGCGGGTCGCGTTGCCGGCACCGCAAGCGGCAACCGCTTTCCGGTCACTAAAGACGAGCGAGATTTTCAGGTCGCCCGATGCGCCATTCCAACGCCCATCGCTGGCTTTGCCGATCCGGCCAGCGCCTGCGGAGAACCTTTCGAGTACCGATTTAATCCTTCGAACACGGGCAATATTCGCCTGAGTTCCCGATTTACGTTGTCAGACGGATTGGTGCTAACGGTCGATCCCAGCTATCAATACACCAAAGCAAATGGGGGCGGCACGCTCATTGCTAGCGAAGGCTTGACGCCGACTGGAGGTGTGGGCTTTATCCAACAGCCTTCCTCAAGCGCTACCCAGTTGTTTTTCGGCAGGGATATTAATGGCGATGGCGACAGCCGTGATCTCGTTCGGGTATTGGCACCAAGCCAGACTCAAACGCATCGCTATGGTCTCATCGCTTCGCTGCGATACGACATAGATGACAACAATACTGTCCGCGTGGCATATAGCTTTGATCGTGGACGGCATCGTCAAACCGGCACTGCGGGCTATCTGCAGCAGAACGGCTTTGCCGTTGATCCTTTCCCCATTAACGATCCCATTCTTGATAGTGATGGGAACGCAGTCCAGAAGCGGAACCGCCTCTCCTACGCGATCCTTCATCAGGTTTCGGGAGAATATCGCGGCGAGTTTGGGCCAGTTACGGTGAATGCAGGTGTTCGCGCTCCCTTCTTTAAACGTGACTTGAACAACTACTGCTATACAGCCACGGCCGGAGGAAACCTGAGGTGTTTTGGTGAGGGCAGCGCGTCTGATGCCGCATTTGCCGCCGCCAATCCTGCTATCCAAGGGCCGCAACGGCGTGTGTTGAAATATGACAAGGTTCTGCCAAACGCAGGCGTCGTGGTGGATGCAACAAACGCCGTTAGCATCTTCGGCAACTATTCGAAGGGCTTGCAGGTGCCGGGCACGGACAACCTGTACCAGTCCTTCTTCTTCGCGCGCGATAATGAGAACGCCAATCCCAAGCCTGAGACGACCGACAACTTTGACGTTGGCGTTCGCTATCGGACCGGGAATATTCAGGCGCAATTAACTGGCTGGTACACCATCTATTCCGATCGCCTGGCCTCGGCCTATGATCGTGAACTGGACCAGACGATCTACCGCAATCTGGGCAAAGTTGATAAGTACGGCGTCGATGGCAGCGTAGCGTATCAGCCGCTTCCTGAACTTACGCTCTATGCCTTCGGTTCGTATCTGAAGTCGAAGATCAAGGACAATGTCGAGCTGACGGCAACCACCGTGGCGCAAACCGCTGGCAAGCGTGA
>JBPPMC010000007.1:0-2493 GCA_051305835.1 Sphingobium sp.
CCGGAGACGCTGCCCAACGGCAAGACGTACAAGATCATCGACGTGGGCGAGCGCGCGCTCGACTGGTACGGGCCAGTGCGCATCCCCGATCATCACGTATTCCTGATGGGCGACAATCGCGACAATAGCGCCGACAGCCGCGCGACGCTGGCCGAGCGCGGCCTGGGCGGTCCAGTGCCGTGGGAAGCGATTGGCGGACGCGCCGAGTTCATCACATTCTCGCTGGATGGCACCGCCAGCATCAACCCGTTCAGCTGGTTCGGCGCGCTGCGCAGCGGCCGGGCGGGCGGTAGCCTGCATCCCGCCATGGAGACACCCGCGAAATGAGCGATACCGAACGCCATGTAGAACAGCCCGGCCCCGCGGAGAACCAAAGCCCGCTGGTGCGCACCGAAATGCAGCGTGCGGGCGTATGGTTCGGCATCGCCGTCGCCCTTGCGCTCACATGGTTGCTGGCGCAGCCGATCCTGCTGGTGCTGGCCGCGCTGGTGATGGCGACGATGCTGGACGGCGGCGCGCGGCTGATCGGGCGGGCGTTGCCGATCGGGCGGGGATGGCGGCTGGCGATCATCATCATCGGCGTATTCGGCTTCCTTATCTGGACGGTTTGGCTGACCGGATCGCAAATGACGGCGCAGGCGGTCGCGATGCGATCCATCGTCGAGGCGCAAATCGACCGTGTCGGCAACTGGGCATCGCAGCTTGGCATCCGGGCGACATCGGCGGATCTCAAATCACTGGGCAGTCAGGTGATGGGGTCGCTCGGGCGGGTGACGGCAGCGCTGACGACGGCAGTGGGCGCGGTCACGAGCCTGGTGATGATGCTGGTGCTGGCGATCTTCATTGCGATCGAACCCAAGCTGTATGAGCGCGGCGTCGCGTGGATGCTCCCCATCAACAAGCGCGAACAATTTTACTCCGTTGCCGACAAGATGGGCTGGACGTTGCGCCGTTTGATGGCAGGACGGCTGATCGGCATGCTGGTCGAGGGCGTGGGCGTGTGGATGTTGCTGGCGGTCGGCGGGGTGCCGATGGCGGCGCTGCTGGGCGTGCTGACCGGGATATTGGCGTTCCTGCCCAACATCGGCGCGATCATATCGGGCGCACTGATCATATTGGTGGGCTTTTCCGGCGGCGTCGATTCGGGGCTGTATGCGCTCGGCGTATATCTGGCCGTGCAGATCATCGACGGCTATCTGATCGTGCCGATGGTGGCGAAACGCGCAGTCGATCTGGCCCCTGCCCTCGTGCTGGGCGCACAGATATTGTTCGGCGCTTTATTCGGGATATTGGGGCTGGCGCTGGCCGACCCGATCGTCGCGATGATCAAGGTGTATCTGGAAGAGCGCGCCAAAACCAAGGCGCAGGAGAAAAGCGCCAGCCCGCTGATCGGGTCGCTGTCGCGCTGAGGGCGGGCGCGACTTGGTCGTGACGGTGCGGTAGTTAAGAGCGAGCATCGCGACGCTCTTCATGAGGGCTTGGCGGGGGCGTTGTTCTTGACTTCGGTTGCGGCTCCCAACCCTGTCGTGCCTTGGTAGCGGCACAGGGCTTCGACTATCGCGGAGCAGATTGTCGACCCATGGCACGCGGCTAAAGCCCCTCAAGCATGAAGCATCTGGTCTTGCTGTTCCGCTTCAGCGGCGTGTCAGTCTTTGTATGATTATCCACAATCTCATCCTGATGTGCTGGCTCCTCGCGTTCGCGGGGAGCCAACCCGGAAAACGGTGGCAAGCCGCTCAATTGGGTGCTTTGCGTGATTGCGCTCCGCGTTTGCGCCGAATACAAAAAACGCCATATCTGCGGATACGGGGAAGCCGCGCACGGCCTTTGTAGCAACTTGAAATCTGGGATTGGAATATTTTGCTTTGGCCAAGCGCGTTTCAGAAGAAACCACTATAAAAGCGACGCCGCGAAAGCGACGCTTTGGCACGGATAAATCGGCTACCCGCACCCAGTTGCTCGACGCGGCGCTAGCCTTGATGATGGAAGAAGGATATGCCGCCGTCAGTGGTCGAAAGGTGGCGGCGCGCGCGGGACTGAATGCCTCGCTCATCCACTATTATTTCCCGACGTCCGACGATCTGCTGGTGGCCGCCTACAGGCGGTGCCGAACAGAGCCTCACACGCCATCAGGCCGCGGCACAATCGGATGATCCGCTGCGTGCCTTATGGACGCTCAGCATCGACCCCAGCCGCACTGCGCTCGCCCTGGAGTTCATGGCGCTCGCAAATCACCGGAGGGTCATAGGCGAAGAAATTGCGCGCTATGCCGAAGATATCTGCGCTGTCCAGATTGCGGCCGTTGGACGGTATATCGAGAAGGTTCCAATCAACCTTGGACCCTGCACAGCTGCCGCCGCCACCGTCTGGCTGGCCGCGATGGCGCGCTTGCTGGTGATGGAGGAAGGGGTCGGCATCCTGTCCGGCCATGACGATGCACGCCAGCTGATGGAATGGCTCCTCACCAGACTCAGCCACCGTCCCGACGATGAA
>JBPPMC010000019.1:0-8208 GCA_051305835.1 Sphingobium sp.
CCAGCGAAATCCGGCTAAACCTTTGGTTTCCGCCTGCCTCTCTCAACCGAAAGCCCGGTTTGATCCCGAGTTTCACATCCCCGCTTATACCGGCAGGCGGTGATTACCGAACTTTGTGATATGAGGTAGCCAAGATATCGGCGGACTATGGGGCAGTAAGTTGCATGCAGCGCCATATCATATTGGAGCAGAGGGAAGCAATGGCGGTATCTGCTTTAACACAGAAGCTGGGCGCATATGCGACTCTCTCCACGGTCGAGGAGGAGGTGCTGGACGGATTATCTCAGGCTCCCGTGCAATCCTATACGATGGGAGCCGATATAGTTGCCGAAGGGCAGCAGCCGACTAACATGTTTATTATCATTGACGGCTGGGCCATGCGATACAAGATGCTGCCGGATGGTCGTAGACAGATATTGTCCTTCCTGGTGGCCGGCGACCTATGTGACCCCTTTTGCTTCCTACTACACAAGGCGGACCATAGCATCGGTGCCATAACCAACGTCAGCGTAGTCCGGGTCGGTCGAGCATCAATGGAGCATCTTGTTCTGAAATATGCCGGAATTATGAAAGCCATGTGGGTGAACGGATTGGTGACCGCATCCATACAACGCGAATGGTGCCTCAGCCTGGGGCAACGTTCCGCTTTTGAGAGACTGAGCCATTTATTCTGCGAAACCTATAGCCGCCTGGAAGTAGTCGGCCTCGCCGCAGGAGGACGTTGCGCGTTTCCGGTCAACCAGCATGAACTGGCCGACGCCACCGGGCTTACCGCCGTGCATGTCAATCGCGTATTGCAGGATTTGCGCAAGCGTGGTCTGATCCAATTGCAACGACGGGATCTTTTCATACCGGATATTGCGCGGTTAAAGGCAGCGGCCCTTTTTGATTCCGGATATCTACATCCCCGTGTTCGCGATCCTCAGAACAAAGGTGAAGTCGCATGAGTGGTAATGGCAAGGATGCAGCTACGGCGACATGCATCGGACATGCCATTGTCAGACGCAACCCGTGGAGATTTCAGTCCGCCGACGCACATACCCGGATTTTCTTCGACCTGCCCGAAGGCGATATAACCGATCTGCCGCTGTTTTTTCCGGAGAATGCGGCGCTTGCAGGTAGCCCCCCCAATGCTCTCGACATAATCATCCCCGGCCGCAACCAGGACAGGGCGGTCAGGGCCAACCTGCTTGCGATCGAGAGTCATGGAGACCTGTTCAGCGCCATATTCTTTTTGCCATCCACGGCGACGTTATCGGTAGTCGGAGAAAAGAAGCAGCAGGACATTCAACACCGGGTCAGCAACTGTCTGGCCGTCATTCGTTCGATCTTCCGACGCACCGCGCAAGCAAGTCAGGATATGGACACGCTGGTCAGTCATTTCCTTGGAAGGCTTGATGCCGTGTCCCGGATTCAATCCAATATACTTTTATATGATGCCTATGGGGTCACGCTGGACGAATTGTTTCTGGATGAATTCATGGCCTATGCGACGCGCACGGGCGAACGCCTTTCAATCAGTGGTCCAACCGTGCGACTGCAAACACGGGCGGCAGAGACGCTCAGTCTGGCGATCCACGAGCTTGCCACAAACTCAGTGAAATTTGGCGCGCTTGGCAGCGACGATGGTCACATCGATGTGCAATGGGCCAGTAAGAAGGCAGCCGATGGTGGCCCCATTCTGAGCTTGCAATGGATCGAAAGTGGTGTGCCTGATGTTGATCCAGAGCCATCGTATCGAGGCTTCGGGGCAGACATGATCGAAAATAGCATGGCGTTCGAACTCGGAGCCGAAACCCGAGTGGATTTCGGCTCCGATGGACTACGACTGCGGATCGACATTCCCGTCACGCGCAGCCTTCTGCATGAACCGATTGGACCGCAAGGCGGCGAAATCGCAGCATCGCTCTGACCGATAGAGTGTCAGGCCAGCATCAGGCCGTGGACGTTCATCTTCCGCGTTAGCGTGCTGCTCTCCGAGGCGTCCAGATGAGCCCGCAAGACGGGAAAAAGGTCATCCTCCTCGCTGCGAATGTGGCTTTCGAGATGGCGACGGAAAGCGCCGACCTTATCGAGAAAGCCAGGATCATCTTTGCTCATGGCATTCAGGTCCGCCAGATATTGCTTTACATAGCCATGTTCGTGATTGAGGCGATCGGCATCATCGACGCGACCGGCGTTGCGCAGCGCCGTATAAATGACATTCTCTTCCTCAAACGCATGCTTGCTTAGCGCGTGAGTGATCTGGATGATCAACATGCCGCGCTTCGCAGTCGCGCTTGAATCTGTTTTTTCCAGCACATCGAACAACTTCATGACCATGCGGTGTTCCGCCACAAGGCCGTCGAACCAGTCTCCCGCCAGCGTCGTCGGAGACTGCACCGCCAGCTTACGGCCAATGTTCGCGATGGCGGCGGCGCCGATCGTCATGGCGACGGTGCGCCCGACTTTGCCAAGAGTGCTCGACTTGGTGTGGGCGTGCAGAATTGAGGAGCGAGAGCGCATAGCGTTGAGCCTTTCCATCATGAAAGAGAGTGGCAGATCGCGCCGGACGCGACGCCTTCTGATGCGATAACTATCTACAAACAGCGAATATCCCTTCCCGAGTCCGGCACCAACATAGGTTATGGGGGAACCACCCACCGCAGGGAGCCATGCGGCCCGCCCTTAGTTACTCCTCCAGGCAAAGCGGACATAATATGATGAATTGGGAATATATCGCCGGTTGGTGTGAATGGGTTGCGCCGATCGCGACCACCATCGCGGCGATTATGACGGCCGCCAATATGGGTGCCCGAGTTACCGGCTGGGGGTTTGTCGTCTTCTTGGTAGGATCGATACATTGGACAGGTCTTGGGATCGCCACCGGGCAGACTTCGTTGACGGCCGCGAACGGATTTCTGTGCATCGTGAATGCGGTGGGGATCTGGCGCTGGTTGGGCGTCAAAGCACGGCTGGACGACGGTGCGCAGGCGGCAGAACGGAAGAGCGAAGGGACCCCGACCCCAACCTTGCTCAGCTTGGCCAGCGTGGAAGGCAAGCGCATCTATGATGTCACAGGGAACATCATCGGACACATCCGCGGCGGCATGATCGAGCAGGAAACGGGACGTATCCGCTACGTTGTAATCGCCTGCGGCGGGATCGGCGGTATCAACGATACTCTGCACAGCATCGCATGGGATACGTTGAAACCTTCGAATGACGGCTTTGAAATTCCCTGTTCACTGGATCAACTTCGCGCCCGTGAGCAACTTGATCCGGCTGACTGGCCCATCGCAGCGCGCGCTGCCTGATCGACATAGGAGAAAGACATGACCGACCAAGTTGCACAGGGCCAGACTGCCCCTGAAACCAGAACATTGGTGGAGCGGCTGGCGCGATATCTCGCGACGCGTGATCTCGACGCCGCAAACCCATCGGACGCATGGGCCGACCATATTGAAGCAGCCGCATCATTGCTGGCGGTGATCAAGGATCCCGATGCGGAAATGGAGCAGGCGGGCGACGGGGCAACCTGGCGGCGGATGATCGACGCGGCCTTGGTAAGCCGCTGGTCGCTGCAATCGTCCTTGTCCGGCGAGCAGGGTGAGGCGCCGGGTGGATCAGATGAGGAAGGTGACGTCCCATTTTCCGAAAATGCGCCGGGGGTCGAGAAGTCGCCCTCCTGGATCCAGCATGGGTCAGCCGCATCCTGAAACAAACCATAACATAGGTTTGCACAATAATATTAAAGAGGAACCTTGCTCCTTTCCTCGACTTTTTAACGGCATAGCGCAGGCCGCCGCCGTTCGAGGAACCCACAATGAAAGCTATCGGTGGCAGGTTTGGCGATCGGCCTTCGGTGGACCGGATCGTCGATCACCTCGTCGAGGAATATGGGATGGTGAGAACCGACATTCTCCTGTCCCCGGTGTCTGATGCGCCAAATAGCGGAACGTGCATCTTCGTGTCCGTCGACGTCCATGATGATGAGGCGGACGCGGTAATCGCCGCCTTTCGGAATGCCGGCGGACAGGATGTTGCCCTTCAATAAATGCTCAATGCCCTAGGAGATATCATGTCACAAGAGCTGGATGACGCGCCGCTGGCGGTGTCGAAGGACCGTGAACAGCGAGCAAACGCTGCTGTCGACGCTGGAGGGAATGATGATGACTCTGTCGTTATCCGAACCGTCACGATCAACCGTCCTCGCGAAGAGCTTTATGCCTATTGGCGCGACTTCACGAACCTCCCCACGTTCATGGACAACGTCCAGCGCATAGACATATTGTCCCCCGACCGCAGTCACTGGGTCGTCAAGGCACCTGCTGGCAAAACCGTCGAATGGGACGCGCAGGTCACGGAGGATATTCCGGGCACCTGCATTGGCTGGCAAGCCACCAAAGACGCCGATGTGCCGAATAGTGGCCGCGTGGAATTCCGCGATGCGCAGGGCAACCGCGGTACGATCGTAACCGCTACCATCGCTTATGATCCGCCCGCAGGCGTCGTTGGCAAAGTCATTGCCAAGCTGTTCCAGCGCGAACCCGCCATTCAGGCGCGCCGGGACTTGCATCGCTTCAAGCAGCTTATGGAAACCGGCGAAATCTCGACCGCCGCACGAACACGCGCAGAGCGCGCCAAGGAAGAGGAATAACCGCATGCGCGCACTGACATGGCACGGCAAGCATGACGTTCGCGTCGAAACCGTGGACGATCCTGAGATCATCAATCCCCGCGACGCGATCATCAAGATCACGTCGACCGCGATCTGCGGATCGGACCTGCATCTGTATGACGGCTATATCCCGACGATGCAGAAGGGCGACATATTGGGCCATGAGTTCATGGGCGAGGTCGTCGAGACCGGCGCCAAGAGCACGCTCCAAAAAGGCCAGCGCGTGGTGGTGCCATTCACGATTTCCTGTGGCTCCTGCTACCATTGCGGCAAGCAGCAATATTCCGCCTGCGACAATAGCAACCCTGCCGATAATCAGGATATTGGGCGCGAAATGTACGGGCATCCCATGGCGGGCCTGTTCGGCTACAGCCATCTTACCGGCGGCTATGCCGGGGGTCAGGCCGAGTATGTCCGCGTGCCCTATTCCGATGTCGGCCCGATCGTCATTCCCGATGGCGTGGAAGACGACAAGGTTCTGTTCCTGTCAGACATACTGCCAACCGGCTGGATGGCCGCCGAGAACGCAGATATCGAGCCGGGCGACACTGTGGCCGTATGGGGCTGTGGCCCGGTCGGGCTGTTCTCCATCCAGTCCGCTTTCCTGATGGGCGCCGAGCGCGTCATCGCCATCGACCATTTTCCGCGCAGGCTGGAATTGGCGCGCGGGTTCGGCGCGGAGACCATCAACTTCGAGGAAACGAAGACTTACGAAGCGCTGATGGAGATGACCGGCGGCATCGGCCCCGATGCCGTGATCGATTCCGTAGGCCTAGAGGCACATGGCCTGTTCTTCGACAATGTCGTCGATCAGATCAAGGCGTCCACTTTCCTCGGCACCGACCGCATCCATGCCATAAGACAGGCGATCATCGCTTGCCGCAAGGGCGGGCGGGTGTCGATGCCCGCCGTATATGGCGGCTTCGTCGATAAATTTCCCTTGGGCGCGCTGATGGAAAAGGGACTGACGTTGAAGACAGGCCAGACGCATGTGCAACGCTATATGCCTGCTCTGTTGAACGCGATCCAGGAAGACAAGATCGACACCACCTTCCTGATCAGCCATCGTATGCCACTCGAACAAGCAGCCGAAGGCTACAAGATGTTTCACGATCAGCAGAATGACGTGACCAAGATCGTGTTGAAGCCGGGCATGATCGCCGCCTGATGGATTCTGGCGACGCGGTGGCAGTACCGGCCAACTGGAAAGGCGGCCTGTCTGCTATCGCGGCGCTCGACACGCGGCTGCTTATTCTGGGGAGCCTGCCTGGTGACAAGTCGCTGGCACAGAGCCAATATTATGCGCATCCCCGCAATAATTTCTGGGATTTGATCGGGACCGTCATCGCAGTTCCAATCAAAACGCGTCCTTATCCGGAGCGCCTGACGGTTCTGAGGGAACATAAAATCGGACTTTGGGACGTAATCGCAAACGCCGAGCGGAAGGGTAGTCTTGATGCCGCGATGCGCAATGTGGCCGCCAATCCTTTGGCCGAATTCGTCGCCTCCCTCCCCGACCTGCGGGCAATCGGATTTAACGGCCGAACCGCGTTTGCTTTGGGCATCATCGCTTTGGGCACTATAAAAGGCGTGTCCCTAATTCCATTGCCCTCCAGCAGCCCTGCGCACGCTGTAGGACTAGAGCGCAAACTCGCGGAATGGATGATCCTGCGGGATTATCTTTAGGAAACGGCGGCCCCGCGCGATTGCGAGTCAGCCAAAACGCCTAAGTTCAGTGCGCCTTCTGGCCGATCGCCGCCAGCACCATGCGCTCCCAGTTGGCGACGTCACCCGCCTCCGCCATCGCTGCGTCCGGCTCGCGTAATGTCCGCAGCACGGCCAGCGCATCATCGACATGTTCGGGCCATTCCCGATCCACTGCGCCATTGGCATGCGCATCGCTTCCATGCCCGTTTATGCTCAGCTTCTGGCCCGCCAAAACACGGGCGATACGCTCTACGATGGGAGTGGCTGAGACGGGCATATTTTATCCTTTCGGCGAGTCTTTTGTTGCAGGTATCACAGCATCGTCGCCTTCAACAGGTTGCGGCGACGATTGACCCGACGTGCCAGCGCCGCTCCCGCCCACCGTATCGACATCATAATCCTCGGGGTTGCCGCTCCCGCCAGCGCCTGCGCCCGACCCCTTCACTTCGCCAACGCCCTCTTCGGCACGTTTGCCACGGTTTTCCGCAGCTTCCTCATCACGATCAATGTCGGCCATATTCGTTCTCCAAAATCCCGTTGATCAACAAAGGAACGTGCCGGCGCAGGCGAAGTTCGTAGCCGCTCGCACAATATTATCCTACGTTATCAACCAGCCGCCTCTGTATGCCCGGACCGCGTGTCCTGCGGCATGTGGATGCGCAGCCCGGCGGGCGACTCTCGACCGGCGGATGCCACCACCTCCAACGCAAGTTCGCCAGCCTTCCAACCCGCTTCCTGCCGACGCAGCAGGCTGGCGCGGGAGAAATCGAATATCTTTTCCATCCGGCTCGGCTCTTGCGGTTCCCGAAGATCAAGCATGACAAGGTCCGTGCCCGCACGACTTCTGCGCTGCTCGGTGGCCGCTTCCAGCCTTCTCTCCCGCTCCAATCCTGCCAGCCGGACTGTCGTCTGACATCCATATTTCAGGTCGTTGGCGCGCTCGGCAGCGGACGCGAGCGATTGCGGCGGCGCGCCTTGAACCGAAAACAGATCAGCAAGGATTACCCACCGCGGTATGTCACCAGATCGCTCGGACGAAAGCAGCGGCTCCATGGGTGCGTTCGCGCATAAGCCACCGTCGGCCAACAAACGTCCCTCGATACGTACCGGCGGCACGTTGGGCGGCAGCGCGCCGCTTGCGATGATATGCAAGGGCGAAATACGGTCGCCCGCCCCGGTATCGAACAGAACCGGCTCGCCCGTCTCCACATCCGTTGCGCAAATGCACAGCCTGACCGGGCCATCATTCAGCAAGTCAAAGTCGACATGGTCCTCCAGCGTGGCAATCGCAGGAGACGGGTCGTAGAGGCCGGGGCCATCTCCAATGCCCGATGCACCCATGGCAGCAGGCCGTAGCAATCCGGGCACACCGCCGAGCCGGGTCATCACTGTGCTGGTAATGCCGCTGAAACTTTCCAAGGCGCGGTTGCGGAGCACCTGCAAAGGGTCTGGCCAAGCCGGAACCGGTTCGGCCTCCATCCGCCGCCAAAAACGTTCGAGCATCTCCAAACGTTTTTCCGGCGGATTGCCCGCGATGATCGCCCCGTTAAAAGCGCCTATCGAGGAACCTGCCACCGCATCGACACGTAACAAAGCCCCCTTATCAAGTGCTGCGAATAGGCCGACCTGAAACGCGCCTAATCCCACGCCTCCAGCCAGGATCAGCGCCACCGGCAAGGGATTGCCATCTCCCGAAGTCACGCCGTGTTCCGCAACAGGTCGAATTCCACAGCATCGTGGGCGCAGAATATCCGGACATGCGCGCCCTGCTCCTGCGATAGCTGACGCAGCCGCGCCTGATTCTGAAGCCGCGCATGGCGATCGACTTCCATCATCCGCTG
>JBPPMC010000051.1:0-50699 GCA_051305835.1 Sphingobium sp.
TTGTAGCCTTCTGTGCGGGATCGACCATCAGTTGATCGAGGCGGCCCATATTCTGGCCAATCTCGTCCACCATGTCAGGAATGTAGGAGTGCCCGACAACAGCGTCATAGAGATTGAAAAACGCTTTTCGTGCCGCTTCTATTGGGGCCATCACAAGGTTAAATGCAGCCTTCAGTGCCCCCCCGAGCCAGTTCGTGACGCCCAGCACCATTTTTTTAATGGATGCCACAACCTCCAGGCCGAACTTGTCGATCGGCTCCTTATATTTGAGCAGCACAGCGATTGCAGCAGCACCGGCTATCAGCGGCCCACCGATCGTCGCAACCGCCACGCCGAGTGCAGTAAGACCGGTTGCGCCGGCTGTTCCTGCCACGCCAGTCGCGTAGAACAGTGGAACGATCTTTGCCAGCAGCGGCAGCATCACGCCAAACCCAGATGCGACAGCGCTGATAGCGATCGCGAACGGGCCGAGCACAGCCGCAGCGCCGCCGACGATCAGGACCCACTTCTGCGTTTCGGGCGACAGTGAACCAAAGGCGTCCAGTATGCTGATCAACGCCTCACCCAGAGGTGGCAGCAACGGTAGTAGTGATGTGCCTACCTTTTCGGCCATCTGGTTGAACGCGTCGTTTAGCTTGTTAAATGGATCGACATTCTGGGCAGCCGCCGCCGCACCGCCGAACTGGCGTTCGAGTTCGCCAAGGATGATGGCCTGCGCTTTCGCGGCCTGCCCTGTTTCGGTGAATGCCTTTATCTGCTCTTTCTGGGAGGCTGTAAGTTGGATACCTGCCCGCGCGAGAGCGTTCATTCCCTTTACTGGATCATTCAGAGCCTTGCCAATTAGCAGGGTGGAGGCTTGAAGGTCAGTTCCCATGCGCGTGGACAGATCAACCGCCGCCTGTTGTGCCCTTGCGAAATTCTCCCCCGCCACATTGCCAAACGTCAGCAAGTTGGCGGTGACTTTCTGGAGGATTTGGTCGCCTTCATAAAGGCTGCTCAGTTCCAACTTATCCGCCATCTTCACAAGCTGGTCGCTGGAAATTCCGGCAGCGTTCCCCATGCTCGTAATTGCGGCATTGACCTGCGCCATTGCAGCGGCGGTCTCGCGTGCCTCATTGATGCCCTTTGCCGCGAAGCCAACCAAGGGCGCTGTGAGCGCAAGCGACAACTTAGCGCCCATATCGGCGAACTTGTCGGAAGTCTTCTTGAGCGACTTCTGAGCCGCTTTTAGGCGCTTGTCAGCATCGCCTAGTCCCTCTTGAAACGCGAGGCTATCAAGGCCCATCACGTACTTGAGGTAGCCGAGGACAACGCCGCCGCCTTGACCTGCTGCCATCGAACACCTCCAACAAAAAAGGCGGCCCTAAGACCGCCCCAACGTAACTAATTAAAAAATTGTCTATTTTATCGTGCAGCCATCAAGGTACGGGCGACCGGCCATCTCGCTAACATCGGTGCAAATTGCTGAAAGATCGTCGCCTTTATTTAGGCGCGTAGCTGTCGCTGTTACACTGTCGCTATTGTTGATTGTAACCGGCATAAATTCGTTCGGCGATACTAAAGCTATGGTAGGTTTATCGCCTAAACCCAAGTCAATAGAGGCGACCTTGCCTGTCACCTTCAAAACCTTGTCGCCATATTGCTGCTGCGCCCGTGCCTCGTTGCTGGCGTAGGCGTTAAAAAGCCCTTCGGCGGTGACGGGAATAGCGGAAGCCTCATCTGCGGGCTTCACTTTCTCTTTCTCGCCGCCACCGGCGCACATCGCCAGCGTGAGGACAATGCCAACCAGAACCAAGCAACCAATTGCCCCGCTCTTCTTCTTATCTACCTTTTCCCCGTCCGCCATTACAAACCTGTGCCCCGTGATACCGCGCCCACTTTAGCGCCATACCTGATCGCACCATCGCACAGGATAGGTCAACTCCCCCGGCTGTTCGGCACCATGCTGCCGTGCGAGACCCCCGCCCATTACCTTCGGACAGGCACTGGAGCGCCGCAGCTTTTACGACGATATGTCCATCCGGCTTTCGGCCGATTGGCTTGCCGACAAGATTGGCTAGATAGTCCCTCGCTTCCGCCGCTCCAGCTTTTGGGCATGGCTGATTAGATCGGCATGTGCCGTCCATTTCGCGAGCCGCGATTCCCGCCAACCTGATCTTCGGTCCCTCTGCGCACCAGATAGGTCCGTCGCCGTCATAGACGGCCGTAGGTGTGCAAGTGAATGACAGCCCAGCGGCGATGACGTTAGCAAGAATGGCAATCATGCCAGCCTATTATCAGGCATCCCCGTTCGTGTCCTGCGGTTCTTTCGCATCCAGCTTTCGCTTCATACGGCGGAGCATTGCGAGAACTGCGCGTGATCCGCCGTCTTGTGTCTTTGCCTCACTTTTGGGCATATATGAGTCGAGGCGCTTCAATATCTTTTGGCGGTGGAAGACTTCGGATTGGTGCGCCAAGAGCATAATCCGCTCCTGGTTTCCGCGAGACCGGCCCCGCAGGACATTGCTGTATGACCGAAACGTTTGCCGCCAATAGCTTTCAGGCTCTAACCCTTCTGCTGCCCAGTCTTCTTGGGTTTTGTCCCAGTCCCATTCAGTGGGAGAACCTTTCCCTCCGCACTCGGTGACGCCTTTGGCACAGCGCCCTGTAGTGCCTTCGCGATCGCTTCGCCCACAACTTCACCCTCACCGAAAAGCCGGATGGCGTCGGCGTGGGTAATGTCTGGTTGGTGTTCCTTGAGCGCCCCATAGAGCAACCCGCCGAGAGCCTTCAGGCGCGGGGGGATTACCTCCTTCGTCTTTGGGTCGATCTTAGGTGTCACCGCTTCCATCAGGGCTTGTGGCGCAAAGCCTGTCACGTCCTCTGCTTCCGCAAAAGCATACAGGTCCATCACAAGGAAGAGTTTAACCCCGTCCTTAGTGATGAAGGAAGATTCCCCGCGCTGGATAGCCATTAGGCAGGCTCCACATACGCCACGATGTCGCCGATCGTGCGAACCTGGAACGTCGCAGTCGCTTCCATCACGCCGTCGATCGTCACTTCGCCGCGGCTGTAGCCGGTGCATTTTGCCGTCAGCGGGATCTGCGCAATCGGGACGCCATTTTCAGGCAGAACAATCAACATGTCCCGTATGTCGTTTTCGTTGCGAGCGTCTTCCAAAAGCACATCCGTGGTCGAAAGCGGGCGATAGTTCAGTGTCACCTCAAATTCGCTGTCTTCATAGAAGGTGCTGATCATTTCACGACGCCAGCCCGGAGACTTCAAGTGCGTGGTTTCGACCTGCTCGCGAGTGCCGCCGCCCGGAACATCGAAACCTTTGATCTGGTTCAGTTCATAAAGGGCTGTGCCGTTGTGCAGCCAGACTTCCCCCATGTAGCCAACAGTTGCTTCTTGTGTTTCGGCCATATCAGTCTCCTATGTGCCAGATGACGAAATCCACCGACTGGCGATGGATAAATGAGCCGTCCGAGACGGTTTCCCCTAGGTCGCGCTGTCCCTCGACTTGCGCGTTGCCGAACCTTTTCCCCGAGATGGTTGCGGGCACTGACAGCACGGCGATGACAGCGCGCGCCAAATCCAAGGCAGCGACATAAGTTGCCGCCCAGCAATCAATTTGAACCCGTGTTGGCCTTGCCCCGTCCATACCTTTTAGATGCTGTGGGCGTGGGTCACTGACAGTCTGCAATGTGACGGACGGCAAAGCATCTTTCTCGGGGCGCACCATCCAGTCAACGCGCGTGCCGACAATGGCCGCAACGGTAGTATCCGTTCGCAGCCTGGCCCGTAAGCCAGAATGAAAATCCATTTGTTAGCCTTTCGCAGCAGCCTTTGCCGCACGGATCACACTGTCGTTCGTCTCGATCGTCAGCGCGTCAGCAAACGCCTTGAATCTGCGATCCTGCCCTTGATCGATAGCGGGCCGGAAAAACGGCGTGGCCAATTCTTTACTGTTGCCGAACTCTTCCTGCACCGATGCGATGTCCGACGCGAGAACAGCAATGCGTGGAGCGCCCTTCTGAGACTTAGCCGCTACCACATCGACCGATTCATAGAGCGCGCCGGTTAGAACGGCGGCGTTCTGCCGAACCTCGCGCGCCAGCATCTCAGCAGGAATCTTCAATGAGCGGCGACCAACACCTCGCGCCGCAGCCCTAGACATGTCGTTCAGCGACTTGCTGACTTCCTTAAATCCTTCCAGCCGTCCGCTGCGCGCCATTACTTCGCCGCCCGAACCGCCGTGATGTCAAAACCAGCCCCAAATTCCCGCGAAGGAACAATGCTGGTCAGATCCCACATCGACCCATCGAACGAAATCCGATCCGTAACCGAAAGCGCCCCCGTCTTGGCATTGCTCAACACCTGAAACGTCGCAGCCGCAGAACCCGCCTCTTGTGCAGCCTCCCGCCGCTCTTGGCCCGTCCCGAACGACACAGCCGCCCATTCCGTGCAGTAGTCAGCCCATGCGCCGGGCTGCGTCGTATAGCCGTCATCCGTGGGTGCGCCGGTACGCTGGAACACCACCTTATATTTGAAGTCACCGGGGTTCATGCGAACACAGGCCGGTAACGATCGCACAACGCAGTCACACCCATGGCTATCTCGTTCGTCATATCACCCGCAGCGGCCCGCTGAGACCAGAAATGCCCCACAAGCAGCAACATCGCCTGCAACAGCGGCTGCGGTTCCTCACCGGCCACATATCCCGCCGTATAGGTCACAGTCGCATAGCTGTTCGTGCCGAGCGTTGGCCATGAGCCGGTCGGCCATATCCGCAGCGGTGCTTTGCCCACGTTGGCCGTGTATCCGGTGAACGGCTGCGATTGCCCGTCGCTGTCGACATAGGCGATGCTGTCCACCGACACGATGGGCCGGGCGCTGATCTGCACATAGCCGCCAAACGCCTCCACGGTTTCCGTTATCTCGCGCTGCACCAGGATATGCCCGGTATATTCCTCCACCCATTGACGCGCGGCTTTGATGTAGCTGGTGATTAGCGCGTCTTCATCGTCGGCCAGAATGCGGCATTGCATCTTGGCCTGTTCGAGGGTGATGGGTTCAGCCATGTCTTAGGCCGCAAGCCGCAGCGACACGCGCTGAAGGATGCACGCATCCGCCGCATCGGCCACGTTCCCTATCAGGAGAATGTTGAAGGCGCTTGTGGTGTCCACGGTCGCTGTGACACCCGTAGTGGCCGGCCCATAATCCGCACTGGCTGATTGCGCGACCTGAGCATTCGTTGCACCCGCGTTCGACACGTTCAGGTTGTACCGCAGCGCGGCCTGAGCGGCGGTCATCGTCCGCGAGGCAATGGTAGTGCCAGAGCCATTGGTCAGGCGACATTTGGCCGTCTTGGTATTGGCCGCGCCAGTCGCTGTGTAATAGGCGTCCAGCACAATCTGCCCGGCAGTGCCCATTGCCCCACCCGGCACACGCAGCGTCTTTAGCGCCACTTCGGCAAGCGAGCTAGTCGATGCGCCTACATAGTAGACCTTCTCGGTCACGGTTCGCACCGCAGACCATATCAGGGTGCCAGCGGCTTCCTTGATCCCGACATACTCGCATATATCGCCGACGCTGATCCCGAGCGACTTGTGCGCCGGAAGAGAAGCCGTGTTCGCCAGTTCGACATCCTGAGTGCTGTCGGTTGCCGGGTGGACGCGCAGTCGCTGTCCTTCGTAGAGAGGCCGTGTATCGATTCCGAGGATGACGCCCGCCACAGTCGTTTTGGGCACCACTTCGATGATAGGCGATCCACAACGGTCGAAAGTGACCGAAGTAAGCCCGGCAGCGGCATACGTCGCAGCAATCCTTGCGGGTTGGTCGCCAGCGCCATGCGTGACCAAGATGTTGGCCCACGAAGCTGTGCCCGCGAGGTATTTGTAGTAGCCCCGGACTGTGCTCGCGCCATTGTGGAACGGTGCTTTGTCGGCACTAACAGGGTTGAAGATCGCAGCGCCGCCGCCATCATTGCCAGATCCGTCATAGCCAGCAGCAAGGAAATAGGCCTGAGCGCCCGCGATAATTTCAATTCCCGAAAGGCCTGATGCGTCGCACCCAGCGGGGACGTGTGCGATCATAGGCGTATTGGCCGTTGCTGAGCGGCTGAAATCGACGGTCGGTCTGCCACGCACGGTGGCCCCGTTGGCAAGATCGATGATGCCGCCTCGCCCGAATGTCGCGGGTGCGAGGATCACATCGATTTCAGTCCGGTTCGAAAGCGTGACGTGGCATCGATCCGCCTCGATGACAAACCCAGGCAGTGCGCTGTCGCTGCGGATCGTGCCATCAATGTGAATGTTCGGCAGTTCAGTTGTAGCTTCGCTGGTGATGCGGATTGGAGGATGCGTGTTGGTGTATCCAGCGGGCTTGTAATAGCTCAACCCCTCAATAGAGTGCTCACCAGCACCATTGCCCTGCAATGCAATCGTGACCGCGCCGGGTCCAGTGATCCGAGGATTGATGATCGTGTTGCGATACCCCCGCATCTGCAAAGCATATTGCGCAGCCGAAGCCCCTTGGAAGCCGCCTGTGACGACAGGATTGATGCAAACGCAGTACCGGGCGTCGCCATGCCAGTCGAAACCGGAGTTCTGACCCCCGTTCGAAACACCCGCGTGATATGTGGTGCCGACGCAACCGCCGAACAGATAAGCGACTTCCGGGTCCATCGAATCCTTGTCGAAGGTGTCTGCATGAAACCCCGCCGTTGTAGGGCCGTGGCGATCATTGCCGCAATCCATCTCCGAAATATAGCCATCAGTGTCACCGTAGATCTGATGCGCATAGCCAAAGGTATTGGCGGCGGGACTGGTGACGCACTTCTTTGCCGCGATACCCTTGGTCTTGACCCGATACGTCGCCATCGTGCGCAGGAAGTGGCCTGCGACATAGTCGGACTTCAGGTCTTCAAGCACCGTCTCTTGGAAAGCGCGGAACTCGATCATCGGAGCGCCACGCCGCAGCGGCGCATCATCATGATCGTTTAACGCAGCTAGATTGCGGGCTTCGACCCGCAGTTTCTTATATTTGGCAACGCGGATATTGGTGAGAAGGTCAACTCGGAATGGCGCTCCGGTGTACACAAGGCCTGCGCCACCGCCAGTGGCCTCGACCTTCAGGACGGGAAATCCTTCTGCCGGACATTGCGGGTAAAGATCGCCAGTAGTCGAACTGCGATCGCCATGCGTCATAAAGTTCGAGGCGAAAGCGCGCAGAACATCGCCCACTTCGATGCCGCTTATGTCCGCCATCACCATCTGCGCAACATTTGTGGAGCCGCTAGCTTCACTCACTACAGACGTGGATACGATATTGATGGCAGATACCGAGCGGACCCACTCAAATCCGCCAACGAAGAGGAATGCAGGCTTATATTGAGTGACGCCAGATGAAACGAAGATGCCGCAATCATTAGCCCGCCATATCCGTGCACCAGCGAAGTCAATCGTCGTGTTGATACCGGCATTCGGTGCAACTTGGTCGCTGACCTCATAGTCTGCGCCAGGCACGAGTTGGATAAGTTTTCCAGCGTCGTATTCCACCGCTTGACGGAACGCTGTACCGAAATTGCTTTCTCCAGGGCTGATGATGTCCAGCCCCGCCGTTTTACGAATGAAGGGGGCGGAGAGGACGTTGAATCCAAGGCCGGTGCTATTGGGCGAATTTGCTTTACCCGGCAGAGTTTCTGTGAGCGTGAATGTGGTTAGTACACGAGAAGTGGGCGTTCCAGTAATCGTCCTAGCGGCGCTGTTCAGCGTGAATCCAACGGGTAGACCTGTCGCGGAAAGCGCTGAAGTAGGTGTCGCGCCCACAATGTTGATGGTCGCAGCGACGCCGATGGCGAGGTCAGCGTTGAGGAGCCGCAAGGGGTCTAAAGAACCACCGTTGGAAGCTGCCCATATGGCGGCGGCGCTGCTCATCTTACTTGGTGTCCTTCTTGGCGCGCGCCTTGTTCGCAGGCGCGGCTTCCATCTTGTTTTCGGGGGCGGGGGCGGCCTTGGCGTCGGGGGCTTCTTCCGCCGCCTTGACAGCGCCCATCTTCTCCAGCCGCTCGAAATCATGCGCGCTGAACTCGCGCTCGGTGCCTTCGGGTTGGCCATCCAGCGGTTTCGTCAGGATTGCTTTGATCATAGGATACCTCCTTTGATTAGAGGAGGTGCGTCCTCCTCGCAGATTTTCGAATGTTGTCCGTTTTCCACAAAGGTCTCAGGTTACTGAGTTGCCATGCTGCCTTAAAGTCGGCGCAATCTGTGGTTTCAAAACTATGGGCGGCTAGCGGAGTGATGTGGTCGATATCCCAGAGGTCACGATTGCCCCAAGACATTCCGCGGACGAACTGGCGTTCTAGGTGCTTCATCAGATCGGCGGTTGTGTACCCGACTAGCGCTTCCCATTTTCGCCCGGCCTTGCGTCCCTTAAGGCTGCTGTTGATTCCGGCCGATATTCGGCAGCTAATCGCGTAGGCTGGATCAACCTTGCGACGCTCCGCATTCCGCGTTGACTGATATTTTATTACCCTTGCCCTTTGGGAGGGCAGATAATCGCGAGCCGAAAGGATATTACAAGGAGAGCAATAGAATTGCCTCGCATGTTCCTTCTGAAAAGAAGCGCCGCACTCCTTGCAAGCCTTCGTTGTGCCGACTGTTTCTGCACCTTTCGCGGCCCGCTTATGTCGCCTGCGCTCCAATTGCGCCGGCTTCACGCATGCTCGGCACCAGTCATGAGACCGATGCTGTTTTTCTGTTGGGGCCCCGCAACGCACGCAAATAATTGCAATGCCTTTGACAGGTACCGCGCCATGCTTGCGGCCCCATTCGAGCATGTAAAGAGCCCAATCGGCGCGCTTCTCTTCGACAGATTTTCTGATATTAGTCTTCGTCAGCACTTCGAACCTCAATCGTTCGATGTTGTTAGGAGCCCGGTTGGATTGGCGTCCTTCCGGGCTCCGTTACATTAGCCTAAATATAGTTTAGATCAAGGCTACGCTACTCTTCCAAGATCGCCATACACCAAGGCTTGGGGCCTCCATATTACGAGGGCCAAGCGCTCTTCCGCTCTGATGGTCACTTTGTTTTTGATAAAGTTGTCAGAATCTTCAGTCGAAACATCGATGGTCGCGTCCTGACGGTCGAAGATCTGCGCCGCCATATTGAACGCGCCAACCAGCGCCTTATCGACGGTCATTGCCTGCGTTTCGACCACCGGAAGCCCCCAGAGGTTCTTCTGGATAGTGCCCTGCGGATTGCCGATCAGATAACCACCGGCTGCATCCTTCGACAGTTCAATCGCCGCCATGTCGATGGGGTTCATGACGATGCCGCTCGCCGGATATTCTGCCAGTGCAGTCTGCAGGATCATCAGGCGGACAACATCAACCTGCGTGGTTGCCGACAGGCTGCCGGGTGCCGAGTAGGCGGTAGCAGCGGTAACGAGGCCCAAGAGGTTCTGCCCGGTGCCGGAGCCGTTCAGCAGTTGAGCTTCCTCAACAGAGGAAAGTCCGTAGCGCAGACGCTGGTCGATGATCGAACGCAAGGCAGGCGCATCAGCCAGGATTTGCAGATTGGCACGCATCCAGTGAGCGATCGTGCGAACCGAAGCGGTCTTGTCTTCGAACTGCAGTTCCGACTGCGGCTTGAGCGCACCTTCCGCAACAGGAGCAGCGTTGTTCGTGAACAGCTTCTCCTGATCATATTCGATCTGGCCAGCCGTAGTCTGCCCCGACGCGAGAAGCGCGCGAACCGTCAGGCGGCGCTGCGGAAGCTCGACCTGTAGACCAAGGCGCTGAGGCTGCAGAAGCGCGCCAGCCGATCCGGCGGCGTCCGTGGTCAGGGACGAAATGTCCTTGACCTCGACTACCACGCGACCGCGCGGACGAGCCTGTCCTGCGAAGGACTTGAAAGCGTCGTCTTCAACGAAGCGCTCGCCTGCGGACATCTGGCGATCGTCTTCATCGCTGCCGCGACGGGCCTGCTTCTGCTCGATTTCGTCCATGCGAGCCTTGGCTTCGTTCATGCCGACAAGAGCCTGATCGGCCAATTCCTTGACGGTGGCGGTCATTTCTTTGCCCGCCGCTGCTTCGGCAAGTGCCTTTTCGGCGATTTCCTTGACCTGGTCGTGCTTGGTTTCGAACGCGGTTTTCACTTCGCGGACGATGGCGTCCAAGTTATTTTCGTCTGCCATGGTTTATCTCCTGATGGCTATGTGTCGGAAAAATCAGTTGGTGAGCGCTGCCCGCAGGCGCTTCGCGAACTCAACTGCGTCGTCCGCCTTGCCTTCAGGTTCCCCCCGAAGATGCGGCGTTGCCTTGGCCGCGATTGCGACAGCAAGGCTTTTTGAAAAGCCGCCTGCATCCCGCAGGAACTCCTCAAATTCACGGACAGATGGCAATTTGCCACCCTCCAGAATGTCTTTAACGCTGGTAACGACCGCCTTTTCGTTCATCGGGATCGTCACAAGAGAAACTTCGTGCAGCGCAACCTCGATCAAGTGGCGCGCTTTGCCGACCATCTTTTCCTTGATTGCGCGATAGCCGACCGAAAGACCGCCGATTGCGCCGTCTTTCACCAGCCCGTAAGCCTCTTTGCCGTACCGCGTGGACATGGAAAACCGGCCCTTTACCAGCAATCCGGCGTCCGTTTCCTTAAAGTCAGTCCACACGCCAGCGGGACGCTGCATGTTGTGGTACATGAGCATCGGAATTGCTTTTTTGCCCGCGATCGACTTGGCGATGGAGCCGGGAAGCATAATGTCGCCGCCAAAATCAAGGTTGCCATAGCCAGCGGCTAGACCCTCGATGTGCCCCTCATCATCAAGCGCCTTGGTATCAAGGGCGAAGTCGAGTTCGTTCATTCCGCTACTCCCGGCGCTGGCTGTTGGCCCGCCTCAGTGATCGGCACGTTCTGCGATTGCATCCGCATTTCACATATTCATCCCGCCGCCGCTGCCGGCAGACGGCTTGTTGCTCTTCAGCCAATCCTTCATCTCGTCGATCTCTCTTTCCTGCGCCGAGATGATTCCCCTAGCCAACTTGGCGATCCATTCGTCCTTGCCCTTGCTGAGGATTGCCTTTGACATTTTGACTGCCATCCGATGATGCTCAACCATCTCTGATGCGAACTTGATGTCAGCAGCATTGGCGTTAGAATCCGACTCCTTCAGAGATAGAAGAAGTGTCTGGAGGAAAGTCTCTACCTCAGTCATTGTTTGGTTCTCCTAACGAGACGCTCCGCATCAAATCAGGTGCGTTCGTTTCGCGCCCTTGCTGATGTTCTGATTTGCCCAGAGCGGACGAAGATTGGTCAGTGCCCATGCCGCTCGAAACTCCTGGTGTTCCGCGCTGTCGAAGTTGAATGACGCAAGCGGGATGATGTGATCGATATGGAACGCGTCCGCGTATTTCCATGACATTCCCGGGAGGAATTGGCGCTCAATATGGTTCCGCAGCGTCGTTTCGGTCAGGGCCGGGTCGCTGTTAGCGCAGCTTCTCGGCCCGCATTTTATACCGGATTTTCCTCCGATTGTGAAACACTTCCGGCCCCAGAAATGGGGACGTTTTGGGACTGCATCCTTGGAGTATCGCCGCCCTCGACCGGGGGCAAATTCTCGATGGCGCGGACTTCGTTGATAGTGCGCCAGCCGTTCATCAGTGCCGAAGCATGAACCTCGGAGCGCGTCTTGCTATCGCCCCGTAGAAGCCCCTCGATGTTGAACTCGATACGCATACCCTGCGCCCGCTCGACTGGCGAAAGAAGCTGCTTTTCCAGCGTCGATTCGATGTTTTTTAGCCGCTCGCGCAGCGTGAATTGCACGAAACCGATGGTCATTTGCTCGATGCCAGTGCCCCAGGATGACGCTTTCTCCGTGTGCCCGATCATGTGAGGAGGCACGCTGAAGAAGCGGCAGATTTCCTCGACGGAAAAGGACCGGCTTTCCAGCATCTGCGCGTCGTCAGGGTTGATCGAAAGCTGCACCCAATCCATGCCGCGATCCAGCAACATGGGCCTGCCCGCGTTCATAGCTCCAGCGAATTTCTCTTGCAGGGCGGTTTCCGCTGCCTTGCGTTGCTCTGCGTTCAGTGTGTCCGCTGTCTTCAGGATGCCAGTCGATCGCACGCCGTTACGAAAGGTGCTTGTCGCTGCGTTCTCCGTGGCCATTGCCAGCCCGAAGGTCTTGCGGCCGTAGGAAAGCGTCGAAAGCCCACCCAATGGATTACCGCCGAAGCCCCGAATATGAAGCATGCTATCCTGTGCGACGGGCTGATTGCGGCCCGTAACGCGATATTCAATGGCTCCACTCGACGTGCGGCGCGGTTCGACCAGATCAGGCGCGAGCGGCACGCCTAATGAAATCACGCGGCCATTATTGGCCCGGTCGATCTCAGCATAACCATTGCCTTGTAATTCGATTGCCGCCGACATGAATTGCCAGAAATTCAGCGCGGTTTGATCTGCGTTCGGGCTGTCGTGCAGGATGCGATAAAGCGGGTGGTCATAGGCGACACTGCGAACTCCCGACGTTTCTTTGTAAACATTGAGCGGCAGTGACGAAATGGTCCCGGCCACCAGCCGAACACATGCCCACGCGGTGGAAAGGCCCATGACGCCAGCCGCATTGGCTACACCAGCATCGTTGTAACCGGCGACAGTGACGTGGTTTGTCACGAAATTGTCGCGGTCCTGAAAGGACGCCCTGCCGTTGTCTAACGACCATATTTCCTTCTGCTCGCGAGAGGCTTCCCATACCTGTTCTGCTCGCGCTGCCTGCCGCGAAAGCTGGTATCCCTTCACGCAGAAAGGCTCGCAAGCCAGTCATCGACGGAGACGGACGTATCGCTTATCATAGCCGCTCCTATCGCCATCGCGAGCGCTATGGCCGCGTCGATCTTGTTCACCGACCGGGTTTTTGCCAGCCAGTGGTTGCCCCATTTGTCTTCTTCGATAACCGCCGACATCATTGCCGAGATCAGCACCGGGTTGCGCTTCAGCCTTATGCGGCCTTCCAGCAGCGCGTCCTCCAGAAGCCGGATAGAACCCGGCATCCAAAGTCCTTCGCCACCAGCAACCAGCGGCTTGCCCTTTTTGAGACCACCCTGCGGATGTTCGGCGAACGGCAGGGACAACCCCAGTTCGTCAATGTCTTCCTCGAACCGTTTGAAGGCGAAACGGTCATAAGCGACCAGTTGCACGTCGAAACTCTTGCCGTACTCAGCGATCGTCTGCGCTACATGGCGATAATTAATGCTCTCGCCGGCCGGTGCGTGAATATGCCCCTCACGCGCCCACACAGCGTAAGGCAACTTGTCCCGCATCTCGCGAGCGGCCATCGTATCGCCTGGCGTCCATGCCTCCACCCAGGCATCGAACAGCGGCTTGTTGTTCTCGTCGGTGCCTGTGCGGACCACAGCGCCGAGCGCCGTGATGTCGCGGTTCTGGCTAAGATCCAGCCCGAGCCAGACCTGGTCGCCGTGATGTTCCTCAATCTCAAAGTCCGCGATGCAAGGTTCCAGCGTGGCCCGTGTCATCCATGCCGTCTCAGCGTCAGTCCAGACGCAGAAGTGAAGCCGCAGGATGCCGTTCAGCGAGCCAGGAATGGCCTTCGCCTGCTGCACAACCTCCGTAAGATACTCTTCCGTGATCGTCACGCCGAGCAATGGGTTCGCTTTTACCCAGCAGGACGGGTCATTCAGGGGGTCGTCGCCCTCATCTAGCGCACAAACATAGCTGAAAGTCGTGTCGTCAATGACATTTCCGAGGAACGTCGGGTCTGTCACCGCGTCAATATTGCCCGCAGCCACCTTGACCGCGTGTTCATGTTCTTCCCATGCGACCGAATTGCGATCGCTGCCCGAGTTCGTAATCATGAACAGCAGCGGTTCGCGGCGAAACTTGAAACCGCGCTCCAGCATTTCGATGATCTTGCGATCAGGTAATTCGTGAACCTCGTCTGCCAGCACGAAATAGGGGCGCGGCCCTGATCCTGTCTTTCCGGTATCCCGCGACACCGGACGGAAGAATGAACCACTCGCCAGGTGCGCAATGTTGAACTCGCGACCCACGCCACCCGCAAACTGCAACCGTTTCGACAAAGCAGGAGCCGCCCGCACCATCTTGCATGCGTCCTGGAATAAAATTGCAGCCTGTTCCTTCTTGGCAGCCGCCGCGTATATCTGCGCGCCAGCCTCACCATCCGCCGTCATGCCATAGAGGCCGATGCCGCCAGCTAGAGGTGACTTGCCGTTGCCCTTGCCCTGCTCGATGTAGGCGCGACGGAATCGCCGCATGCCGTTTTCACGTTTCCACCCGAACAGCGATCCGATGATGAACGCTTGGCTGGGATGCAGGTTGAAGGCCTGTCCCTCGAACTGACCTTCACTCAGTTTCAGCACATTCTCGAAAAAGCCGAATGCCCGATCCGCAGCTTCATGGTCGAACCATATGCCGTCCTTGCGCTCTAGGTCTTTTAGGTGGCGTTGGCAGGCGTTGCGGACATGTGGCCCAGCGATGATCTCGCCAGCGACAACGGCGTCCGCGTAAGCTCTAGTTCGGTCTGCCAAAATACGCATCAGCCGGGTCTGCGTCATCCCCATCCGGCACCCGCGCTTTCGTTTCGTCCACCGGCGTTGCCGCTAGTTTCGATAGGATTGAACTCAGTGCCTGCGTTGCCGACACACCGAAATCATCGTCATCCATCTTGGCGGTCCAGATGCAGGCCAGCCGCAGAAGCACCCGATGCGAGGCATTCAGCCAAGGCAGTTCAGCGCGGAACTCAGCCCATGCCTCTTTCTGCCCATCCG
Source organism: Sphingobium sp. (assembly GCA_051305835.1). Lineage (GTDB taxonomy): Bacteria > Pseudomonadota > Alphaproteobacteria > Sphingomonadales > Sphingomonadaceae > Sphingobium. The sequence continues at coordinate 14,792 of JBPPMC010000051.1, forward strand.
TCATTTTCGCGTAGGGTTCACCAAGTGGGCGAGTCCCTTTGGGTGCCTTGCGATCCGCAAACCGACCAGCATTTATGATCGCCGCGCCCGTGGCTTCCGCCTTCGCAGCAGGAAGCCTTGGCCGTCCCATCGTTACCTCGTCCGTCAAATTGCAGATGTGTGAAGTTAGGACCGCACCGGTCTAGAAGCGAGAGGGCTTCAGCCTTTTCGACCTCCCCCCGGCCTAATCCTCGGGCCATCCGCTCGCTGAGATGCGCTGCCTTGGCTTGCTTCCGTTCTCGATCCGCTGCTTGTCGCTGTCATGACACGGCTTGCACAGGCTCTGGAATGGACCGGCCCAGAAAGCAGTCTCATCGCCTCTATGTCTACGTTGATGGTCGCATACCGTTGCCACCGTGATGTGCGGCTTACACATCGCACATAGCGGCTCTTCGCTTAACTGTGATGCTCTTAGCCTTTGCCACCGTGCTGTCTTGTACCAGCGTTTATACTCAGGCTCAGCCATTACTCACCCTTCCAGCATAGCCCATCGGGCAGGGGGATGACATGTATGCAGCGTCTGGAAGGTCGGGCCGCTACTTCCGAGCAGCCCAAATAGAAAAGGGCCAACCCGAAGGCCAGCCCTGTTACGCGCAATTCGCGACGTTGGTTAGTTGTATGCTTGAGTTTTCCGGTGTCGTCAACCGTCATCCAGCATGGCGTCGATCATGGCTTGATAACCCGCTACCCAGTTGGGCGAATCTCCCCATCCCTCAAGGAACCCTTCATGCCTACCAGCATCTTCCATCTCCTCACTAGGCACCCGGATCACGGCGAGGACGGCGCGGACGACCTGCGCCGGGTCGAAGGTTGCGTTTACGGACAGCCTGCCATCCACCGTACCGTTACAGGAACCTCCTGTCGCAGCGCATGCGTTCGTGATCTCTTGTGCCACCGCGCGAGCCGCCTGCTCGATCATCTTCATACCTGCAACCTCATCCACAATGCCATCTGATCCAGTGCATGCCGTATCTGCCCAATCGTCCGCATCGCCTTGCGGCCACCATAGCGGGGCAAGTCGTCGTGGATCAGCAGTCTGTCCATAAACCCGCGCATCTCGAACGGCAATTGCGCCTTGGCATCACGGACAAATTCACGTGCTTTCAGTTGCGTGATCGTGCGAGGCAGGCCATAGCTTGGCTCACCCGCGCTGGTACGCTCGCCATAGCTGGACACCACGGATAGCTGGATAGCTGCCCGGTGATAGGCGTTGCGGTACAGTTCGCCAGCATAGAACTGCGGATAGGTCAGCTTCCCGTTGCTGTGCAGCCGGTCGAGTGTTGATGCCTTGAATCTGCGCACGCGGCCAAGCGCCTGCTCAACCGGATCTATCTCAGCCGGGTTCACATATTCCGATATGTCGCCCTTGCTCAGCCGCTCGGGTGTGGCGTCGATGTGAGCGACGTATGCCGCCGCTGTCTTTGTTCTGCGTTTCCGTGCCATCTCAATTCCCCGAATAAGCCGTTCTAAGCGCGTTTTAGGTAGCTACCCTAGCGGAGTGCCGCTTATGCCTGTTTCGCCTCTATGGCGGCATCTGGCGGGCGTATAGAGCCATCCTCACACACCCCCATCGTGGTTGATGTGGTCACCGTGAAGGATGGCATCGGCGATACCAATCTTCGTTTGAATGAGCGTTTCCCATTCTGCCGTCATGACGTTGTTGAGTTTCAGGCTAGCATGTAGGCGCGACAGGTCCGCGCGATCCTTACCAGCCTCGCGCAGTAGCCATTTCACAATCGCCGCCCGCTCATCTGCTGCGGTGTGGGTCATATCTCCTCCTCCGCCGTTCCGGCTTCAATCGCTTGCGGGGTGTGGTCGCCTGCTTCGATCGAGTCCGCAGCCTCCTCAAAAGCTTCACTGCGCTCGCGATGCGTAATCCATTCGGTCGTCCATTCAGCGAAGCTGCAGGCGATGCTGGCTTCCTCTGCTTGGCGTTCACGCAACCACGCCACTATGCGCTGCCGTTCGGTCGCTTGGATTGCCGCTATCTGGCTTGGCGACACATCGAACCAAGTTTCAGCTTCCCCGCTCATGATATCACTCCCTTAGTTGGATGGTTTGCGCGGTTCATACTCGGCTTTGCGCATAGCCAGCACTCACGAGGCGAAGGTTGGCCAATATCGTCCTCGCGTGCGCCGCAGAGGCATGTGAGTTCGGGCTTGCGGATGGGGCGTTGGGGGATCATGCCTGCGCCTCAATCGCCACAGCCTTAGGCACAAAGATCACATACCGGTCCTCATCAGGCCGATACCGCAGATAGCCTTGCTCCATCGCGATCTTGCGCCATTGCAGCGGCACTGTGTCCACCGCTTCCTGACTGATCGCCCTGTTCTTCAGGTCGAATATGAACTCCTCGAACCTGCCCTGCCAAAACCGATGGCATAGCGAGAGCGCTTCGCTGCGTTCCGTCACTGGCGCGCGATAGCCCTGCAGTATTTCGAGGCACTGGCGCGGCGTCGGGAACCAGTCCAGCGTCTCGCAGGCTTTGCGCGCCATGTAGGCCAATGCATCGTTGCTGAACTCGCCAAGTATCCGCGAATACACCGCAACGCGCATCTTGCCGGTCTCGTCATCGATCGCCTTGCTTGGCAGGGTGGCGGCGAGGAACGTCAGGTGCTTCGTGACCTGGAGGATCGACGCTGGTTGCGGTCGATCGTCCTGCGCTTCGGCCCAGCGCTTGAGGGCTACAGCTTCCTCAATGGTGTCCGGTAGCCGGATGATCGGCTTGGCGATCAGCTGCTTCTCGGAGTGCGCTGATGAAGCCATCCCCCCCGCGATTACCGTTAGCGCTGCTTTTCCCAGAGTTTGCATTTTTCGGTCGTCCCCATGTGTCGGCTTTGGTGAGCCATGTTCGGAAGGCTGCCTGCCAATCATTGGATTTGCGGGCCTTGTCGCTGGCATGGTCGCGGAACTCAGCCAGTCTTTCGTCCAGCCAACCGGGGGGCCAGCCATCAACGATCATCTGGGCAGCGGGTGTCAGCACCGGCTCCCAGCCATCGGGAAGCGATTCACCGTCAGATGGCTTCCGGCTTCGTTTTGGTTTTGGGGATAATGATGATTTATCATCATTAGGGGTAATGAATGGGGGGTTAGATATATCATTGGGGGGCGTAACGTTACGCGTTACGTTACTATCGTTACGCTCGGCCTTCCGGTTATCGCGGAAGCGTTGTTGACGCTCAGCGTTGGTCGAGCGGACTGGAGTAGCCCGCGCTGCGTCGGCGTCCATCGCTTCGCTAATCGCAACGATCTGATCGCCAGTCATGCCAGCGGCAACCAACTGGCGGAGGGTTTCTGTGCCAATCACTGCCAACCCCTCTCAGCGAGGAACGTGGCGAGCGTGTCCTGATTACGAAAGCAGCCCGCATCGAAGCCGTTATCGACCAGCCATGTCAGCCAGTCCTTTTGCTCGTCCGACAGGCTGCTATTCGCCTTGATCTCAGCGTAGGCGGTGCGGCCAGCATTTGGGCCGTGGCCAAGGATCATGCCATCGCAGAAGCCTTTGGACAGACCTTCTGCACGCACTTTGCCACGCCCTGCTCTGGACGCGATATGTGTGCCGTTGGGGATGGCTACCCAACGGGCTTTGAACTGACCTTCCACGCGCGACTTGCACGCCCTCTGTATCTGCAATTCACTTGCATAGGGCGTTGCTAGTTTCGGCATGTCATAATGGAAGGGGTATGCGGCCACGCTTAGATCTCAAACCCAAGCTGCATGCCGAGCGCTTCGGCATAGAGCGCGAGTTCGGTCTCTTCGGTTGTCCGGTCGTTTGGATCGCGCTTGCGCATGGCGATCAGCTTGCGGGCCACTTTCACGTTGAAACCCTCCGCCTTCATCAAGGCATAGCGTTCCTTCTTGTCCTCCTTGAGACCCTGCTCCTCACTTTCGAGCCGTTCGACCGCCTCAATGTGCAAGCGCAGTTTGTCAGCCGCAATTACTTCACTCATTCCATTATCCTTTGAGTTGTGGCCGATGGTCATGTAGCCAACGCCGCCCAATGAGCGCGTCCCTGATTGACGTGATACTTTGCGATGGCCCGGAGCAGTCTCCTGCTACCCTGCTCTTCACTCGCGCCTGCCACGCCCATATTGTGGCTCTGATTGGCGTCGAAAGTTGGTTTGGCGGTGGTCCGGCCCTCGATCGTCACGATCCGGATATTGCGCGCTGGGCGGTCGATTGTGATCCAGCGGCCCTCATCAAGCGCCTTCACGACCTTTTCGATGGTGGATAGGCCAGCGCCTAACTCAATCGACATGTAATGGTTGGACGGACACGCCTCACCCTTGAGAGCGGCGCGCAGGATTATGTAATAAACACGATCCATGAAGCCTTCCATGACGCGGTTGGACGGGCGTGGGGATTGGGACGACATCAGCCCGCTACCCCTTCCCTCAGTTCCGCGGCCTTGGGTGCAGCAGCGGTGAACCTGTTCTGAGCGCGCGCGCGATTACCCTTTGCGACAGCTTCGGAGCGTTGGGCGCGGATGCTGTTGAGTTCGTCCGCTAAGATACGGTTCTGTTCACGATATGCCGTGATCTTGTCGCGTAGCTGGTTCAGGGTTTCGCCGATGATGAAGGCGTAGGCGATGCCACCAACCAGTGCGCCGCCGACGCAGCTTAGCGAGATTGAGAGCAACGGGATCATCATGCCGCGCTATCCCGCTCTTGCAGTATTGCTTTGTATGTGGAGTCCTTGAGGATTTTCATGCTGCTTGCACCACCTTGCGAAGCAGATCGTCCAGCGCATCGCGGGCTGCTTCGATGGTGGCGCGGTTGGCCCGCACTTCCTTGGGGTCAGTAACGGGGGAGAGGCATAGGATGACGAAAAGCGAACCCGCCTCAGGAAACGCTGTGGTCAGCCGCTCGAACTCCGACACAGTGAGGGTTTGCTTGCCGCAAACTACGTCCCTTATTTTTCGTTGCGATAGATCGGCCTGCAATGACACCGCGTCGATGCCAGCATACTTGACCGCAAGCGTAAGCCCGAATGCCACCGCTCCAGGGACAGCACTCCCCAAATCTGAGAGTTTAGCCAAGTGCGCGCGCCTTTCGTTTGCGCCGCGCGACAACTCAGCTTCGATAGCCTCAGGACTTGCGGATACCGCGAAGTTAACAAACGAACGCACAAACTCGGACGGTTTGAACCACTCTCCCCGATGGCAGTGGCCCAATAGATGACGATGAATGCGCTGCTCTAGAGGTTGGTCGCCAGCAATTATGCCGAGCACAACCAGGGGGTCAGGGCAATTCGCGGCTATCTCGCCAATTCGCTTCCCGGGGTTGCTGGACGTGCCGACTTTGATCGGGCCGCAGGACCCGTGCTGAATGAAGTAAATCATGACTGCACCGCCCGCACCCGAGGACGACGCATCGCCTCCAGTCGCTCAATCCATGTGCCGGTAACGCGGTTGATCTTCCGCACCAGCGCTTCGTCCATATCACGTAGTTCGCTGTCATAGACCGCAACGCCACCGGGGCTGGACGGGTCTTCCGCTTCAGCAACGTCCTTGGCGAGGCAGATCAGCGCGAAGGTCAATGGTTCAGTGGAGCATACCGCCTCCAGATCGACCTTCTGCTGCCCGTAAGCCTTATCGACTTCGGCATGCGCGGTCTTTTCCAACGCAAGCAGATTATAGTACCCGCGCAGCGTCGGCAGCGAGCCAGTTGTGAGGTTCGCCAGTTGCCGCTTCGTGGTGTAGCCGAGTGCCTGCGCAACCTTCGCAGCGCCATGATCGCGCATCAGGCGACCGAGCATCGCCATGAAGTGACCGTGGAACTCATCTTCATCCAGCGGGGAAATATTTGGAACGACAGTGTTACGAGCGGTCATTTATTGCTCCGAACTATGGAAAGCGAAAACTCAGGAAACAGGGACGAGTCGGGCATCTTTGCCGGGTGCCTGAATGACGATGAAAGCCGCGTAGGCATCGGTGCGCTTGATCGTCGCGACGACGCGCAAAGGATCGACAGCCTGATTGAGCGGATGATGGGGCATCTATCCGTCCCCATTCAGGCGGGCGTCGAGCATGCGGGCCACGATGTCGATCAATCCAAGGGCGATAATGCCAAGGGCGAGAAGCGGGTCGAAGTGGGTCATGGGTTAAAAGCCTCCGACGAAAGCGGAATCGTCAGGCTCATCAGCGAACTCGTTGAGGACGCGGACACCTTCTGCGTTGTTGAAATAGAGGCCGGGATAGTCGGACCCGTTAGGTGTTCCGCCTTCGATATGGCCGAGACCCTTTGCGACAAGGCTGCTTGCAGTCCTCCAAGCGCCGCCTCGCAGTTCGACCCCGTAAGCGCCGTCGCCACTTTCCATGACCATCGACAATTGCTTGTCAGTGAGGTCATTGCTCCAGATGTCAGCCATCACAGCGCCTCCGCAGGAACGATGCCTTGAGCGACGCCGTGTTCGTAATCCCAATCGGAACATCCGCAGATTGGCTCGCCACATGCAGCACAGACCGGCACAACCTTGCCGTCCGGTCCCATCAACCCCGCAATACGGTCGCGCGGCTTCTGACGCGTTGCCCGTGCTGCCCGACGATCGGCTACGGCTTCGGGGATGGCGTGGGCCGTCATGCGAACGACCTGCCAAACGGTTTGCTGATAACGTGTGTTGCGTTTTGAGTGCGCATTAAGTGCTATCCTCATTACATGAGCGAAACGGGGGAACATCTCAGCGGTCAGGCAAGGCAGAGCGTGGTCGCTCATGCGGCGATTCTTTTCGCTATGAATTTTGCGGCGGCGACCTTTGCGTGGTCGTATGGATCAGGCAGGCCATGACCGACCGGATCAGCCAAATATGCTTCGAGGTACGAGACCGCGAGCGCGTCACGCACCTGATGTCCGTAGAGCCTTGGAGAGTGGCCCGATGTGGTCCGCATCTTAGAGACGCGCAGGGTCATGCTAAGGTTCGCGCGATATTCCGGCGTGCGCATGTATGGGTTGGTTGTCAGGCGCACCGGATCAGGAAGGTTTGCCGTATAGAACTGGCCAGCCTTAACCTGATCAATGACTGTTTGCAGACGCGGCGACCACTTGAACCATTCTCGGCGCATGTGGTCCGCTTGAAACATCGCGTGAAAGCGCCGCTCCGTCCTGAAGTCGCCGGGCATCTGAGCAACGACCTCATAGTCGTAAGCCTGGCTAACAGCGAAGGATGCAGCGCGAGACTTAGGGTCCGTGCTATAGCCGATCTTGACCGGGCCAATCTCCCCCACAGCGCGGATGAAGTAGACATTCCCCCTCATGCGGCCCGTGCCTCGCGCATCTCGATAGCTTCTAGCGCTAAGCAGTATCGCAAGTCGGGAGCGGTCGCGGTTTCGTTGCGGGAGACGGTGGCTTGAGTGACCCCCAGCAGTTCCGCCAATTGCGATTGCGAGAGCCTAAGCGCCTTGCGGCGCGCTACGAGATTGGGTTCCTGTGCCATATGATGTATATATACGTATGCGGATAGAAACCGCAAGCGATATATCCGTGTCCGCATTGGATATTCATGCGCTCACGCATTACGCGGGCGGCATGAAGCAGCCCTTGTCCGTAAAGATTCGCAATCTCCGTCAACGTTTGAACAAAAATCAAACTGAGTTCGGCAGGATTTTTGATGTTCAGCAGGCTACGGTCTCGCGCTGGGAAACCGGCTCAGTGCCTGAGCATCAACACTTGTTGAAAATGGCTGAACTGATCGGCGAAGATTTCGCGACATTCGTTGGAAACAATGACATAGGTGAACAATTCAGTGCGGCGCGGCTTGGTCCGAGTCTCCGGGTTGTTGCAGATGTCGAGGCGGGCGTGTTCAAAGATGCATGGCAGTGGGAACCCGACGAATGGGTCGAGTTTACCGGAATAGGAAATAGCAACGCACCAGCCAAAGACCGTTATGGTCTTAGGGTCCGTGGCGAGAGTATGAATCTCATTTATCCGCCTGGCACCATCATTGAGTGCCAAACGGTATGGGGCAGCACACCGATTCCAAGCGGAAAGCGGGTGATTGTGCAGCGCCGCCGCTTCAACGATGGTGTCGAAACGACTTGCAAAGAGTATGTTGAGGACGAAAATGGTGTCGGATGGCTTGTTCCGCGATCCAGCAACCCGTCCTTTCAGGCATTTCGCTGCGATGAACCAGGCGAGGGGATCGAAGAGGTCAAGATCATCGCTATTGTGGTAGCTTCGATCAGGCCGGAATAAGGCTTTTCTCACTTCTGCGGGCAAAAACGACGTAAATAAATAATACGCGGACGCATAATGGCGCTTGCGCTTATCCGTATGCGTATATATACACACTCCCAACAAGCCACGCAGTCACGCTGGCGAATGGGAACTGATGATGACGCAAACCATATCTGACCTGATTGCGCGCTGGGATAGCCCCGAAGGCCACCCGTACAAGGGTAGTCTGATCGACATGCGGGCATACGACGCTGACCCCGAGAATATTGGGTGTATGTGCGCGCAGGGTCAGGTGCTTCATCTGATCGGCGGCATGGAGCCTCGCGCTATCCATAACACCGCGCAGGCCGAAGCCGACCGCCTGGCCGCCGATCTGCTGAAAATCAGCCGCGCTCACGCCGTTCTGCTGCGATCCGTCAATGACAGCATGGATGGCGCACCGTCGATTGTTCTGACTGATCCCGGGAAGGTGCTAGGCGACCAGTGGTCGAAGCTCTTGGATTTCTGGTGGCATCTGGATCAAATGACGCCAGCGCAATGGGCCGCTGCTGGGGTCGCTGCTGGGGTCGCTGCTAGGGACGCTGCTAGGGCCGCTGCTAGGGACGCTGCTGGGGTCGCTGCTGGGGTCGCTGCTGGGGACGCTGCTGGGGCCGCTGCTAGGGACGCTGCTAGGGACGCTGCTGGGGCCGCTGCTAGGGCCGCTGCTTGGGCCTCAAACGAAATCCAAGGTGCGGCACTTATGATCGAGCGCGGGCAGGCTTTCCACTTCCTGCCGTTCTTCGGTTTTGCATCGTCTGACGCCATTCCTGCGCGCCCCGATGGTTACGCATCATGACCTACCACAGCCACCCCACACACCAGACACAGGCGCTCACCGCGCTAGACCTCACCCCCTGCGAAGAATGCAACGGTCGCGGCATCGTCATGAACCTCAACAGCCCTTCGCCGATAACGCGGTGCTGCGATGAATGCGGCGGACACGGCGGAACTCCGGCGGTTGAACGCTGCGGCTCCTGCGAACGCGAGATCGAGGGCGATTATTGCCCGCATTGCGTCCTGCCTGCCCGCGTTCTGGAGAAGGCGGAAACCTTGGCGCTGCATTTCGGCATCCCCCTGCTGACCGCGCTGACTTGTCTCAATATCGGAAGGAAGATGGCGGCATGAAAGAGCATCCTGTTGAGCAGCCGATCAGCGAGATCGACGTTTTCATCGATGCGGACAGTGATCCTTGCTACCACAAGGTCGGCCGCAATGGCGTCACTCGCATCGAAGCCTGCACTAAGTCCGGGCTTCACGCTGACATTCCCTACGTCCGCGTCTGGGCTGACGACATCTGCCTAGCCGAGTTCTGCCAGCATAATATCGTCGGCGTCTATTTCGCGCCTGCCGTGGTCTGCATGGATGCTGGAAAGGCAATTGCTGCATGAGCAAGATCCACGAATATGCAGCCCTAAAGGCCGTCATCAAGGACGATCCTGAATACGCATGGGCGTTGTTCTGCAACCTCGCGATGCCGGTCAAGGACTCCTACGCTGAGACCTTCGGCGCCGCTACCGTGTTCGGTTTTATGACCGATGCCATGCAGCACAAGGTCGCTAATGAAGCCGCCGCTCACCTGATGCAGCACCTGTGGGATTATGACATCACCACGCACCCGCATTACGAATACGGCAAGTCTGGCGCTCAGCAATACGCCGAAATGCGCATCGCCATGGACTTCCAAGAGGACGCTGAGATTGCCGCCGCCGATGTCTCGCGGGCTGTTGGGAAGGATGGCGGACAATGAGCGAACTAACGATTGGCGAACGCGGCCAAATAATGCGCGGCGCTGCGACGGTGGCGCAGATGATCACGACCAACCACAACCATAAGCAGATGGTGTCTGATCGAGCCTTGTTCTTGGCCGCACCTTTAATGCTGGAAGCGCTGGAACTGGTCCTCGATACCTACGGGTTCGACTCTTCGACCGATAGTTCCATTTGGCAGACGGTCACCGCCGCAATCTCGCGCGCACATGGGGACGGACAATGAGCGATCAAGGAGCCATAGGCAACACGTTGGCCTTCTTCGCCTCCGTGATCAAAAGCGGGGAGCCTTGGACGGAAACCTGCCAGCGTGATTACGCCGCCGCTCAAAACGCTCTGACAGCAATGGCTGTCGAGATCGAGCGGCTGACCCGCGCCCTGTCGGAGATAGCCGAAGTCGATGACGATGGCTTCACGTCAGATGGGCATGAGCGCTGCGTCGAATGGGCAACCCGCGCCACCAGCAGGGACGCTGCAAAGTGAGCGCCACAGTACCCGCCCGCCACATCTACGAAGGCACCGGTGGCTGGAAAGATGGCCGTCTCGGGCAGGCTTACGACCTGATCGCCGAAGTCATTGAAGAGCGCGGGGAGAAGTCATTCCAGCACCCGCTGCTGAGCAAAATTGAAGAATTTGATGGGGAAGAAGTATGAGCGCGTGGAAACTTCTCGCTGACGAATTTCCTGATGTGAAACAGGAAGTGTTGTTGCACTGGCCCGTCCCCGACATGAAGCCGATAATCCGGCTAGGCAGTATGCTTTACAAGCCATTTGGCGACGATTGCCCAATCTGGAAATTCGATCTGGATTACGGCGATGCAGGCGCTTGGGTTTTCACAAATCGCGGCGATGAACAGCCTTCCCATTGGATGGCGATCAGCCTTCCCGATGTCTCGCGGGCTGTTGGACGGGGGGAGGTATGAGCGATCTGCACACTCCGGGACCGTGGGCGGTATCCAAGAACTCGTCAGGTAGGCGGGTTACCAGCACCACCGGCATAGTCATCTGCAATGCAGTGATCCGTAACAGTGGATCGGCGAAAAACGGCCATAAGCACAGTGCGAAAGACGTACTTGAGGCGGAGGCTAATGCCCGCCTGATCGCCGTAGCGCCCGCATTGCTGGAAGCGCTGCAAGAAGCGCGCGCCGCTCTGCACCAGCATTATGTCGATTGGGATGGCGAACCCGAAGACGCTGTTCCGCTGCAATTGGCACGAAGCCGGTGTGACGCCGCAATCTCCCAAGCGCAGGGAGAGGGGTGATGGACGCCGAGCCGCAGGACACCCCGTTCCAGATCATCGCCGCCGCTATCGGCTTAATCGCGATGTTCGTGGTCTGCATGAACCTTATTCCGAATGTTAGGAGCTAGAAACATGACCATCCTCGCACACCCCTCGACAATCCTCTCCGTGCTGGAAGAAGCCGAACAGTGCCACCGGGAATTTCACGCATACGTCAATGATCCGCATGGCGACCTGGACGAGCATCTGCTTGGCGCGATGGAAATGCATGACGAGCTTGCCCGGCGGCAACTCGGGGATCTGATTACTGCGCTGATCGGTGTTGATGCTGGGCGTATTGCTAAGGTTTTGGCGCTGTGAACGCCGTGACGTCTATCCTCACAGGCGATGGCGACGACGCTTTCCGCTCGTCAGTAGTCGGCGCATCGGAAGTCGCGGCGCTGTTCGGCGCAAGTCCATGGCTCACGCATTTCGAGTTGTGGCACCGTAAGAACGGCACGATCGCAACGCCAGACTTCGGCGGCAATGAGCGCATCGAATGGGGCATCCGTCTCGAAAGCGTGATCGTGGAAGCGGCATGTGAGCGCTACGGATACCGCCCACTGGAGACACCCAAGCGGCTTGAGAACGGCAAAGGTTTAGGCGGGCACCCTGACAAGATGGTGATGTGCCCCAAGCGCGGACGCGGCATCCTGGAGGTGAAAACTGCAGACTGGCTCGTCGCAAAGAAGTGGGGCGACGAGCCACCGATAAATTACCTGCTGCAGAACCAGTCCTATCAGGGCTTGGCGGGCGTCGATTGGGGCGACGTGATCGTTCTGGTTGGCGGAAATGAACTGCGCCGGTTCGAGTATAGCTTCCGACCCGTGATCTATGCCGACATTGAGGCGCGCGTATCTGCCTTCTGGCGCTCAATCGAGGCAGGCACGCCGCCTGCGCCGGATTACACGCGGGACGGCGACGCCATAGTTGAATCCTTCGGTGAGCCGACTGCGGAAGTTGCAGACCTGCGCCACGACATCGCCGCCGATAATCTCGCTGCTGAATTTCTGACGGCCAAGGCGGCAGCCAAGGAGGCCAGCGACCGCGCTGACACACTGAAAGCCGAACTGATGATGAAGATCGGCACGGCAGGCGCGGTGGTGCTCGAGCAGCACAAGATTACCGCGAACCAGACAAAGGGCACGCCGGACCGGGAAATCACATCCGAGATGGTCGGGGAAATTCTCAAGGGCCGCAAAGGCTATCGACGCTTTGACGTGAAGGAAATTGCTCCATGATACATTTTGGCGATCCCCGGCTGCCGGTACGGTTTTGGGACAAGGTTTCGCCAGAGCCGAATAGCGGGTGCTGGCTTTGGATGGGTTCGCACAACGAGAAAGGTTACGGCGACTTTTGGTTTGGTGACCGGCTCGAGCGCCCCCATCGGCTCTCGTATGAGATGCTGGTTCGAGATTACCCGGCTGCTTGGCTCATGTGCCATCGCTGCGACACTCCAGCGTGCGTAAATCCAGCCCATCTTTTTCCTGGAACCGCACTCCAGAACACCACCGATATGGTCCGAAAGGGCAGGCATAAGCCTGCGCCGCGCAGGGGAGCGGTTTGCCATGCTGGCCACGCGATGACCGCCGAAAACACGCTGGCCGTGGGCGGGTGCAAGGCGTGCAAGCGACACAATTATCACAATAGAAAGGCAGCCTAATGGCAACGCAACTTACGGTGCAGCAACAACGCGCCAACGAAATGACGGTTCTCCGACAGACCATCGGTAAGATGGAGGCCCAGATCAAGATGGCGCTTCCTGCTCACATACCCGTTGAGAAGTTTCATCGCGTTGCTGTCACGGCGGTCAGCTCGAATCCTGACCTGCTAAACGTCGATCGCTCGTCTCTTTTCGGCGCGCTGATGAAGGCAGCGCAGGACGGCCTTCTACCTGATGGCAGAGAAGGCGCGATCGTGCCGTTTAAGGGCAAGGCGCAGTGGATGCCCATGGTCGCCGGAATCATGAAAAAAGTTCGCAACAGCGGTGAAATCTCCGATTGGAACGCTCACGCGGTCTACGAAAATGACGATTTTGATTACCTTCTGGGAGATGACCAGCGCATTTATCATAAGCCGACGATGAAAGAGCCGGGGCAGGTGATTGGCGCCTACTCCATCGTGAAACTGAAAGACGGCACGATAAGCCGTGACTTCATGCCCCGCTGGCGCATCGAAAAAGCGCGTGAGCAAGGAATGGCGAAGAACAGCCTGCAATGGACATCCTTCTACGACGAAGGCGCGATCAAGACCGTCATTAAGCATCACGCCAAGCGCTTGCCGCAATCGACTGACGTTGAAGCCGCATTCGAGCGCGACGATATGATGCGCGCCGACGCAACTACCGCAAGCGCTACGCTGCTTTCAGCGGTGGGCAACACTGCGCCCGAGCCACAGCAGCCTATGAACCGCTTGGATGCGCTCGAGCATCAGATACAGAGTGACGCCCACGATCCCCAAACCGGCGAAGTCATCGAAGGCCCGGACCAGAGCCAGCAGGGCGAGGCGACACACCCAGCGCAAGACGCCGCCGCCGACCTAATCGGCCGCGCAGACGCCGCAACCACGATCATCGACCTGAAAGCCATTCGCGCCGACGCGGACCAACACCGGGAAGCGATCGATAGCTTTGACAGCGCGCTAATGTCCGGCGTCGATCTGGCGATGGATGATGCCGAAGCACGTTTGAAAGGCGGGAAATGACCGCCCTGGAACGCCTGGAAGCCGTGTCCAAAACCCGCGCGCTAAGCGAGGATGAGGTGAGGCGCATGCATTACCTTCTCAAAGCGTCGATGATGACGCCGGAGCAACGGGAGCGGGCACGGATCCTGCGCCTCCAGCGATACGCCACGAGGAAAGCCGGACTGAATGCAAAGCGCCGCCAGCAATACGCGGTAAATTGGGTTCACGCGGAGGCTCGCCGGTATCACTGCCGCGCCTCCTACGGCCGCAAGATCAGGGCGCAATAACCACACCCCTCCGTCGGGAAACAAACCGCGCGACGGATAATGTGCGCGGGAAGGGATTATAGAGATGACCGACAAAGACGTGATCGACATGACGCAGCGCTGCATCGAGGAAATCTCTATGCTGCGAGATGAAGTGGCGCGGCTTGCTCCGAAAGCGGATGCCTACGACGCAATAACAAGCATCCTCGGACTGCTTCCACGTCCGTCGCAAGGTTATGGCGAGGACATTGTTTGGCGGCTGAAAAAGCAGATAGCCGAACTCACCGCGAATGCCGTTGCCCCTGAACCGGCAGAACCATCATGACCCTCCCATACTACACCAACAACCTTGGCCAGAAGATCGTGGCCGAGTCACCCCCCGAGGGTCATCGCCAATGGTCGCTACCTACAGGACGGCGTGAACCAGTAACCGACATCGCCAAGCGGCGGCGCGCTAGTGAGGCGGGGCGATGAAGATCATCATAACCTGCGATGACGGCCAAGAAGAATATGCCCTGCGCCTGATCAACAGCAACGTGGAAATGTTCAACCGGCACGGAAACAAGATTGGCTGGGGCTGGCATTTTCATGAGCGCGATAAGCCGACATTCTTCCTGCGCCAGATCAAGGGCGGCATTTCAGCAATGCAGATGAAGTCATGACCCAAGGCACTGACACCTGCATCGAATGTGGCTCCCGCAACGCCAGTCACCGCCTTCTATGCCCTGACTGCGCAAAACTCCCCCAATATGCTGACACGAAGGAGGAAGGGGATGGAAGATAGGGCGTGTGGCACAAGTGAATGGAAAGACGTTCCGGGTTACGAAGGACTGTATATCGTGTCACGACAAGGCGTCGTCCGTTCCGTCCCGCGAAAATGCATCTCATATCGCCGAGGCAAGCCTTTTGACTGGCTTGTAATAGGGGGAGATTTGAAGGGCTATATTGATCGGTATGGCTATCAATGCGTTCTCTTATCTAGAGATGGCAAGCCTAAGCGGCATAAGGTGCATCGGGTTGTTTGCATAACCTTCCATGGCCAGCCGCCCGAAGGGTGTGAGGTCGGCCATCTAGACGGCAACTCCGCAAACAATCGAGATACTAATCTCGCCTGGATCACCAGATTTGAAAACATCCGCCAGCGCGAGCAGCACCGGATTGAAAGGGCAGTACGTGGAGAATAGTACCATGAACGGAGCCGAAGTTGTCTCCGCCGTCCCGGTGGGTATCCCTGGCGCGGCATGTGAGTTCTGCGACGGCGAGTACCCGATGTATGGCGTTGCACCGCATGAATGCTTCTGGCGCAAAGGCCCGGAGTTTACGATCGGGCAATCGACATTGTTGCCGTTCGACCAGTGGGAAGCGGGCTTCGTTCCTGATCTTGAAGATCACGAGACATGGGCGGACTTCGGATACCCGTCAGCTTGCGGGGTCTTCTACTGCCCGACCTGCAACAAAGATAGCTACGAAGCCGCATGGTCCGGTTTCATCGCAAAGCATGGCCCACCCCCAGCCAATCAAGGAGGGGTAGGATGAATGCTCCTGCGCGTTTCAAACAGGCTGATATTGCAAGGGTCATGAAGGCCGCGCAGTCTGCTGGCGTACGGGATTTTCAGGTAACGATAGATCCACATGGCAACATCGTATTTTCGACACTTAAAGACGCGCCTGCGAAGGTGAATAGCATGGACAGGCTGCTAGGTAGATGAGACGCAGGTTGCTCCCGAAATACGTAAGCGCGTTCATGGATCGCCACAAAAAGGAGCGCCTACGCTTTCGCCGGAAAGGTTTTGCGCCCTACTATTTCAAAGCGCAATTCGGGACGGAAGAGTTCCGCGAGGAATACCGGCTGTGTCTCGATGGGCTTGGCAAGGTAGAGCCAGGGAAGGCGAGGACGATTCAGGGAACGATCGCCGCCTTGGTTGCCGCCTACGTATCCGTTCCCTCGCGCCTTGGTCCCACCGATCAGACGCGCCGCAAGATCAGAAACATTCTCGACAAGTTTCGCGAAAAATATGGCACCGGATACGTGCGCGATGTCACGTTCGACCATATCGACCAGATTATTGCCGAGCGTCTTGAACGCAAGATGGTCGGCAAGCGCATGGAGGGAGGACCGGAGGCGGCTAAGAAGCTGCGCAAGGAATTGGTCCGCCTGTTCGACTTTGCAATCAAGTTGGACATGATCGCTACCAACCCTGTTCGCCAGTCCGAGCGGGTGAAGGTGAAGGCCGGGACGTTCCATACATGGACGGAAGGCGAAATAGACCTTTTCCGCGCGAAGCACCCGATAGGCAGCAAAGCGCGCCTCGCTATGGAGTTGATGCTGTGGACCGGGCAGCGCCGCGCCGACGCCTACCGCATGTCGATGGCAGACATAAAGGACGGTACGATCACGGTCACGCAGAGCAAGACTGGCAAGACGCTGCGCATCCCGATCGCGCCGCAGTTGCTGGAAGCCATTGTCGCCATGCCGCCACAGCCTGCCGATGGACCGCTTTTGCTGACCGAATATGGAAAGCCATTTACGAGCGCCGGATTCGGCAACTGGTTTCGCGACCAATGCGACGATGCCGGGTTGCCCCAATGCAGCGCCCACGGCCTGCGCAAGGCCAATATGCGTCGCATGGCGAACCTCGGAATGGGCAACCAATCCATGAAGTCGGTATCCGGCCACAGTCGCGATGATGAGGTCGCTCTATACACCCGCGCCGCCGATCAAGAGGGGCTTGCGACTCGCGCAATTTCCCTGTTGGCGGAATGGGAAATGTCTCGCAAGGATGGCTAACCTGTGATACAACGGTGCCTAACGCAAGCAACCACGGAGGTTTTTATGCAAGGGTGGAGGCCCGAGCCGGAATCGAACCGGCGTGCAAGGATTTGCAGTCCTCTGCGTAACCACTCCGCCATCGGGCCAAACCGTTGTCGTGGGGAGCACGCCAATGCGCAGGCTCCGATCCAAAGTCAAGCGTCGCGCCATGCTCATAGCCTAAACATCGGATAAGTTGCCAATCCGGCGCGAAAAATGTCGTGGTCCGCCACGTAAAGCTGCTTGGCGTGCGGGTGCAGGTGAATTAGAGGTTTCGAAACCTATCTGCTGTATTGTATTTGCAATACAGTTGTGCCAATCGGAGACCTGTGGTGACTGAACCTGATTTCGCCTCGATGCGCGCCGCCATGGTGGAGAGCCAACTTCGCACCAGCGACGTTAGCGATGTGCGGGTTATAGAGGCGATGTCCCAAGTGCCGCGCGAAGCCTATGTGCCGGCGTCGCGTCGGGCCATGGCGTATATTGACCGGCCCGTTCCACTGGGAAATGGGCGCAGCCTCAATCCGCCACTGGCGACGGGACGCCTGTTGACCGAGGCGGCAATCAAGCGCGGCGAGAAGGTTCTGCTGATCGGTGCGGCGAGTGGCTATACCGCTGCGGTACTGGCAGCGATGGGCGCTCAGGTTACGGCGGTCGATGAAGCGGGGGTTTCCGGCGACGCGGCCTTCCCGTCTTCCGTGAAAATCGTGCAAGGGTCTTTGGCTGAAGGATATCCGGACGGTGCGCCTTATGATGTCGTGATAATCGATGGCGCAGTGGAAGATGTGCCTTCGGCGCTGGTGGATCAACTGGCTGACAAGGGGCGCGTTGCTACTGGGCTGATCGACAAGGGTGTGTCGCGGCTTGCGACGGGGCGCAAGAGCGGCACATCCTTTGGACTGACACATATCGCAGACATTGAAATGGCGACGTTGCCGGGTTTTGCCCGGCCAAAAACATTCGTATTTTAAGGCAAGAAAAGGGTGGGAATTTGAAGAGACTGTACGCGGTCCGGCGTCTTGCCCTGCTGGGAACGTCCGCAGCTTTTATATTTGGGGTGCAAACAGCAGCAGCGGAAACGTTGCAGGAGGCGTTGCTCAAAGCCTATCAAAGCAATCCGACGCTTACGGGTGCGCGGGCTGGCCAACGCGCAGTCGATGAGAATGTGCCTATCCAAAAGGCAGGCGGCAGGCCCAGCGCCGATGCCAGCGCATCTTACACTGAGAGCATCCTGAAGCCTACGATCAGCTTCACTTCGCCGCAACGAACGGCCAATGCCAGTGCGCAGGTCACAGTGCCGATCTATGCGGGTGGCGCAGTAAAGAATGGTGTTCGTGGCGCCAAAATCCGGGTGGACGCAGGTCGCGCCGACTTGCGGGGTACGGAAGCGTCGATCTTCTCGCAGGTCGTCGCCGCTTATATGGATGTGATCCGCGATAGTGCGATCGTCTCGCTCAATCGCGCGAACGTCGGCGTGTTGGACGTGAACCTTCAGGCCACGAACGATCGGTTCCAGGTCGGCGACCTGACCCGCACCGACATCGCCCAGTCTCAATCCCGGCTCGCACTTGCACGTAGTGACTTGCAGACGGCGGAAGCGAACCTGATCCGGTCGCGTGAGAATTATATTGCGCTCGTCGGTTCGGAACCGGGAAACCTCGAAACACCGCCGCCGCTTCCGAACCTGCCGCAAAGTCCCGACTTTGCGGTGCAGGTCGCGGTTGCGGATAATCCCGACATCCTTTCTGCCAAGAAGCAGCGCGAAGCGGCCGTCTATGATGTGAAGGCGGCGCGTGCTGCTGCTCGTCCGACGATCTCGGCATTCACGCAGGCGGGCTATACGAACTATCTTAAGACGCTCGATAATGGTGGCGGCGTCGCAAACTCGGCGCAGATCAACAAGACGGCTTCGGCCGGTGTTCAGTTGAATGTACCGCTTTATCAGGGTGGCCGCCCCGCCGCACAGGTGCGCCAACAGCAAGCCCTCGAATCGCAGACGATCGAGCGCGAGATCGAGACGGAACGTGGCGTGATAGCGCAGGTGCGCGCCGCTTACGCGAGTTGGCAGGCGTCATTGCAGACGATCGTGTCCAGCCAGACCGCAGTGAGCGCGACCTCGCTTTCGCTTGAAGGCGTTAGGGCGGAAAACTCGGTCGGCAGTCGTACCGTCCTAGACATATTGAACGCGGAGCAGGAAGCGCTGACTGCGCGTGTGGAACTGGTTTCGGCACAGCGCAACGCCTATGTGGCGGGCTTCTCGCTCCTGGCCGCGATGGGCCATGCCGAAGCGAACGATCTCAACCTGGAAGGGGTGGTTCTGTACGACCCGGTTCGGAATTATGACCGCGTAAAGAATAAGCTACTGGATTGGGGCGGTGATCCCGCGCCTCTGCCCGTGGCGACACGCACCGTTGACACGCCCGCACAAAACGCCAAGGTAGCGCCTGATACATCGAAATGATGGTTAACGCCGCGCGTTGCCATCGGGTGCAAACAGGGTAATGTGAGGCAGGCTATGGGGGACATGAGCAAGGAACCCTCGATGGAAGAGATACTCTCCTCCATCAAGCGCATCATCGCCGAGGAAGGCGACGAAGCCGCACGTGGGGTCGCTCCACGCATCTTGCGCCGGGGCCGTGCCGCATCCGAGCCTGAGGTCGACACGGAAACGGACGAGGAATCGGTAGGCGTTCTCCGAAATGCAGAGGTCGACGAGGTTCTGGAGTTGACCGACGCGTTCGATCATAGCGAAGCGTCACCTGTAGCCGCGCCTGAGCCTCGGCCAACTACGCCTACCACGTCGGAAATGCCCGAAATGATCCAGCCGCCAGCTAAGCCCGCTATCGAACAGGTCAGCGAATCATTCGCGGCTGCTGCGCCTGATTCGATGCTTTCGGTGGAAAGCGAAGTGGCTGCCCGCCATTCGCTGTCCACATTATCCGCGATGTTGGTAAAGCCGCAGAACGGCGACGATAATACTCTTGAGGCGCTGGTGCGCGAATTGCTGCGTCCGATGATGAAGCAATGGTTGGATGCGAAGCTGCCGGAACTGGTCGAGGCGATGGTGGCCAAGGAAATTGCGCGGATCACTGGCCGGGATCTCTGACCGTTTAGATACTCCCCTTCACCCTCCCGTTCGTTCCGTGAGGACCGTTGCGGTGGCGGAGTTTGAACCCTAAAGGCAGTCGCATGACCGACCTGCCAAAAACCTTCGATCCCGCCGAAATAGAAGCCCGCTGGTATAGCCATTGGGAAGAAAATGGCTTGTTTCGGCCTGATCGCCCGGACGCCACGCCATTCACCATCGTCAATCCGCCGCCAAATGTGACGGGCAGCCTCCATATCGGCCACGCGCTTGACAACACGTTGCAGGATATTGTCGTGCGCTACGAGCGGCTGCGCGGCAAGGATGCCCTATGGGTCGTGGGCACCGACCATGCGGGCATCGCGACACAGATGGTCGTCGAGCGGCAGATGAACCTGCGCCAGCAGAAGCGCACTGACTTCACGCGTGAGGAATTCATCGCGAAAGTCTGGGAATGGAAGGAAGAAAGCGGCGGTGAGATCACACGCCAGCTGCGCCGCCTCGGCTGCTCGATGGACTGGGCGAACGAGCGCTTCACGATGGACGAGGGGTTTTCGAAGGCCGTCATCAAGGTCTTCGTGGAACTGTATAACCGCGGGCTTCTGTATCGCGATAAGCGGCTTGTAAATTGGGATCCGGGCCTGAAGACCGCTATTTCTGATCTGGAAGTCGAGACGCGGGAGATCAACGGCAAGTTCTGGCATTTCCGATATCCGCTTGCGGATGGCTCCGGCCATATCTCCGTCGCTACGACGCGGCCGGAGACGATGCTGGCCGACATGGCGGTCGCGGTTAATCCCGCCGACGAGCGCTATCAGGCGCTGATCGGTACGATGGTGAAGCTACCTATCACGGGTCGCCTGATCCCGATCGTTGCAGATGAACATGCCGACCCGGAACTCGGCTCTGGTGCGGTAAAGATCACGCCGGGCCATGACTTCAACGATTTCGAAGTCGGCAAGCGCGCGGGCTTCAAGGCCGCCGACATGCTCAACATGCTCGATGCCGACGCGAAAGTCGTGCAAGTCACTGATGGCCTGATCCCGGACGCATATCTCGGCCTGGACCGCTTCGATGCTCGCAAAGCCGTGGTCGATGCCATTGATGTGCTCGGCCTGCTCGACAAGGTCGAGGACCGCGTGATCCAGACCCCCTATGGTGACCGGTCCGGCGTGGTCATTGAGCCTTGGCTCACTGATCAATGGTATGTCGACGCGGAGACGCTCGCGAAGCCCGCCATCGAGGCGGTCAAGTCCGGCGCTATCGAGATCGTACCGAAGACATGGGAGAAGACCTACTTCAACTGGATGGACAACATTCAGCCGTGGTGCGTGTCGCGCCAGCTGTGGTGGGGGCATCAGATACCGGCGTGGTTTGACGAAGACGGCAAAGCCTATGTGGCGGAAGATGAGACGACGGCGCAGGAACTGGCAGGTAATAAGCGCCTGACTCGCGATCCCGACGTTCTCGACACCTGGTTCTCCTCGGCGCTGTGGCCGTTCGGCACGCTTGGCTGGCCGGATGAGACAGCGCAGGTTGCGCGGCATTATCCCAATGACCTGCTGATTTCCGGGTTCGATATCCTGTTCTTCTGGGACGCGCGGATGGCGATGCAGGGCATCGAGTTCATGAAGGACGTGCCGTGGAAGCGGCTCTACCTGCATGGTCTCGTGCGCGCGGCTGACGGCGCAAAGATGTCCAAGTCGAAGGGGAACACGGTCGATCCGCTGGGCCTGATCGATGCCTATGGCGCCGACGCGCTGCGCTTCTTCATGGCGGCCATGGAAAGCCAGGGCCGTGACATCAAAATGGATGAGAACCGCGTTCAGGGCTATCGCAACTTCGCGACGAAGCTGTGGAACGCCGCGCGCTTCCTGCAATCCAATGAGATTGGAGCTTCGGCAACATTGCGC
This sequence comes from Sphingobium sp., assembly GCA_051305835.1. Taxonomy (GTDB): domain Bacteria; phylum Pseudomonadota; class Alphaproteobacteria; order Sphingomonadales; family Sphingomonadaceae; genus Sphingobium. The sequence continues at coordinate 36,840 of JBPPMC010000051.1, forward strand.
GCACCCGACGCCGCGCTGCCAGTCAACCGCTGGATCATCGCGGAGACTATCGCCACCGTTCAGGCGCTCGATCTCGCCATGGCGGATTTGCGCTTCGATGCCGGGGCCAACGCCATCTACCACTTCGTATGGGACCGGTTCTGCGACTGGTATCTGGAACTTATCAAGGGTCAGGTTACTGACGAGACCAAGGCCGTGGCGGGGTGGGTGTTCGATCAGATCCTCGTCATGCTCCACCCGTTCATGCCCTTCATCACCGAAGAATTATGGCACGCCATGGGCGCGCGCGATGGTGACCTGATCGTCGCGCACTGGCCGCAGGCCGATGCGCATGCGATCGATCCGGAGGCGAGTGCGGAGATCGACTGGCTGATCCGCCTTGTGCAGGCGATCCGTACCGGCCGCACCGAACTCAACGTGCCACCGGGCGCGAAGATGAAGGCTATCGTCCGCAATGCATCGGAAGCCACTCAGGCGCGCCTCGCACGTCAGCAGACGTCGCTGTCGCGGATGGCCCGGATCGAGAGCATCACCTATGGCGAAGCAAGCGAAGCGGGCGCTGCGCAGATCGTCGTGGATGAGGCGACGTTCATTCTCCCGCTGGAAGGCGTGATCGACCTAGCCGCCGAAAAGGCACGCCTGACGAAAGCGATGGAGGCCGCCGCCAAGGAGCGCGACGCGCTGGCCGGGCGGCTTGGCAATGCGAGCTTCGTGGAGCGCGCCAAGCCCGAAGCGGTGGAGAAGGCGCGGGCCGATCATGCGGAAAAATCGGCAGAGGCAGAGCGTCTGGCAGAAGCACTGGCGCGGTTGGGGTAATATGGCGGCGATCGCTGGCGACAAACGCAGGGATCTGACGAGCGGTCCGATCAACAGCACGTTGCTGCTGTTCGCCCTGCCGACGCTTGCCTCCAATATTCTTCAGTCGCTGAACGGCTCGATTAATTCCATCTGGGTGGGCCGCTTCCTTGGCGAAAGCGCGTTGGCGGCGACGGCCAACGCGAACATCATCATGTTCCTGCTGTTCTCCGCCGTATTCGGTTTCGGCATGGCGGCGACGGTGATGGTCGGGCAGGCTTTTGGACGCCGTGACGTGGATGCCGCCCGCATGGCTTTCGGGTCCGCCGTCGGCTTCTGCTTCATATTGTCGCTGTTCGTCGCTGCCGCCGGGTGGGTAGGCGCGCCCGCCATATTGCGCATGTTGGCGACACCGGGCGCGGCATTCGATCTCGCCCTGACCTATTTGCGGGTAATATTCCTCGCGATGCCCGCCTCCCTTATGACCGTGATGATCATGATGGGCCTGCGCGGTTCGGGCGATTCGGTTACGCCGCTGTGGTTCATGATCCTCAGTGTCATTCTGGATAGCGGCCTCAATCCGCTGTTCATTTTGGGCGCAGGGCCGATCCCGGCAATGGGCATCGCCGGATCCGCAGCCGCGACCGCCGTGGCGGGCTACGTCAGCCTGTTTGCCCTGCTGGTATATGCGTATCGGAAGGACTTGCCCCTGCGTCTGCGCGGCAAGGAAGTGGCATATCTGTTTCCCAGCGTCGCGCAGTTGCGCATCATCGTGACCAAGGGCTTCCCAATGGGCCTCCAGATGATCGTGATATCCACCGCGGGCCTGATCATGATCGGCCTCGTCAATCGCGAAGGATTGCTGACATCAGCGGCCTACGGCGCCGCGCAGCAATTATGGACCTACCTGCAAATGCCCGCCATGGCGATCGGGGCGGCGGTCAGCGCAATGGTCGCGCAGAATATCGGCGCGGGCCGCTGGGATCGCGTGAACGGCATCACATGGCGCGGGATGGCGTTCAACATGATCATGACCGGATCGCTGATCGGCCTGATGCTCGCCTTCGATCGCCCGGTTCTTGCGCTGTTCCTGGGGAGCGCCAGCCCTGCAATCGACGTTGCTCGTCACATGCAGTTCCTTGCGAGTTGGAGCTTCATGCTCTTCGGCCTCACCATGGTGTTGTTCGGCACGATGCGCTCCAACGGAGTTGTCTTTGCACCGCTGATGATCTTGCTTGTCGCACTCTATCCTGTGCGCCTCGGCTTCTACCATCTGGCCTATCCGGCGATTGGCGCGGATGCCATCTGGCTCAGTTTTCCGGTCGGATCGGTGACGTCATTGATAATGGCGGGCGCCTATTACCTCCACGGGGGCTGGCGGACGACGAAGTTGCTGGTGCCGCCGCATGAGGAGGAATGCCGGGAGCAAACCAACGCCGCTACCGAGCCGACGGGACGCATGGCCCCGACGGGCTGATTATCGTCCCTGATTGCGCCAGCGCGTTACGGTGCGCTCCAGTATTTCCTGTTCGCCCCCGCTTTCGCGCCATTGTGCGGTGAAGCTCGGATCGCTTGATGCTGGACGGCGGTGCTCCTCCAGATCATCCAGCGCCACGCGGATCGGCACGGCGACGCCTTCGCCGCAGATGATACACTCCCGGTTGCGCAGGGCCGGAATGGAATCGAGGAAACCGCGCGCGCCTTCGGGCATGGCGGCCTTCACAAAGGCCTGATCGCGATCGTTGTTCAGGCGCATGGCGATGATCGTGCCGCATTGGGAGAGCACGCCCTCCGCCAAATCCGACGGACGCTGTGTGATAAGGCCCAGCGCAATACCGTATTTGCGGCCTTCCTTGGCGATCCGCTCCAAAATTTTGCGAACGGCCTGACCGCCACCGATCTTGCTGCTGGGGATGTAGCGGTGCGCTTCTTCACACACGAGCAGGATCGGGCGCTGCTGTTCGGTGCGTGCCCAGATCGCATAGTCGAATATCAGGCGCGCCAGCACCGACACGACGACGGAGGTAATGTCGGACGGCATCGCCGACACGTCGATGATCGAGATAGGCTTGCCTTCGGACGGCAGGCGGAAAATCTTCGCAAGGAAGCTTTGCATCGTGTCCGCCACGAGCATCCCTGAAAACATGAAGCTATAGCGCGGATCGCTCTTGATCTCGTCTATCTTGGTCTTCAGCCGCATGTAGGGGAGGGCGTTCGTACCCTTGTCCAGCTTCCCCATTTCGTTCTGCAGGATGTTCGTAAGGTCCGACAGCAAATAAGGAATCGGGGAGTCGACCGTCAGTCGTCCGGTGCTTTCCGCGAGCCGGTTCTTGCTGCGCGCGGCGAGCAGGCATTTGGCGAGGATGTCGCTGTCCAGCGTTCGTTCCGACCCTTCGGACGTCACGAACACTTCGCAATGTTCCTCGAAATTCATGAGCCAGTAGGGGAGGGCGAGGTTGTTGACGTCGAACAATGCGCCATTGTGGCGAAACGCCGCCGAATATTCGCCATGCGGGTCGATCATCACGATATGGCCCTGCGGCGCCAGATCGCAGATACGGTGCAGGATGAGCGCGGCGCTGGTGGACTTGCCGGTGCCGGTCGATCCCAATAGCGCGAAATGCTTGCCAAGCATGGAATCGACATAGAGCGCGGCGCGCGTGCTGGTGGTGGGGTAGACCATGCCCACCTGCACATTGGGCCGTTCATCGGCGGCGTAGATTTGATTCATCTCCGCGCTCGACACCGGAAACACATCCGTTCCGGGAGTCGGGTAGCGCGTGACACCGCGGCGGAAGCCGTAGATCTTGCCCGTCAACCGTTCCTCGTCGCCTTCACCCAGAAAGTCTATTTCGGCGATGATCTTGGATGTGTCGTGACGGTCCAGCACCATCGTCCGGACATTGGCTACAAGCCAGCTATGGCCGACGCGCATCTTCACCTGACTGCCGACCTGACCTGCCATGGATATGGAGGGATCGCGGTCGTGGCTATATTCCGCGAGACGTGCTGTCTCCAGCAGCACTTGCGAGCTGGACCCGGCGATCTGGAACACGAAGCCCATGGAGGGTCCGGCGGCAGACGCACTGGTGTTCTGCATTGCCTGTTCGAACTGGGCGGCGCCCGTCATACTGTTCATACGGTTTCCGTGCTTTCCCAACTGGCAATGCGGAACTGCCCACAATGCCGGGGTAACGGTAACCGGTAAAAATTCGCTTAGCGTCAAATGCGGCGGGCGATCGCGCCTGCTGCCCATCCCATGCTCACCGCCATCGCAATCGCGGCCAAGCCGTACAGGAATGACCAGTTCTCCGCCGCCTGGGCAATGGATCGTTCAAAGCCGGACTTGCGGATGACGATATCGCGCGTCGCCGCTGCAACTACCCTGCCGTTCTGCACCAGGAATGTTTCCGCCGTATAATTGCCGACGATCACCCGCGCCGATAGCGGAAGCCGCGCGCGGTACAATACGCCATCGGTTATCTCTACCGAACCGGGCCGTTCGACGAAAAGGCCGTTGCGGCGGCGAAGATCGACCAGGCCTTCCTGAAACCGCTCAATCTCCGCGCTGTTGTTCAGCGAGGCGGGGGACAGTTGCAGCTTGTCGACGCCCATTTCAAAGATTGCGGCGGTGCGGTCGTCCACGATTTTGTCGATCGGCCGGGATGATGCCATGGCGTAGAAGCTGGGGGCAGAGCGGAACCGGGCGCTATCGGCATTTACCCAGATTCCGGCGACCTTCTGCTTTTCCCGCATGGTGATCGACTGGTCCGGGCCTTTGAGAACCACGACGATGTCGGTCTTATGGTCAGGCAACCGTCCATCGGGATACACGATCGCGCCGAACAGCAGCAATTGCGCGCCTGTGAAGCTGTACTGGATTTCAATCTCTCGCTGCGACACGTCGGGCACCAGCATCGGAGCCTTGGCCGCGCCCAGCAGCAGGGCAAACGGCAGCAGGAGCGCCATACGCATAGTCACTGCAACTGCACCGTATAGATTTCATCAGGTCGCCAGCCGAGACCGAGCGCCATGCGCACGGCGATGATCAGCACGATGAAGGCAAGGATGATGCGCAGATATTCCGGCCGCGCGGCCATCGATATACGCGTGCCGACCTGCGCGCCAACTACGCTGCCGATCAGCAGGAGTAGCGCCAGGACCAGATCGACTGCCTTTGTCGTCAGACTGTGCACCATCGTGGTCGCCATGGTAACAAACAGGATCTGAAATAGCGAAGTTCCGACCACCACCTGCGTCGTCATGCCCAGCAAATACAGCATCGCAGGCACCATGATGAAGCCGCCGCCAACGCCCAGAAGCATCGTCAATATGCCCGTCGCCACGCCCAGCAGCAGCGGCGCAAGCGGAGAAATATACAAGCCCGAGCGATAGAACCGCCACCGCATCGGGAGCGCCGCAACGAGTGGATGATGACGCCGGGTTCGGGCAGGGGGACGCTTGCCCGTGCGCATGGCAATGAGCGACTGGATCGATTCCTTCGCCATCAGCGATCCGATCGACCCCAGCATCAGCACGTAGAGAATACCGATCACGGTATCGATCTGCCCGAGTTGCTGGAGAATGCGAAACAGCGCAGCCCCGATCAGCGCGCCAATGATCCCGCCGACCACCATCACGCTGCCCATCTGCACATCAACGGTCTTGCGCGACAAGTGCGTGAAAACGCCCGAAACACTGGCGCCGGTCACTTGAGTCGCGGCAGATGCAGCGGCGACAGTCGGGGGGATGCCGTAGAAGATGAGAAGGGGTGTCGTCAGGAAGCCGCCGCCCACACCGAACATGCCGGATAGCACGCCCACGACGCCGCCCAACGCAATGATCACAAGCGCGTTGACCGACAAATTGGCTATGGGCAGATAAATGTCCATCGAAGATCCGGCCTAATCGCAAAGCGCGGCGATATAAAGGCGTTCTCGGTCGCAGCCTAGAAATCGGCTGCGAGCGTGATCGCTGGTCCTGATCCGGGGCGGGCATTTCCTGCGACGCGTTGCCGCCATTCCGCCGATAATCGGGCAGGCTGATCCCCAAGGTTGAACTTGGCTTCGATCTGCGGCCCGATATCCAGCCGTGCGACCTGCGGTTGCGCGCCACCCGAAATACTGACGCCGGCGAAGACAGGCACTTTGGGATGAATGGCGTGCGAGAGGGCCAACTTGCCGTCCGCAAAAGCGTCGCGGCTTCGCAGTCCGACGACGCCCGCCTGACCATAGCCTTCCAGCATGATGTTAGCGGGTAAAGTGAGTGGTCCGATCCCGCCGACCGCCATTGCAGACATGGCGTTCCGGCGACCCTGATCCAGAGCGATGCGTCGTTCCACAGCGATGCGCACCGCTATTGTTCGCACAGGCTGGAGGGAGACGCCTATCGCGGCTTCGGATTGCCGGGGCCGCCGCAATGCAGAGGTGAGGCGGCCATACAGCGCCAGTTTTTCCGGCGTCCCGGGTAGGAGTTGGTACGCGATCCTCAAACCCGCCTGCGATCCACCCAGTTGCCCGACACCGGCCAGGCTTGGGTTGCTCCCGGCATCGCGCCAGAACAACCAACTGCTCAGCGACCATCGCCCCGGCGTGCTTGCAGAAGGCATCAAGGGTGCTTCCGGGAAAGGCGGCGGCGAAGCCGGAGCGGTTGCTCCAGCTCGGGACTGCGTTGTTGCCAGAGCGAAGCGCGGTTCCATCTTCGTCTTTCCGGACGGTGCGGATAAGGACTGTCTTGATACACTGGCTAACGGGGGTGACTCGGACGGACCTGCCCGTTGATGTTCTCGATGGAGCCTCGTGACCTTACGGTCCGCCGCAAAGGCTTGTGCGAAGACAGAGCGAGTCAGGGGCTGTGCAACTTGCACATGCGGGGGCGGCACGTCCCACCAGCGATGAGCGGCGGCGAGGCGACCGGCTGCCCAGCAAAGAAGCACGATGAAAAGAAAACGAAGCGGCCTTCCCCGGCCATGCGCGACATCCATCATCCTTTCCGCGGCGCTTCGGCAGGAAAGCGATGGTGCGTCTTGTCCCAGAGAAGCGGGGCGCCCCTCAATAATTTGATATAGGCAAACAGCGCGCGCCGCGCGGCAATAATGGCGATAATATTGGCCACAGCCGCTCGCGGAATCGATAACAGAGCCTGCCGCCAGCCATAAGCACGCCCCACGAACCATGCGCGAACGATCATCCGCCACACCATCAATATGGCCGTGACATTGAGAAGTTCGGTCAGAAGCGGGGACATCGGGGAGAGTGCCGGGCCGCTCGACAGGTCGATAAGCCAGAGCAGCAACCAACCGACCCCGCCCAGATAAGCGGCGAACAACACGAGCGCAGAAAGGGCCGCACCACGATCGCGCAGCCGCATCCATCGTTCGAAGAAGCCGCCATGCCAACCAAGGCGATCCCAGCCCGCCAAGGATATTCCAACCGTCCAGCGCGTCTTTTGGCGCACGGCTTCCGCCAGCGTTTCGGGAAAGTGTCCCTGACTGCAGACCGGCTGTCCGGTTGCATCGTTCATGCGCACGAAAACGCCGCGGCATCCCCGCTCGGCCAGTCGCAGGCCTATTTCATAATCTTCGGTCAGCGATTGCGAATCAAAAGGTTTGCCGCCCTGATCTGCCGCCAACAGCGCAAGTGCGCCCCGTCGCAATGCGCACCCAACCCCGGCGGATGGCACCGATGCCCCGAGCGCTTCCCGCACGACCAGAAACTTGCCGTGGGCCTCGGCAAATTCGTCGCCATAGTGTCCAGCGACCCACTGCGATTGCTGGCTGCGCAGCGGTACAACCGGTAATTGCACCAGATCGAAGCGATCGATCATCCGGTCGAGCAGCCGTAGCTCGTCGGGATGCACCACATCTTCGGCGTCGTGCAGGACGATCGCCTTGAACTGCGCGCCTTCTGCGGCTTCTTCGCGCAACATGGCATGCCAGAGATTGTTGAGGCAATCGGCCTTGGTCGTCGGGCCATCCATTGCGTTGATGACCGATATGATCCTGGGTTCCGACTGCGCCAGCGCAAGCACTTCTGCCGTGGTTTTGGGATCATTGGGATATGTGCCGACAAAGATCCGGTAACTGCCCTGGCCCCATTTTTGGAGAGCCGTCCACAACATCGGGCCGATCACGTCGGACTCCTGCCATGCGGGTATGAACACCGCCATGCGTCCCGGGTGATCAGGCAAGGGCAGCGTCGCCATCGTCATGGCAGTGTGCCGTCGATAGATGATAGCCCGCCGCCAGATTGCCCGGCAAACATACGCCATATCAATCAGAAGCTCGTCAACGCCCCCCATGATCAGCCCTATGGCAGCAAACAGCATTATTTCATGCTGAAAGGCAGCCGCAAGGCCGACGAAGATCGTAAAACTATCGATGAAAGTCGCCCCCCAAAGCGGCTCGTGGATCCACTAATCTCCATTATGGATGTATTTGCAAGTCGTCTTTTCGATCCTCCACCATTTGACCCCGAGCATCGGATTTCCGATAGGGTATCTTAACGTGGCATCGTCAGAGGGAATTGCGGGATGATGCGGAAGCAATCGGACAACTCAGCGTTGCGTAACTTTCTGGCGAGCGAAGCGGGTAGCGGAGCGTTGCTCATCCTAGCGGCGGGTCTTGCGCTGGTCGCGGCCAATGCTTCTGAGCCGGTTTCACATTGGTATCACGACTTCGTTCATGCCGCGGTCGGCCCTGTGCTGACACCGAAACTCGGAACCATGACCGTTCATCTGTGGATCAACGATGGACTGATGGCGATTTTCTTCCTGCTCGTCGGTCTTGAAATAAAGCGGGAATTTCTGGATGGGCGGCTTTCCAATTGGACCGCTCGTCGATTGCCGATGATCGCGGCGGTAGCAGGGATGGCTGTTCCGGCGCTGCTCTATCTGTGGTCGATCAGCGGAGATCCAGCATTACTTAACGGCTGGGCAATCCCCGCGGCGACCGACATTGCGTTTGCGATCGGGGTATTGGCCCTGCTGGGCAAGCGCGCACCCACGTCTCTGAAGCTACTTCTGATGACCGTGGCGATCGTGGACGACATGGGAGCGGTGGCGATTATCGCTCTTGTATACACGCACGGGATAAACGGGATGGCGTTGCTCGTCGCGGCGGTAATCATCGGGCTGATGTTCGGGCTTAATCGTGGGGGCGTGAAGTCGCTGCCCATCTATTTCCTGTGTTTCGCCGCGCTTTGGTACGCAGTGCTGCTATCCGGAGTGCATGCGACAATTGCAGGCGTCCTCGCCGCTTTCACTATCCCCATCCGCGTTACGCCTGGCACACCGGATGCGCAGGACAGCCCTCTCCATCGGCTGGAACATGCCTTGCATCCATGGAGCGCCTATCTTGTCGTGCCGCTCTTCGGTTTCGCCAATGCAGGCGTATCGCTTGCGGGTGTCGGGCTTTCGCAGATTTTCGCGCCACTTCCGCTGGGAATTGCTGCCGGGCTTTTTCTTGGGAAGCAGATCGGCATTTACCTTAGCGTTCTGGCTGCCGTGAAGCTGGGGTTAGCGGCCAAGCCGCGAGGTGCAACCTGGTTGCAGATATACGGGATGGCGTTGCTCTGCGGCATCGGCTTTACGATGAGCCTGTTCATCGGAGGCCTGGCATTTCCCAATGCACTGCAACTGGTTGAAGAGGCCAAGATCGGTATATTGATGGGATCGTTGCTGTCAGCTCTGGCGGGATATCTGGTACTGCGCATAGCACCACTTCATCCGCAGCATAATGTGGAGGAGGCGGGGCAAGCGCGGGAAATCGATCGGGATGGCGATGTAGCCCGCTGCTGATCCGGTAAGTTAACAAACCAAAGCGCCCCGGCATTGCTGCCGGGGCGTTTCGATTTTCCAGGTTGGGAATAATCAGAGCTTGCTGGTTAGCTCGGGCACGATCTTGAAGAGATCGCCAACGAGGCCGATGTCCGCGACCTGAAAGATGGGTGCGTCTTCGTCCTTGTTGATGGCGATGATGGTCTTGCTGTCCTTCATGCCTGCCAGATGCTGGATCGCCCCGGATATGCCGACTGCGACATAGACTTCCGGCGCCACGATCTTGCCGGTCTGCCCGACCTGATAGTCGTTGGGCACGTACCCCGCATCGACCGCGGCGCGCGAAGCGCCTACGGCCGCGCCCAGCTTGTCGGCGAGAGGGTAGATCGTTTCTTCGAACGTCGGGCCGTCCTTCAACGCCCGGCCACCCGACACGATGATCTTGGCCGAGGTCAATTCTGGACGCTCCAGCTTGGCGATTTCCGCGCCGACGAAGTTCGACGTGCCAGCATCGCTTGCACCGCTCACAGCTTCGATCGTGCCGCTGCCGCCTTCGGTTGCTGCTTTCTCGAAAGCCGTACCGCGTACGGTAATGACTTTCTTGGCGTCCTTCGACTTGACGGTTGCGATCGCATTGCCGGCATAGGTCGGACGCGTGAACGTGTCCTCGCTTTCGACCGACAATATGTCGCTGATCTGCATAACGTCGAGCAGAGCGGCTACGCGTGGTGCGATGTTCTTGCCGTGGCTCGTCGCGGGCGCAAGAAACGCATCATGGTGACCCATTAATTCGACGATCAGCGGCGCGACATTCTCGGCCAGTGCGTGCTCAAGGCTCGCATCGTCTGCGACATGCACCTTGCCCACGCCCGCAATCTTCGCCGCCTGCTCGGCGACGCCACCGACATCCTTACCAGCCACGAGCAAATGCACTTCGCCAAGTTTGCCAGCGGCAGTAACCACGGCCAGCGTCGCGTCTTTCAGCGCGCCGCCTTCATGTTCGACCCAAACGAGCGTCTTCATGCTGCAACTCCCATCGCCTTGAGTTTCGCCACCAGTTCATCCACGTCGGCAACCTTGATGCCGGCGGAACGCTTTGGCGGTTCGACGACCTTCAGTGTTTCAAGACGCGGCGCGATATCCACGCCGTAGTCAGCCGGGGTCTTCTGTGCGAGCGGCTTGCTCTTGGCCTTCATGATGTTCGGCAGGGAGGCATAACGCGGCTCATTCAGACGAAGATCAGTCGTTATGATCGCGGGCAGCGATAGCTTGACCGTTTCGAGTCCGCCATCCACTTCGCGCGTAACCGACACGCTGTCGCCTTCGACTTCGACCTTCGAAGCGAATGTGCCCTGCGGACGGCCCAGCAATGCGGCCAGCATCTGGCCAGTCTGATTGCTGTCATCATCAATGGCCTGCTTGCCTAGAATGATCAGGCCGGGCTGTTCTTCCTCGACTACCTTTGCGAGCAACTTGGCAACGCCCAAAGGCTCAACTTCGTCGTCGGTCTGGATCAGGATCGCGCGGTCGGCACCCATGGCGAGGGCCGTACGCAGCGTTTCCTGCGACTTGGCAACGCCAATGGAGATCGCGACGATCTCGGTAGCGACGCCCTTTTCACGCAGGCGGATTGCTTCTTCCACTGCGATTTCGTCGAACGGATTCATCGACATCTTGACGTTCGCCAGGTCGACGCCCGTGCCATCCGCTTTCACGCGGGGCTTCACATTATAATCAATTACCCGCTTTACCGGGACGAGAATCTTCATATTTTGAGCCTCCAGCTATGCCTCTGCCTGTGGAAGTTGTCGGCATCAGATGGGCTTTTTGCCCATTCAACGCAAGGGTAACGCATTGATGAGGCCGTGCCGTAGCGTCGCCTCATCAATGCTTGCCGATTATGCCGCTTCCTTGACCTGCGCGACGATCTTGCGTGCTGCATCGCCAAGATCTTCTGCGGACACGATGGGAAGGCCAGAAGCCGCCAGTATGTCCTTGCCCTGTTGCACGTTCGTGCCTTCCAGACGAACGACGAGGGGAACCGAGAGGTTCACTTCCTTCGCCGCTGCAACAATGCCTTCCGCGATGATGTCGCAGCGCATGATGCCGCCGAAGATGTTGACCAATATGCCCTTAACGGCAGGATCGGAAAGGATGATCTTGAATGCGGCCGTCACCTTTTCCTTCGTTGCGCCGCCGCCTACGTCCAGGAAGTTCGCGGGGAACATGCCGTTCAACTTGATGATATCCATCGTCGCCATGGCAAGGCCGGCGCCGTTGACCATGCAACCGATATCGCCATCCAGCTTGATGTAGGCAAGGTCGTACTTGGACGCTTCGAGTTCGGCAGGATCTTCTTCGGTTTCGTCGCGCAATTCCATGAGGTCTTTGTGGCGGAAAAGGGCGTTGCCATCGAAGCCGACCTTGGCGTCCAGCACAAGAAGCTGATTATCAGCCGTTTGCGCCAGGGGATTGATTTCGATCTGCTCGGCATCAGTGCCGATAAAAGCCGCATAGAGCGCTTCGGCAACCTTGGCAGCCTGCTTGGAAAGATCGCCCGTCAGGTTCAGCGCCTTGGCGACGCTGCGGCCGTGGTGCGGCTGGAAGCCGGTCGCAGGATCGACGGCGAAGCTGTGGATCTTTTCGGGCGTCGAATGCGCCACTTCCTCGATGTCCATCCCGCCTTCGGTCGAAACAACGAACGCGACCCGCCCGGTGCCGCGATCGACGAGCAGGGCAAGGTAATATTCTTTGGCGATGTCCGCGCCATCGGTGATGTACAGGCGGTTGACCTGCTTGCCAGCTGCGCCGGTCTGGATCGTCACCAGCGTGTTGCCGAGCATGTCGGTCGCAGCGGCCTTCACTTCATCCAGAGTCTTGGCAAGCCGGACGCCGCCTTTTGCGTCGGGGCCGAGTTCCTTGAATTTGCCCTTGCCACGACCACCAGCATGGATCTGCGCCTTTACGACATATAGCGGCCCCGGCAGCTTGCCCGCTGCGGCAACGGCTTCGTCAACGGTAAGTGCCGCATAGCCGGAAGGAACGGGGGCGCCGAATTTGGCCAGGAGTTCCTTCGCCTGATATTCATGGATGTTCATGGAAGCTGCCTCTTTCGCGTGGAGGAACGGGAGTTCGGCGTTTCCTAAACCATAGCTTCCAATGGAAGGCCAGCGGGACTTCGCAAAAGCACTTTGCAAAGTTGCAAAGTGCTCAGCCGCCTAAGGCGCATACCAACGCGGCTTTGCTCGTGACGCCGACGATTTCCGGGTCTTCCAGTGTGCGTACATTATGAAGTAGTTGATCCACGCTAATGTTATGCGGGTCTGCCCTGCTCACTTTAGCGAGCGATTGGAGCCGTTTTAGTTGCGCTAGGCTAAGGCGATCGATCATGCGATCCGCCATACAGCCAGCCATGCGCGGCGATACGCCTGCATTGATCAACCCGATTTCCACCTTGTTCTGCGGCGCGGCGCAAGCAGCCAATGCCGCCAAAGACAGCGCCAGCGATGATCGAGTGGGGGAAATGATGTTCATGGCTGCCTTCATTGCAGATGCAAGATGAATGGCAGTTTTACAGAAGGTGTCCGCCGCTCAGTGCAGCGAGGCGGCGCGGTTCTGATTTCGGTAGGCATCGACCCGATCGCGATAGGCGCGCGCCAGCCCCAGATGGACGGCGCGGCTTTCGGGTGAGACGGCAAGTGCGGCCCTGATCAGGGATACCTGCTGGCGGTGCAAAAGGTAATTCACGTCCATCATGACATCACTCCCTCTCCGGTGTGACAGGCGTTTCCCTTGCGTGGAATTCCGGCGCTTTTACGCTCTCGCCCTTCAGCGCTCATCCCAGCGCTGCGTCATGATAGCAGGGAGCGGCAGGCGAGTCTCAACGGTATGTCGCAACTTCCTGCCGCTTCGCCGCTAGTCAATGCGGTGTGTTACTTACATCACCCGCGCTGCAGCAGAAGCCGCTTCGCGGACCTCGCGTTCGGCAGCAACGCGTTCCGCGCGATCAGCCATCTCCGTCCAGGCGGACATCGAACGCAGGCACCGGTCCCGGACGTTGTCCAGCTTGGTTGCGTCGGCGTCAGACTGGGCCTTGGCGGCTTGCTGGCGGCAGAAATCGGAATGGGTCATATAATCTGTCCTCATACCGGGAAGAAATCCATGGCGCGACCGCCATGGTAGAAATCGGCGGCGGGCGGGGCATTGCTGCCACGCATCCCGCCGCCCGATCCTGTCAGCTTTTAGGCTGCCTGGAGATTGACCGCTGCGGTCTTGCCGCGCTTGTCTGGC
>JBPPMC010000092.1:0-26818 GCA_051305835.1 Sphingobium sp.
ACCGCACATTCATTTCGTTGCAGGAACATCATGAGCGCATTTGGACGGAAGAGTGGACCCGGCGGCGGAAAGCCTGCCTTTGGCGTGGCCCGACCGATGCAGCAAGGTGGCGGGGCAGCACCGCGCGAGCCAGACGTTCGAGGCGGCGAGCAATTTCCGCCGATCACCCCGGCCGCGCTCGCTTCTGCCGATCCGCTATCTGCCGCGTCGCCCCAGGCGCAGCGCAATGCGGATGCCCTCGCCCGCCTATCCGACCGGGCAAATCTGGAACATGCGCCACAGGAGCAGGCACAGGGTTTCGAAGCGTCGGTCCACAAGATCAAGGAGCAGGTGCTTCCTCGCCTGTTGGAACGCGTAGACCCCGAAGCCGCCGCAACGCTGTCCAAAGACGAACTGGCCGAAGAATTTCGACCGATCATCATGGAAGTGCTGGCCGAACTCAAGCTGACTCTCAACCGCCGCGAGCAATTCGCGCTGGAAAAGGTGCTGGTCGATGAGTTGCTGGGCCTCGGCCCGCTTGAAGAATTGCTGAACGATCCGGACATCACGGACATCATGGTGAACGGCCCGCTCCAGACCTATATCGAAAAAAAGGGCAAGCTGACCATTGCCCCGATCCAGTTCCGTGATGAGGAACACCTGTTCCAGATCGCCCAGCGGATCGTGAACAAGGTCGGCCGCCGCGTCGACCAGACTACGCCGCTGGCCGACGCGCGCCTGCCCGACGGCTCACGCGTCAACGTCATCGTGCCGCCGCTGAGCCTTAAAGGCACGGCGATCTCGATCCGTAAATTCTCCGCCAAGCCAATCACGCTCGATAATCTCGCCACCTGGGGCGCGATGGATCAGAAGATGTGCACCGCGCTGAAGATCGCGGGCGCATGCCGTTTCAACATCGTTATTTCGGGCGGCACCGGCTCGGGCAAGACCACGATGCTCAATGCCCTGTCCAAGATGATCGATCCGGGCGAGCGCGTGCTGACCATTGAGGACGCCGCCGAACTTCGCCTGCAACAACCGCATTGGCTACCGCTGGAAACGCGCCCGGCGAACCTTGAGGGGCAAGGCGCGATCACCATCGGCGATCTCGTCAAGAACGCCCTGCGTATGCGCCCGGATCGCATCATCCTGGGCGAAATTCGTGGTGCGGAATGCTTCGATTTGCTCGCCGCGATGAACACCGGCCATGACGGCTCCATGTGTACGCTTCATAGCAACAGCCCGCGCGAATGCCTGGGCCGTATGGAGAATATGATCCTGATGGGGGACATCAAGATTCCAAAGGAAGCCATTTCCAAGCAGATCGCCGATTCTGTCGACCTCATCGTGCAGGTCAAGCGCCTGCGCGACGGTTCACGCCGTGTGACGAACGTCACCGAAGTGATCGGCATGGAAGGCGACGTGATCGTCACACAGGAACTCTTCAAATTCGAGTATATTTCCGAGGATGAAAACGGCAAGATTATCGGCGAATATCGCGCCATGGGTCTGCGCCCGTACACGTTGGAGAAGGCCCGCGGGTTCGGGTTCGACCAGCCATATCTTGAGGCTTGTCTATAACTTGGCGCGTCAAAGCGAAGTCTTTGGGGCTTTGCACTTCTATGCCTGAACGGTATCTGGAAGGCTGGTTTTGATCATCCGGGATTCCAGAATGCGCGTGTCGAGCGACCCATTGACGGCCAGCTTCGCAGCGAACTTTGCCATGGGAAAGGCGTCCGCCTCTCTACCCTGGATCACTACTCGCCCAGGCAGCCCCTACTTCCTGACCGAAGAGGGGCATAGCTGGACGCCGATCGGCCAGAACGACGCGATTACCTGGCCGGAGTTGACGGGTCTGTTTCGCCGCCGCGACCTTCCCGCCGTCGAGCGGCATCTGCGCTGGCTTAAGGCGAATGGAGTGACATGCCTGCGCCTGATGCTGGAATATTGCCATGGCGAGCACCGCTATCTGGAAAAACCGGCGGGCCAATTCGCGCCGAACATGGTACGGTTATGGGATGACCTGTTTGCCCTGCTGGAGAAGGTGGGCCTGCATGTGCTGCTGACGCCCTATGACACCTTCTTCACCTGGCTCCGCTGGCGCCATCACCCCTACAATAAGCGCAATGGCGGCCCCTGTGCCAGCCGACGAAAGCTGCTCACATGCCCAGCGACGCGGGACGCCATCAAAACGCGGCTTGCTTTTGCAACGGACCGCTGGGGTGCCAGCCCCGCCATTTTCGCTTGGGATCTGTGGAATGAGATGCACCCGGCACATGGCGGCGATGACCCTGCCGTTTTCGCGCCTTTCATCAACGATGTGGGACCGTGGCTCCGGGCCCGGGAGGAGGCACGGCACGGACGGGCGCATTTGCAGACCGTCTCGATCTTCGGGCCGGAGCTATTGAAGCACCCCTCGCTCGCTGAACCGATATTTCGCCATCCCGCGCTCGATTTCGCCAATACTCATCTCTACGCGCATGGCACGATCGACGATCCGCGCGATACTGTGGCTCCGGCCCTTGCGGTCGGACGGCTCATGCGGGCGGCGGTGCAGGACGCGAGTGACGGGCGTCCGGTGTTCGATTCCGAACATGGGCCGATCCACCGTTTCAAGGACAAGCGTGTCACCTTGCCCGAAGCCTTTGACGACGAATATTTCCGGCACATACAATGGGCGCATCTGGCGAGCGGCGGCGCCGGTGGCGGCATGCGCTGGCCCAACCGCCACCCTCATGTGCTTACCGCAGGGATGCGGCGCGCGCAGCATGCGCTGTCTGCATTTCTCCCGCTGATCGACTGGACGCAGTTCCGACGACGCAACTTGAACGAAGAGATTACCGTGTCTCGCCGCGATGTGGCGATATTCGGCTGCGCGGACGAACATCAGGCTGTGATATGGTTGCTCCGGACCAAGCATATGTCGCGGGACGGACTGGTCATCAGGGATCAACCGCCCATGCCTATCGACATTAGCATTCCTGGAATGGAAGCCGGATCCTATTCCGTTGCCTGTTTCCACACATTGAATGGAAAGGTGATCCACCGATTCCAACTGGACTCGGCGCACTCTGCTCTTCACGTCACGGGTCTGGAACTACATGCCGATCTGGCCATCGCGATCACATCCGCATCGCGGCATGCGGAGGACGCCTGAAGAAGTTAATAGCCACGCTCAGGCGGCCAGCATGCCCGCCAGACGTCGCCCTATGATAACCTCGGCATCCTCCATTATCCGGTCGATAAGATCGCCACATGTGGGGATGTCATGGATCAAGCCCTGGACTTGCCGGCCCACACCAGACCTGCGTCGATATCACCCGTTTCCAGCGCAACTCTGCCTTTCGCGCGGGAGACCAATGACTGGATATCCTCGAACACTGCGCCGTCGCGCCTGGATATTTCGACCACTTGATCCGACACGCTGTTTTTCGCGACGCGACCCGTATTGTGAAAGTTCCTGAAGATGAGGTTCGTGCCGCGCTCGTCATTGTCAACGATAAACTGTTTCACATTCTGGTGGATCGGCGCTTCGACGGTGGCACAAAAACGCGTGCCCATGTTGATGCCTTCGGCGCTCAGCGCAAGGGCGGCGGCAAGGCCATCAGAGGGCTTCCACGATCGTAACATTGGCCATGACGCCACCTTCGCACATTGCCTGGAGACCGTAGCGTTTTCCACGCGCGCGCAACCCATGTATCAGCGTCGACATCAGCTTTGTGCCGCTCGTGCCCAATGGGTGCCCCAACGCAATGGCGCTCACGTTCAGCTTAGCCGGATCTGCACCAATCGCTTTCAGCCACGCCATCGGGATGGAGGCAAATGCTTCGTTCACTCGAACAAGTCGATGTCATCCGGCTTCAAGCCAGCGCGCTCCAGCGCCTTGATCGCCGCTTCGCTTGCAACCAGCACTCCCGAAGCCCCGTCTGACCAACGTTTCGAAAGGATTGATTTCGCACTTGAGGGCTCCGGACGACGCCTGCCAGCGCTCCCTTGCGCTTGCCACCCGCCGCGCGCACGGCTTCCACGATGTAAGCTTCAGCCATTATGTGCTCCTCGAAAGTCGGGGGGCCGCTTGCTCAACAGCGCGCTTAGGCCTTCGTCACTTTCAGTCGATGCGCCTGCGACGACCATAGAGCGCAGTTCTCGATCCAACTGCGTTTCGAACCCCGCGCCAAAACTGTCGGCAAGCAGCGCACGTGCCGCCGCAATTGCCTTTAGAGGGCCATTCGCCAACGCACGTGCCACGGACAAACCTTCAGCGACAAGCGCATCGTCATCCACGGTCCGCGTGACGATGCCGATCCGCTCGGCTTCGTCGCTCTTGATCCGCCGGTTGGTGAGAATGATCTCCTGCGCCTTGCGCAGCCCTACCAGTCGGGGAAGCAACCAACTAAGGCCGCCATCGGGCGTCAGGCCGATGGCACTGTAAGCTGCCGTGAAATGCGCCGATCGCCCGGCAATCACAACATCCCCCAGTATGGCCAGGCTGAAGCCAGCGCCGGCTGCAGGGCCGTTCACCAGCGTCACCAAAGGTTTGGGTGCACGCGCCAGACGTTGAATGGCAGCATGCAGAGTTGCGATCAATTCGCTTAAGACTTGCGGTCGCTGATCGCCTGCTCCGCCCAACAACTGAACGTCTCCGCCTGCACAAAACAGGCGACCATTTCCGGTCAGCAATATGCAGCGCACCGTGGCATCATTCTCGTACCGTATTGCCGCGGCCAGCAATGCACGCGCCATCGGCAAGCCGATGGCGTTTCCGGCCTCGGGACGATCCAGCGTTATCCGCCCGATCCCATCCTCGACGAGTAGCGCTAATCCGTCCCCCCCGCTCATCGGGGTGCCATGCGAATCGCCCCGTCCAGGCGTATTACGTCACCATTCAGCATCGGGTTTCGTACGATCGATTCCACCAACTGCGCATATTCCGCGGGCTTGCCCAGGCGGCTAGGATGCGGCACCTGCGCGCCCAAGGCATCCTGCACATTCTGCGGAAAGGCTTCGAGCATCGGCGTCAGGAAGATGCCGGGCGCGATCGTCATGACGCGGATCTTGTGCTGCGCCAGATCGCGCGCGATGGGCAGGGTCATGCCGACCACGCCGCCTTTGGACGCACTGTATGCGGCCTGCCCGATCTGCCCGTCATACGCTGCCACGGATGCGGTATTGACGATCACGCCCCGTTCGCCGTCAATCTCGTCCGCTGCAACAGCACGCGCCGCAAATTTGGATATGACGTTGAACGTTCCGATCAGATTGATCGTGACGGTCTTGGCGAAGGTATCGAGTGCGTGCGGCACATTTTCCTTGCCCACGGTCTTAGCCGCTGGCGCAATTCCGGCGCAGTTTACGAGAATCCGCGCCGTGCCATTCGCCGCCTCGGCTGCATCAAGTCCCGCAGCAACGCTGGCGTCGTCCGCAACGTTGACGCTGACATAAACTCCGCCAATTTCGGCTGCAGCGGCTTGCCCCGCTTCCTCGTTAAGATCGAAGATCGCGACTTTTGCTCCGTTGGCGGCCAGCATCTTTGCCGTTGCCTTGCCCAGCCCGGAGGCGCCACCTGTAACGATGGCGGCCAATCCATTGATATCCATTTCCTAAAACTCCCGCGAAATTCAGACCAGTTCGACTGCCATGGCAGTGGCCTCGCCACCCCCAATGCAAAGGCTCGCGACACCGCGCTTCAGTCCCCGATTTTCCAGGGCCGCCAGCAATGTCGCCACTATGCGTGCGCCCGAAGCGCCGATCGGATGACCAAGCGCAGTCGCTCCGCCATTGACGTTGATCTTGTCCGCCGAAATGCCAAGTTCCTTCGCGGCAATCATCGCGACCACGGCGAATGCCTCGTTGATCTCGAACAGATCGACGTCAGCCACGCTCCACCCGGCCTTTTCCAGGGCCTTGCGTATGGCGGGCACGGGCGCAGTCGTGAATTTCGCTGGCTCGTGCGCGTGCCCCGCCGTGGCCAGAACGCGCGCCACAATCGTCAAGCCCTGCTTCTCGGCGACACTCTGGCGCGTCATCACCAATGCTGCCGCGCCATCGGAAATGGAGGACGCATTTGCCGCAGTAATGGTGCCGTCCTTGAGGAAGGCGGGTTTCAGGCCCGGTATCTTCTCCGGCTTGGCTTTGCCCGGTTGCTCGTCAGTGTCGATCACCGTGTCGCCCCCACGGCCCGAGACCGTAACGGGCGTGATCTCGCGAGCGAACGCCCCGCTACCGATTGCGGCATTCGCGCGTTCCAGGGAGCGGATCGCGTAGTCATCCTGCTCTGCTCGCGTGAACTGGTAATCACGGACGGCTTCCTCGGCGAACACGCCCATTGCCTTACCCGGTTCATAGGCGTCCTCCAGCCCGTCCATCATCATGGTGTCGACGATCCGGTCGTGTCCGATGCGGGCCCCCGTCCGATGTTTCGGCAGTGCGTAGGGCGCATTGGTCATGCTTTCCATGCCGCCCGCGATCACAATATCCACGGTGCCCGCTGCCAACGCTTCATACGCCATTATGGCAGCCTGCATGCCGGATCCGCACATCTTGTTGACGGTCGTCGCCTCCGTGTTGAGGCCAAGCCCAGCACCTATTGCGACCTGCCTTGCCGGTGCCTGACCCAGGCCTGCCGGCAAAACACAGCCCATATATATACGGTCGACGGCATCAGGGGAGACACCTGCCCGCTCGACAGCGGCTTTAACGGCCGACGACCCTAGTTCCGTTGCCTTCACCGAAGAAAACACGCCCTGAAAACCACCCATGGGCGTCCGCGCATAGCTTGCGATTACGACAGGATCTTGCATCGTCATTCTCCTTCAAAGGCTGTGCGCAATAACCATGCGCTGAATATCGGACGAGCCTTCATAAATCTGGCACATCCACGAATCCGGATAGATAATAGGTCGCCAATCTTTTCTACTCATGAGTAAGTTGCTTATCTTTGAGTTTTTTGTCAAGAGGATTGCGAAGGAGTGGCCCGTGTCACCTAAGACTGCATCAACGATGTCCTCGCCATTTCGGACCGCTGAAGAACGCGTTCGGGATCGGGAGGAAAAACGCGAAGCGGTGCTCCGCGCGGCGGTGCGAATGTTCAACGCCAGGGGCTTTCACGCGACGTCGCTGGATGACGTTGCAGGAAGCCTGGGGATCAGCAAACCCACCATCTACCATTACCTTGGCAATAAGGAGCAGGTGCTCATCGAGTGCGTCACGCGCGGTCTCGAATTGCTTCTCGCGGCCAAGGAATCCGTGCAAGACAAGCCCGGTGATGGGCTAACGAAGCTACGATATTTCCTCAACAGTTACGCGCAAATCATGATGGATGATTTCGGCCGGTGCGTCGTGCGAACGGGTGATGAATTCCTGTCGCCTGATGGGGCCGCGCAATTTCGCGCCCGGAAGCGTGCCATCGATCTCGCCATGCGCGCTTTGATCCAGGATGGCATTGCAGACGCATCAATCGCGCCGGTCGATGTGAAACTGACAGCTTTTACCTTAGCCGGAGCACTCAACTGGCCGGGACGCTGGCATGATCCGAAAGGCCCAATGTCTGCGGAAACCATTGCCCGGCAAATGGTTGAGATCCTGACTGCTGGGTTGGCTCCCCGCTAGGCAAGGGAAGCCACCCAAGCCCAAACGCGGGACGCCTGCAGGCAGCACGGATGATCCGTCTTATCGAAGGCCTTTGATCGACACGCATGCGTCGGGGCCTCCTCCTAACAGTCAGAAATGCGGGCGGTTTCGTTCCACAATGTCGTTCAGGAAGTCCACGACTGCGCGAACACGGGGCAGCTTCTGCTGCTCGGCGTGGATAACGAGCCAATAGCTGCGGATGATCTCCACACGCTCGGGAAGAATTCGGACCAGCCGCTCATCTGCGTCTGCGGCGAAGACGTGCAGCAAGCCCAAACCCAGCCCCGCAACCACAGCGGCCTGCTGCGCGGCGATGGAACTGGATCGGAATACTGGCCGTGCATCGGTCGCAATCTCGCGCAGATAACGCAACTCAGGCATTTCCAGCATGTCATCGATATACCAGGCAAAGGGATGTTCCACTGCCTGATCCAGACTTGCGATTGCACCGTGACGACGCCAGCCACTTTGCCGTCATCGACCACCAGTTCCGAAACCGGCGATTCCAAGCGGATATCGACCTGCGTCCAGAGCGGCCTTCAACATTCTGCCCTGCAGGGCAGCACCCGCCGACACCATCTTCTTGCCCATCAGCCGGGACGCGACAGTGCGGAACACAACCTTCAGGAACATCTTCCGACCCGACCAGCTCTTTTTATAAGAGGGCAGCTTCATGCCCTCATCCAGCTTGGCTGGCACCGGGAGAAACCCCGGCCGAAGTTTTTCCCGTCAATTGCCCAGTTCGTTGGTATCGAACAACTCTGCAACGACACCGCGCGTCGTTTTGCACCCACCGGGAAGCTCGTCATAATAATCGGGCCAGTAATCCGTCGCCCGCTCCAGTTTCATGCCCCTATCGATCAGGAGTCTACCATGCGGGTTGCTTGCGCCGCATAGGCGCGCCGCTTTTCCGGCGTACTGCCGGGAGCCTCCCCGGCATCAGTCACCACGACCGCATCTAGGTATGTCACGACAGCCTCCGTGCTGTCCGAAACGCCCGCCGCTTTCATGAAGCGATTATTCGGTATCCACATGACGCCGCCGGACTTTGAAGTCGTGCCGCCAGCCCAGGGAGACTTTTCAAGGATCACCAGGGACTTCCCGGCGTGGCGCATGACCAGCGCCGAACTCATCGATCCTGCGCCGTTGCCGACGACCACCTAATCCAATGTCTCTTCAAATTCGGCCATGCTCGCTCTCCTTATGTAGCCTTAGCCTTATCCTATTATTGCGAAATAAAATGCCGCTCCCAGCCCCGCACAAGTGAGTATCGCTCCGGCGTGATAAGGCCATGCAGAGGAGAACCCGTCGATGAGCCAAGACCTTCCCCACTATCGCACGATCCTGCTTGAACGCCGCAGTCGACTGCTGGTCCTCACGTTCAATCGCCCGGACGCGCTGAATGCAGTCAATCTGGACCTGCATGACGAGCTGCCCGAGGCGCTTGTCTTTGCCGGACAGAACAAGGAATCCGACGTCGTCCTGCTGACCGGCGCAGGAAGCGCATTTCCGCTGGCGGTGACATCGCCCATATGGAGCGTAAAGCCGCGAACCCGCACCTGTTCGATCATGAGGCGCGGCAGGCGAAGCGGAGCATATTCGCGCTGCTCGACATCGAAAAGCCGGCCGTCTGTCGCATGAATGGGCATGCTGTCGGCCTTGGCGCCAGCATCGCCCTGCTCTGCGACATCATCTTCGCCGCTGATACCGCCCGGATCGGCGATCCGCATGCCGGGATCGGTCTGGTGGCGGGCGACGGGGGCGCCGTGATATGGCCGCAGCGTATCGGTCTCACGCGCGCAAAGGAATATCTGCTGACCGGGGAGTTGCTCACGGCCCGGAAAGCCGCGGAGATCGGTCTGATCAACTACTGCCTGCCCGGAGATGAACTCGATCAGGCTGTCTACGCATTCTGCCAGAAACTGCTCGATGGCGCACCCAATGCGATCCGCTGGACCAAGGTGCTGACCAATCTGGAACTCAAGCGTATCGCCGTTGCCGTGATGGACGCCGGCATCGCCTATGAATCACTTAGCGTCCGCAGCGCCGATCATCGCGAAGGTATAGCGGCCCTCAAGGACAAGCGGTCGCCGCGGTTTACCGGGATGTGACGTTCACTCCATGTCGGAAATACGCACCCAGCATCGCTGGAGGCTGGAAAGACGAATGGCTTCCTGAATACGCTCCACCTCAAGCGCCATGGCGAAATCGGGAGAAGCGGGAGCGCCCGTCTGTATGGCCTGAACCATGGCCTGCATCGACAACGCCATGGGAAAGCTCGCCTGGGGATCGCTCTGCCAGTCGAGCGCCACGCCCGGCACGGCTTTCAGGTGCTCGGGAACATCGATCGGCTCCATCGTCCCACCCAATTGCCCACCGCGCAACACGCAGTCCCGCGATGTCGGGAAAGTAGGAGACGACACGGCCACCCTGCCCTTGTCGCCGAATACGTCCAACAGCCATCCATCGTGCACGGCCATGCTCCAGCTGATCTGCATCTGCAGCACCGCGCCATTTGCAAAACGTAATGTAACATTGGCAAAATCATTGGTGTGGGGGACGACACATTCGCCGTCTGGAAACACCCACTGCTTCAATATCTGACTGTCGTCTGCCACCAGTTCCGCAACTGGCCCCAACATATGGAGCAGCATGTACAGCGCGTGACTCCCATTGTTGCGCACTGCCGAAACGCCGGCCTCCGCCTGTGAAAACCAGTTATAGGGAAACTGCTTGTCTGGCTGATTGAACAGCGAGAGGTTGAAGTGGCAGGTGCCGCCCAGTGGATTGCCGATATAGCCGTCATCCAGCATCGCCTTCATCTGCCTGTGAGCAGGTATCCATTGCGAAAAGGCGTCGATCACGCCGATCGAACCGCCAGCACGCCATGCGGCGTCGATGGATTTTGCGCCCGCCCAATCGGGGGCGTACGGACTTGCATTATAGACATGCTTTCCGTGCCTCAGCGCCGCCAGCACCATCGGCAAGCGCACATTAGGACGCGTGCCCAGATCGACGATATCGATATCCGGATCGGCACACATCTCCTCGGCATTCCAGAACGCACGCGGCAGCCCCAGCCGTTGCGCCGCGGCCTCCGCCGTTGCCTGTCGCGAGGTGCAGATTGCCGTTACATCGACACCCGCAATCGCCCTCCAGGCGGGCAGATGTGCGAAAGCGCCCCATGCTGCGCTTACTATTCCGACGCGTAAAGTCACCGGTGCCGGCCCTTATTCAATGATGCCAAGGATGGTGCCCACTTCGTAGGTTTCGCCCACATCGGCATGTATCCGCAATGTGCCGCTCGCAGGAGCCTCCACTTCATTGGCCGATTTGTCCGCCTCCAGCAGGAACAATGGCTGACCTTCCGTTACCGCAGCTCCATCATCGGCAAGCCATTCGGATATCTGCGCCTCTGTCACCGAAAAGCCGATCTTGGGGAGGATAATCTCGGTGGCCATGATGATGTTCCCTTTTTCCCGTGTCTGCGGTCTTCATCCATGCCTATCGCGCATCCGGCGCCGGGTAATCGGGAAATCGCCGTCACCGGAGTCATATCGTTGACGCGATAGGTGCGATGACCTCAATAGCCGCGACTCTCGGTCCAGTCCTCGGTTTCGCCCGGCTTGTATGTCTTGCCTGGAACCTTGCCCGACGCCGTCTTCAAGTCAAACCCGATCTGATCTGCCCCGCCTTCGATCCCGACGCCAAATGCCGACAAAGCCCAGCTTGTCATCACATAATGGCCAATTGAAAAGACCAGATCCATCTTCTGCTTCGTGTCGAAATACGTGCCCAGCGTTTCCCAGGTCGCATCGCTCAGCGTGCCGTTCTTGATCAACTCATCCACGGAACGCAGGACTACTGCATCCTCATCGTTTCAGTTGCCGCCCTCTGGAAAATCGCGGATCGCCGCAATCTCGTCCAGCGTCAGGCCTGCGTTGAGGCCATATCCGACATGGTTGTGCCACTCATAGCCAGACTTGACGAGCCACGCGACACGCAAAATAAGCAGTTCCAGATGCCGCGTCGACAAGGTGTTCGACATCAGCAGATGCTCGCCCCAGATGTTATACACCTTGCCGAGTTCGGGATGGTTGCCCATCACGTTCAGCACGTTGGTCTTCGAACCCTCTTCCCAGGCATTAGGCTCGCCCCAGAAAGCGAAAACCTCACGCGCCGCGTCCGTCCATTCAGCGCGGGGAAGAGGCAGGATGCGCGGTTTGATATCGGTCATCTTCGCGAAAGCTCCTTTGATTATCTTCAGTGAGCAGGGGCATACGTCATCGCAGCGCCGCCCCAGCCACCGATGTTGGCAAAGTCCTGACGGCACGTCCGGCTCGCCATCAATGACAGGAATGTGCTTGGAGCACCCACCAGCAGAACCCAGCGCATCGCCATGCCAAGCGACTGTTCACCATAGATCGGCCGCAGCATATCGCTA
Source organism: Sphingobium sp. (assembly GCA_051305835.1). Classification (GTDB taxonomy): domain Bacteria; phylum Pseudomonadota; class Alphaproteobacteria; order Sphingomonadales; family Sphingomonadaceae; genus Sphingobium. Next base: position 12,053 of record JBPPMC010000092.1, read on the forward strand.
AGCCAGCCGACGAACACAGGGCCGCCGCCAAGGCAAAGCACCTGGATCATCACCATCAACACTGCAATGGCTGTCGCGCGTGACCTTGCGGGAACCAGGCCTGCCACCACAGCCATGAGTGGCGCAGCGGAAACACCAGTTCCGCCGGTCCGGTCAGCATGCCAAAGTTCTTGGCGGCGCCGCACAGGATAACCGCTGTACTCCACACGGCTGCGGCAATGGCGACAACGCGCCTCTTCGACCATCGACCGGCCAGCCGGGCCAGCGGAATAACGGCGAGGATATAGACGATTGCGATAACCAGATCTTTGGCAAGGCCGATTGCCGTATCGCTAGGTGCAATTCACGGCGGATCGGCTCGACCATCACCACCATCATATATCGCTCGCCAACCACAGATGCCGACACGAGCACCATGATCAGGAGAAAATAGGCGCGATAGCCAAAGCTCGGCAGGGTTTCGGGGGCGCAGTAGCGCGAAGGTCGGGATCGATCATGGGTTCTCCGTCGGCGACCCGAACATTCGTCAACGAGCGCGCCGCCATCAGTTTTGACGCGCATTTGGCTGTGCAAGCAATGACGTGGAAGCAACAATCGCGGCAGCGATGCGGGCGGATATCAAGGTTCGGCCCTGCAATCCCCGGCTGACGGGCGATGGTGCCGGGGCAGTTTACATGCCGAACCGCGCGATGATTTGTGGCAGATCGGCGGTTGTGCGGATACCGGGTGCCCCCTCGCACACGGCTGCAATGGCATTGACGGGACGATGCGCCGTCAGGCCGGATGATCGATAACGGCACGCAGCGCGCGCGCCGACATTGCCCGTCGCCCACTGGATCACCTTGTATCGCTTATCGCTTCTCACGCTTGCGCGCCTCTCTTCATTGAGGGATTTGCGTCATGGCCCTATATAGCCAAGCGCGCCCTGCCTTGGATCCGGAGAGTCGGCGCGCCATCTCACAGAGCCGAAAGGCCTCTCCAGTCGGCGTCGTACCTGCAGTTCCTGGTCCGCCCGATGGAAAGAGCGCGCGAGCAATTGCGCAGCTTTATCGGCCTGCGTGAACCGCACACGCATATGCAGATAATCGCCCCAGGTCGGACACTGATAGCGTTCGGTCCACAATGCCGGATCGGCGATATCGCGGGAGAGCGACCAGTCGAACCCGCCGTTGCGCAACCGGGACCGCTGTACCTTCCGCATGACGTCATAGAAGTCACGGGCCTGTGCCGGATCAACCTCATAGTCGATTTCGATGACCACTGGCCCGGATCGCTGCGTCAGGGCCAAAGCCACTTGCGGCTCGTTCACCAATTCAACTGCTGACACATCCGCAGTTTCTTTTGGTAGCGGGAATATGAACCCCAGCACGGGCAACACCACGAGCGAGCATCCCGACGCGATCATCGCCACTTCCACGGACGAATGACCTGCGACGGTCCCCCATATCCATGCGCCAATCGCGATCCCGCCCGTCAGTGCCGAAGAGAATAGCGAAAGCGCCCGCGCCGTCACCCACCGGGGCGACGCCAACTGTACCGAGACATTGTAAAGCGCAATGGTGAGGATGTTTGCTCCGCCCGCAATGAACAGTGCGAGACATGTGAGCGCAACGGAACGACTGAAACCCACACCGATCAGCGCCAGACCGCTTAACACCGCCATCACGGCAGCAGTCATCTGCGTGCCCAACTGTTCACGGGCAGGAGTGACCAGCAACGCCCCTGCGACCGCGCCAACGCCGATTGCGCCCAGCATCAGCCCAAAGGTGCTTGCATCACCGCCAAGCAGGTTCTTGGCCACCAGCGGGGCCAGAGCAATGGCGGACGCTCCCGCTAATCCGAACAGAAATGCCTGGCCCAGAACGGCGCGGATGGAGCTTGAATGAAATGCGTAGCGCGCGCCGGAGACGATGGCGCGGTGCATCTGTTCGGGTGGCAAACGGGAAGGTATATGCCTGCGCTTCCATAGAGTGAAGGCGATGAAGAGCGGCAGATAACATACGGCATTAATGGCGAATGCCGCCCGCGCGCCCACGGCCAGCACGATCAGGCCGCCCAGAGCCGGCCCAAAGCTGCGCGCGACATTATAGCTGATGGTGCCCAACGCGATTGCGGCTGGCAACTGCTCTGGCCCTACCTGCTCGCTGATCGAAGCCTGCCACGCAGGAGAATAGAGCGCGACACCGCCCCCGATCAGCGAGCAGAAGGCAAGCAACATCCAGGGGGACGTGTAGCCCAATTCGGCCAGTACCGTCAGCGTCACTGCGCAGATCATCGAAAATGCGAGACCCGTCATCGCGATCTTGCGTCTATCGAACATGTCGGCAACAGCGCCAGCGGGCAGTGCCACCAGCATGAGCGGCAACATCATCGCGCTTTGCACCAGTGCGACCATGCTTGCCGATGACGTCAATCGCGTCATTTCCCACGCCGCGCCCACGCCCAGAATCAGTTGCCCGAAATTAGACAAAAGGCTGGCTGTCCATATCCGACGAAAAACGGGTTCGCGCAGGGGTTCGAAAGCCCCGGAACCGGCTCGGCTCTCGCTGATCTCGGCTGCCTCCATCACTCTCTCCCCGCTTCTTTCTCGTGGCACCATTTGCGCTGCGTGGCCTGAAATTCAGCCTGCACCCATGCCGATAGCATAGCCAGCATTGGACCCTGCAAACTAATGATCAATCGCCCACACGATCGTGTAGACAGTGGCGCATTCAGGATTTCCCGTGCGATAATCTTATCCAGATGCTCGATAGGAGCATGTCAGGAGACGCGCATTGGCCGAAGCCTATATCATTGACGCCGTCTGCACCCCACGCAGCATCGGCAAGATGGGCAAGGGTGCGCTATCACACCTTCATCCGCAGCATATTGCCGCGACCGCGCTGAAGGCGATCAAGGACCGCAACGACCTCGATACGGCAGACGTGGATGATGTGATCTGGGGCACGAGCGCGCAAATGGGGCTTCAGGGCGGTGACATGGGGCGCATGGCTACGCTCGATGCGGGATATGATGTTCGCGCACCGGGCGTCACGCTCGACCGCTTCTGCGGCAGCGGCCTTACCGCTACCAATCTGGCGGCCGGCCAGATCATGTCGGGCATGGAAGATCTGATCGTCGCAGGAGGCGCAGCGATGATGTCCTATGTGACCTGGTATGGCCTATCGCTGCGGGAAGCGGGGATCAAGTCTCCCGGTGGGCTGGGCACGGGGAACGTGCGTCTTCAGGAAAAACATCCGCAATCCAACCGGGGCGTCTGCGCCGATGCGATCGCCGCAATGGAGGGCATCACCCGCGAGCAGCTCGACGCTTTCGGCGCGGAGAGCCAGCGCCGGGCGGGGATCGCCCTGCGCGAGGGGCGCTTTGCGCACTCCGCCGTTCCCGTATTGGACGACGATGGCACCGTGATACTGGACCGGGAGGAATATCCGCGCCCGAATACTACGCGCGAACAACTCGCCCAGCTCAAGCCCGCCTTTGCCATCTTCGCGGACATGCCCTCGCGGCCCGACGGCCCGACGTTTCGCCAGCTCATCAACTCGGTCTATCCGGATATTGAGATCGAGCCGCTCCATCACGCCGGGACGTCATCTGGCGTGGTGGACGGCGCAGCGGCGATACTGCTTGCCTCGGAATCCTATGCTCGCAAGACCGGGATGAAACCCCGCGCCCGGATCGTCGCGACGGCCACGATTGACGATAGCCCTACGCTGATGCTCAATGCGCCCGTTCCCGCCGCACGCAAGGTACTGGCCAAAGCGGGCCTGACCAAAGACGACATCGACGTGTGGGAAGTCAACGAGGCTTTTGCCGTGGTGACGGAGAAATTCATTCGCGACATGGACATCGATCGCGCCCGGCTCAACCCGAATGGCGGCGCTATCGCGCTTGGCCGTCCGATCGGTGCGACGGGTGCCGTGCTGATCGGAACCGCACTGGACGAGTTGGAACGCACTGGCGGGCGCTATGGCTTGATAACGATGTGCGCAGCGGGGGGATGGCGCCCGCCATCATCATCGAGCGCATGTGATCCCGGATCTTCGACGACACGCCTTCCGTTTCGATCTGCGGACGCTATGATGCGATGACCGTGGGGAAATTGATGGGCGTGATTACAACAACTGATCCCGCTAACCTGAAGCGTGAGGCATCGCGCAAACTGGCGCTGATCGGGCGGCAGTTGCGTGCCCATTTCGATCAGAGTGTCGTTAGATTGGGTGTTACACGATCGCAATGGACCGCTATTGCGGCCGTCGTGCGTTATCCGGGCGCAACACAGCGCACGATCGCCAACTTGCTGGATATCACGGAAGTGTCCGCAGGGCGCCTCATCGATCGGCTATGCGCCGATGGATTAGCCGAACGGCGACAGAAGGACGATGACAAGCGCGCCCATGCCATTTTCCTGACCGAGAGCGGTCATAATATCACGTCGCAATTATCCGATATCGCGCGCGAGAACGAGGACGTGGCGTTTGCAGGATTTAGATCCCATGATCTGGAGCGTCTGAACATGCTACTCGACACCATCTCGGACAACATATCCAAAACCTGAAATGCTCAACAGAAAAGGGCCACCCCTTTAAGAGGGCGGCCCTGTCTCTAAACTGCTATTTTGATTTAGCGGCGAAACGCTAACACCTTAGCGCGAGGTAAGCAGATCGTGCTTGCTGAGGCTGGTGCTCAGTTTCCCGTCGGCCGCCGCCAGAGTGCGCTCTGGGCGACAAAGGGCCAGAGCGCGAAATCGGCGGATTTGACGGCACCTGTGTCTGGTCTCGCAGTGGCATTGCCTATGCCATGACTCCAGAGGAACTGCCCGGTCCGCTGACACAGGGCATACCCGCATTCGGGGACTCGATAGGCGGCATGTTTATCGCAGGTGGCATCGCAGGCGCGCTTCTGCACCGGGAAAAAACGGGCGAAGGCGTCGAGATGGACGTGTCACTGTTGAGCGCCGCCTGGTGGGCCTCGGGCGCGCAAATTGCGCAGATCATGGAAACCGGCATCAGTACCCGCAATGGCATGCCAAGCTCCGGGGGATCTTTGCGGAACCCCTTCATGGGCAACTTCCACGCGTCCGATGGCGGCACGATCAATCTTTGCATGGTAAGCCCCACCGGGTTGGTCCGCGACACCTTCGCGCATTTCGGTGTGCCTGAAGCTGCCGATGTGCCGCTACTGATCGAGAATACCGGCGCAGCCAGTGACATTCTCGTCAAGGCTATCCGCGCAAAGCCGTTCGACTACTGGCGTGAACATTTGAAAACACTCAAGGGTCAGTGGGCGCCGATCCAGAGCTTCAAGGACTTGCTGACCGATCAGCAGGCCGTCGCCAATGACATGATCATTGAAGTCGAGGGAGCCGATGGGGCAAGCCTCTTCGGCTTGTGCGCGGGCCTGTGCAATATGACCACCAGCCACTTGAAACGACTCGCTCGCCGCAAGCGTCCGAACATACCGAACTGGTGTTGATGGAACTGGGGGTTGAATGGGACCGGATCGAAGCGCTAAAAGCGAAGGGCGCGATAGCCTGAGTGGCTGGAAGGATACTGACATGAAGCCAGGCACCAGATTGAAAAGCGCGGTTTGCGATACGGAAGTGATGATCATTCGCCTGGGGGAAGGCGTGATAGAATGCGGCGGCACCCCGATGGCAGAAGCGAAGCCAGAGACACCTGGTGTTCTGGCTGCCGACCAAGCGAGCGGTACGTTGATGGGCAAACGCTATGTGGATGCAGATGGCACCTTTGAATTGCTCTGCGTAAAGGCTGGCAAGGGTTCGCTGTCGGTCGACGGCGCTGCCCTGATCGTCAAGGATGCCAAGCCCCTGCCCGCATCCGACTGATCCAGCATAATGAACATTGCACTGTTTCTCGAAATGGCCGCCGAGGCCGCGCCCGATCGTGTGGGTCTGGTCTGTGATGGCAAACGCTGGACTTACGGCGAGCTTCTGGCAGGCGCGCGTGGCGCGGCAGCGTTGATCCGGGAAAGCGGTTGCGAGCACGTCGCCCTGCTGGACGAGAGCAGTGAGGCTGCGGCAATGGCGCTGTTCGGCGCTGCGCTGGCAGGCACACCCTATGTGCCATTGAACTACCGACTGGCCGATGCCGATCTGGCCGGACTGTTGGAGCGCATTACGCCCGCACTGATCATCGGCGACGCGCCCCGCGTTCAGCGGCTCTGCCCATCCGCTGCCAATATCGTAATGGGACGGGAAGAGTTCGTCACGGGCGCACTCGCCCGCCGCACCGAAGCCTCTGATGACGCCCCCGACGGCGACGGCATCGCCATTCAGCTTTTCACGAGCGGCACGACTGCGGCACCAAAGGCTGCAATCCTGCGCCACGCCAACCTGGTGTCCTATATACTGGGCACGGTCGAGTTTGCGTCCGCGCCGGAGGAGGACGCCGCGCTGGTAAGTGTGCCGCCCTATCACATCGCGGGTATCGCCGCGCTGCTCAGTTCGATTTACGCGCAACGCCGCATCTTGATGCTTCCCGCTTTCGACCCGAGAGCATGGCTCAATCTGGCGGAGACGGAGAAAGCCAGTAATGCGTTCGTCGTCCCCACCATGTTGTCGCGCATCATCGATACGATAGCCAAGGGGCAAAGTTCCGATCTCTCGTCGTTGCGGTCAATCGCTTATGGCGGCGGCAAAATGCCTTTGGAGATGATCCAGCAGGCTCTCGACCTGTTTCCCGAAACAGGTTTCACAAATGCCTATGGCCTGACCGAAACCAGTTCGACCGTCGCGCTCCTGGGGCCAGAGGATCACCGCGCCGCCCATGCGTCTGCCGATCCGGCTGTACGAGGCAGATTGGCTTCGGTCGGCCGCCCATTGCCGAGCGTGGAGATCGAAATCCGCGACGAAGAGGGTCACCCGTTGCCCGTCGGCAATCAGGGCGAGATTTATGTTCGGGGCGATCAGGTATCCGGTGAATATCGGGAACGCAGCGCACTGGATGCGGATGGCTGGTTCCCGACGCGAGATGCAGGCTGGATCGACGAGGAAGGCTATCTTTATCTTTCGGGGCGCGCCGACGACGTAATCGTTCGTGGCGGCGAGAACATCTCGCCGGGCGAAATCGAGGACGTGGTGCTAACGCATGGTGCGGTCGCGGATGCTGCGGCCGTGGCGATGTCTTCGCTGGAATGGGGCGAAGCCGTGGGATTGATCGTCGTCGTTCGCGACAATGAAGCGAGACCGCCCGAAGAGGAGCTGAAAGAACTGGTGCGCGCGCGCCTGCGATCCTCGCGTGTGCCGGAAAAAATTCGGTTCGCCGACGCGCTGTCTTATAATGAGATGGGCAAACTTCTGCGGCGTGAAATCAAAAAAGCTGTTCGCGGAATGACGTGACCGTCGCGATTGCTCTCCCGCTCGCCCGCTGGGCTGATGCGCAATTGCGAGCGATGGCGCAGCTGACGGATTCCCCAGCCATTGCTGATCTGAGCGGCGCGACCCTGCTGGGCGAACGCGCAATACTCAACGGCTTCCAAATTCCTGGGCGGGTTTCGGCTGGCGGTGGTTGCGGGTTTTTCGATTCCCGCACAGATCCGATCGCTCTTAACTTGTCGCGACCGGATGATCGCGACCTGCTACCTGCACTTTTCCAGGATGCGGCAGTAGATTGCCAAAATGATGCGAATCTAATTGCCCGGTTTCAGCAAGAGCGCGCTGACGAGATCGTGGCACGCGGGCGCATGCTGGGCCTTGCCATCGCCGGCCTGAACGAACGGCCCGCCAGCCCCGCCTCGATACTTGCGGTTCGTGGTGATGTCGCACCGCATCGACCTCGCCGCTTGCTGGTCCTAGATTTGACGGCGCTATGGGCCGGGCCGCTTGCCGGGCATCTACTCGGGCTGACCGGTGCGCACGTCGTGAAGGTCGAAAGCGTTAACAGGCCAGATAGCATGCGGGAAGGTGACCCGGCCCTGTTTGCGCGGCTGAACCAAGGCAAGGCGAACGTCGCTCTCGACCTCAGGCTTTCAGCCGATCGCGAGCAATTGATCACGCTGATCCGCCAGGCCGATGTCGTGCTGGAAGCAGCACGCCCTCGCGCCCTGCTGCAACTGGGAATAGATGCAGACCAGCTTGTTCGCGAGACTGCGGGACTCGTGTGGATCACGATCACCGGGCATGGTGTTGCAGGCGAGGCATGTAACTGGATCGGCTTCGGAGATGATTGCAGCGTGGCTGGCGGGCTTAGTGCAGAATTGTTTGCCGTGACGGGTAAACTGGGATTTGCCGGTGACGCCTGCGCCGATCCGCTCACGGGCATTTACGCGACGCGGGAGGCCATCGAACACCATGAACGAAGATCGGCAGCCCGCATCATCATTTCGATGAGCGGCGTTGTCGCTGATGCTTTGGCAACCGAGCGCGAGGGCAACCCCACGGCCTTACGCCATACGTTAATGAAATGGGCTGAGGCGCAAGGTGAGGCATTCCCGTCCGTGCCAATGCGGCCATCCGGTCCCGCTGCCGCGACAGGCGAAGATAATATCCGCTGGTTAGGCAGTTCTCTGCCATGCTGATCCGCAATGCAGAGATCTGGCAACGAGGCGTTGCGGACCTGCGCATAGTTGGGGACAAAATCGCCGACATCGGTAATCTGGAGCCGCTTCGGGAGGAAGACATATGGGACGCGGGCGGCGGCGCCGTCCTCCCCGGCCTGCACGATCATCACATCCATCTGGCGGCACTTGCGGTCGGGCGCCTGTCTATCGATTGCGGCCCTCCGAACGTCGTCGATAAGGCGGGGCTTGCCGAAGCCCTCGCTTTTCCCGGCACGGACTGGCTCCGCGGCATCGGCTATCATGAAAGCGTCGCCGGGATGCTCGAAGCCGAAGTGTTGGATGATCTTTCACCCGCTCGACCCGTTCGCATACAGCACCGCTCCGGCCGAATGTGGTTTTTCAACAGCATGGCGCTGGACTTGCTACTCGCCAGCAAGGCACCTCCGCGCGGCCTGGAGCAGGAAAACGGTCGCTGGACCGGACGGCTGTTCGACGAAGATCATTGGCTAAGGGAAGCACTGAGCGGCACACCGCCATGCTTTGCCAGCGTCAGCGCCGAACTCGGCGGCATGGGCGTTACTAGTATGACCGATCTGTCGCCCGCCAATGATGCCACGATGGCCGCACACTTTTCGAACGAGCGCGTATCCGGAAATTTACGTCAACGCGTTGTATTGGGCGGCAAACTCGAACTGGCGGACGTAAGCCCAGGAAAGGGCGTCACCATCGGCCCCGCAAAGCTGCATCTGCACGAAAATGCGCTTCCCGACATAGACGTGACCATCCAGTTCCTGCGCGCGGCTCATGCCCAGGGCAGAGCCGCCGCGATCCATTGCACTACCGAGACCGAACTCGTTTTCGCGCTCGCAGCTTTGGATGGCGCCGGACCGATGCGGGGAGACCGGATCGAGCATGCCGGTGTAGCAACCGATCATCTGGTGACGGAAATGGCGCGCATGTCGTTGCAAGTCGTGACCCAGCCTCACTTCATATCGGAGAGGGGCGACCAATATCTGCGTGATGTCGAAAGCCGCGACCAGCCATTCCTCTATCGCCTCGGCGCCTTGCAGCGGGCGGGACTGATAGTCGCCGCTGGCAGCGACGCGCCTTATGGCAGCTGCGATCCATGGGCCAGCATGCGCGCAGCCGTTTCACGCCGGACCGCGGCGGGCGCAATAATAGGCAGTGATGAGGAGGTAACTCCTGAAGAAGCACTACTACTCTATCTCCGGGATCCTCATGATTTGCTGGTCATCCGGAAAATCGAGAATGGTGCCCGCGCAGACATCTGTGTGTTAGATCGCCCTTGGCGGGAAGCTCGTGTACGACTGCGGCAGGAGGACGTGCGAATGACCCTCGTCGATGGATCAATCATCTACGATTGCATCGATCAGACCCCATTTTAATGCGGTGCGCGCGCTAATCCTCCGCCCGGATAGCATCATCAGCGCTGCTCGCTGGCGTCCGATGCGGCGCGGGATCGAGACGCATCCACCTGCTCCCGGGAGTATTCCCATCGCCAACTCCGGCAGTTGAAACCAGGCGTTGGCGCTTGCCGTCAATCGTCTGGCGAATGCCGCCATTTCCAATCCGGACCCAATGCAGGCGCCCTGCACATGCGCCTCCAGTCGGTCACGACAACGCGCGATCGCATGTGCGGGCAAGGTCTGCATGCGAAATTGATGTGCAGTCACGGGGTCGCGGGTAGTTCCAAATTCGCTCAGATCCGCGCCCACCGAAAAGGCCTTCCCCTGCCCCAAAAGCCGGATATGGGCGATCTCATCATCCACCGCGGCCAGTTCAAACGCTTCCTGCAAGCCATCTCGCATATGGCGATCTATCGCATTCTGCGACTTGGGCCTGTCCATCCGGATGATCAGTTCTGACTGGCTCCGCTCCATCGAAATCTGGCCCGACGGCTGGACGACGACGACGGCTCGTGGACTATTGAACCACCGGGCGTGCCCCTCGCTCCCTTGGAGGAGGCCATAGGCAAGCGACTCGACCACCAAGGCGGCTTCCATCGCCATCGTTTCCGTGACGCGCAACAATTGTATCAGAACTGCAGCAGCTTGGGGCTGTGCGGTTATCCCGTGGACAAGTGTTTCGAGCGCGACCGGGGATTGAACGAGCGTGTCCAACATCGGCGCAAGCGGATGAGCTTCATCGCCTACTCCAATGAGCGGATATGGTGGAAGATGTAGGGGCGTACTGCACCGCGGCGTCGCGTCCAGATCGATGATACCCAAAGGCAAAGCGCTATGCGCCCAGGGGATTACGAGATCATGCGAGTCGATAATCAGGGCGGCGTCCACGTCACTAAGCATAGATAATCGCGAGCCCCTATTAAGTAAGCATCATAAGCCGTATAGCGTCAGGGCGATGCATGCACCCATATTTGGCAATCGCCACTCCAGCTTGCGAAATATCGCCCTGCGAAAGCAAAGGAGAGGAACATGGCTCTAGCTGAGCCTAACAAGGCAAAGATCGCAAAGCGTGTGATCGAGGTGCTCGAATTCTTTGACGAGGAGCATCCGCAGGCGACGGTCATGGATATCGTCCGCCGTTTCGATCGACCACAATCCAGCACGTCCGAACTTTTGTCGAGTCTGGTCGATTTGGGCCTTCTTCATAAAGACCCCTGCTCCAGATCTTATTCGCCAACACCCCGTGCGGCTATGCTGGGTGCATCGGTGTAGCCACGGCTTGTACGTAATGGCAGCTTGACCGACCCTGTCGACCGGCTTTCCGCGCAAACGGCCTTGGTGTCGCGATATTCGGCATGGTCGGCCTGAAGACGCAAATCTTCAGCTGGCGCGCGGGTAATCGCACGTTCCGTACATCGGATTGGCGGGCTTTTGCGGCGGCCAACAGGAGCATCTGTCGGAATCCGCCGCTGGCCAGTTGCTCCTGTCCACGGTCCGCCAGCCGTGCCGCGATGGCATGATCCGTCGCCTCAACGCGGAGGCAGCGCCGGAACGCAAGTTCTCTTTCCCCGACATGGCAGCACGCGTTCAGCAATGCCGTGATGAAGCGAGTGTCGTAGGACCGGTTGGCTTGGGCTCCATTGCAGATGTAACCGCAGTATTGCTGCCTGAACCAGCCGCTGGCAGTAGGGTTTGTGTATGAGCCACCAGAGCAGATCGACTGGTCCAGCTTGCTACGCACCTTGAACGACGCTGTCGGGCGTTGCATTCACGAACACCCATCGACGGCCGCTACCGTGCAGCCGCTTTTCGATCCGACACGGCAGCCTCGTCTGGAGGTGAAGCATGGCTGATGCCAAAGACACCGAACTGGCAAGTTCGGCCCGCAAAATATTGGTCCGCGGAAGGCTATCTTCCCGGCGGCGTCATCCGCGAAGTGGATTATTCGACGCAGTCGGGTGGCCTGCATCCGTCCTTGGCCGGCATCAAGATCGTCGACACCGACACGCACATTACGGAAGCGCCCGTTCTGTTCACGTCCCGTGCGCCCGCTGCGCTCAAGGACAAGGTGCCTTATGTGAAGCGCGATCCCGATGGGGTTGAACGCTGGTATGTCGGTGATCGCAATTTCGGCTCGATGGGCGGCAACGTCATCCGCAGCGATAACAACAAGCTGCTGGGCCGCCTCGCCTTTCCGACTTTGGAAGAAGCGCATCCCGGTGGGCATGAGTTGAAGGCCAGATTGCAGGCGATGGACGATATGGGCGTCTATGCCCAGATTTGCTTCCAGAACTCAGGCGTCACGCAAGCGGGATCGCTTATGTCATTGGGCGATAGTGAACTCGCCCTGACAATCATCAAGCTCTACAATGACGCGGCGGCAGAGCGGCAAGCGGAATCCGGACAACGGGTATTTACCATGGCGCACTTGCCCTTCTGGGACACCGCGTAATTGATTTAGCCACCCTCGTGCATGGTACGAAGTCGCCTTGGCGCTTCAATGCAGGAGGATGACCGATGTCGATTTATGCAGGATTGGATGTGAGTGACAAGACGACGCATATCTGCGTGGTCGATGTCGACGGTAAGGTTTTGCGGCGTGATGTTGTCGCGAGCGATCCCGATGTTCTGGCCAAATGGCTCAACAGACATTGTGCCGGGCTGGCGCGCGTGGTGCTGGAAACGGGAACGCTATCGACGTTCCTGTACCATGGGCTGGTCGAGCGTGGTGTCGTGATAGAATGTATATGCGCGCGGCACGCAAAGGGCGTCCTTTCTGCCCGCGTGAACAAAAGCGATGTCCACGATGCGGAAGGGCTTGCACAGCTGGCGCGCACTGGTTGGTACAAACGCGTTCACATGAGAGCTTCAGCCACGCATATCGACAGGGCAGCCCTCCGTATTCGCGCCCAGCTCATCACCGCGCGGACATCCATGGCCAATCAGCTGCGTGGGCTCCTGAAGCTGTTCGGCCTGCGCATGGGCACCGCGAGAACGCCGGGGCGGCGTGCCGAACGCCTGACGGCGTTCTACGCCCAGCGCCCGGATTTGAAAGTTCTGTTTGCTCCGCTCATTGCATCCATGGAGGCGATTGAGGAGCAGCTGCGCGCATACAATCGCCTGCTCAATGACCGGGCAAAGGCGGATGATGTCTGTGCCCGGTTGATGAGCGTTCCTGGGGTTGGACCCATCACCGCACTCACCTACACCTCTACGATCGAAGATCCGCGCCGTTTCGCCAGAAGCGACGATGTCGGGGCCTATGCGGGGCTTGTGCCCCGACGCAGTCAATCGGGAGAACGCGATGTCAGCGGACATATCTCCAAGGCCGGAGATCCCATGTTACGCAAGGCGCTCTACGAAGCGGCCAACGTCGCGCTGTCTCAGGTGAAGCGACCATTTGCCCTTCAGGAGTGGGGCAGGAAAATGGCCGAAGCTAAAGGCGCCAGGCGAGCCAGAACGGCCGTCGCGCGGAAGCTCGCCGCATTACTCCATTCGCTTTGGCTGAACGAGACCGAGTTTCGCTGGGCCTGATCCCCGGCGTTCCTCATCCCGATCAGCCATGCCCCGGACGATCTCGTCAGCTTTGTAGAGGGTCAAACCTCGTTTGGGTCTCAGAGACGTCCACCTATTCCGCTCGGCCGCGATCATGATGGCTCGGACGAAAAGCTGTTACAGCAGTCCGATGACCTCGAAGACAACCATTGGCGAACGGGAAAAAAGAAGAGCAATGCGAGAATCAATTAGACAACTTAGCGGCGCTTGAAGCCGAAGCCCGACGGTGTTTCGATCTCGGCCTGAAGGGCTTCGTGTTGCCGGACACACCCGAGCGCGTAGGCGTACCGAGTTTCCTGGATGATTATTGGACCCCGTTTCTCGAAATGTGCGACGCCGAAGGCATGCCGCTCAATTTCCATCTGAATGCCGCGATAGATCCCAATACGTTGACATGGGAAGGCTTCGGCTTCGAGCAGCAATTGTCGATGGTCGCGACCATGTTCTCGATCGGCAACGCGGCGACGCTTGGCAACTGGATGGTATCAGGTCGTCTTGATCGCCGTCCTGGCCTGAAGCTCGGGTTGATTGAAAGCGGCATGGGCTGGGTGCCATTTGCGATTGAGGCGCTGGAGCATCAATTCAACGAGATGCTGCCGAGCAAGTCGCATCTGCTACACAAACGGCCCTGGGAAAATTTCCGCGATCATTTCTGGTGTCCGTCGTCAGAACATTTGGCACAAGTCGCGGCGTAAATCAGCGGAGTGCGGGCCTCGTCTGGGGGTTGATGTTAGGCGGCAAGCTTGCGGTGTTGCAAGCGCCGATATTCGATGGTCTGTCGCTTGATCCTTTCGCGCCGTTTGATGATGGCGGGGGCTCTGCCGAAGTAGGCATCGGCGGGTGTGACGTTGTTCAGGCTCTCGTGATAACGCTGGTTGTTGTAGTGCTCGACGAAGGCGTCGATCTGGGCCTCAAGGTCGCCGGGCAGGAAATAGTTCTCCAGCAGGATGCGGTTTTTCAGGGTCTGGTGCCAGCGTTCGATCTTGCCTTGGGTCTGGGGGTGCATCGGAGCGCCGCGCACGTGGCTCATCTTCTGGGCCTCGATGTATTCCGCCAGTTCGCCCGCGATGTAGCTGGGGCCGTTATCGCTGAGCAGCCTGGGCTTGTGCAGCACCGTGGCGCTGTCGCAGCCCGAGGCCTTGAGGGCCAGGTCCAGCGTGTCGGTCACGTCCTCGGCCCGCATGTTGGTGCACAGCTTCCAGGCGATGATGTAGCGCGAGAAGTCGTCGAGCACGGTCGACAGATACATCCAGCCCCACCCGATGAT
>JBPPMC010000173.1:0-2801 GCA_051305835.1 Sphingobium sp.
TAAGGGAGACTGAAAACATGTCACGTCGTCGTCGCCCTGAAAAGCGCATCATCCTTCCTGATCCCAAGTATGGAGATCAGATCCTTTCCAAGTTCATGAACAGTGTCATGGAAGACGGCAAGAAAGCCGTCTCCGAAGGCATCGTCTATGGCGCTCTTGAGACCGTCGAGGCGAAAGCCAAGAAGGATCCCATCGGCATGTTCCATGACGCGTTGAACAATGTGAAGCCCGGCATCGAAGTCCGCAGCCGCCGCGTTGGCGGTGCGACTTACCAGGTTCCCGTCGAAGTGCGCCCCGAGCGTGCCCAGGCGCTGGCGATCCGCTGGCTCATCACGGCCGCGCGCAACCGCAGCGAAACCACGATGGCCGCGCGCCTTTCGGGTGAACTGCTGGATGCCGCGAACAACCGTGGCAATGCCGTGAAGAAGCGTGAAGACACGCACCGGATGGCCGAAGCCAACCGCGCCTTCTCGCATTACCGTTGGTAATCACTATATAGAGGGTCGGGCGCTGCCAAGGCGGTGCCCGACCTTTCCTGCATTTCTATTCCCAACCGCCGACATATTCGGCACGGAGAACCATCATGGCCCGCAGCCATCCGCTCGACAAGTATCGCAACATCGGCATCATGGCGCACATCGACGCTGGCAAGACGACGACAACCGAGCGTATCCTGTATTACACCGGCAAGTCCTACAAGATCGGCGAAGTCCATGACGGCGCCGCGACGATGGACTGGATGGAGCAGGAGCAGGAGCGTGGCATCACGATCACCTCGGCTGCGACGACCTGCTTCTGGGACGATCATCGCATCAACATCATCGACACCCCCGGTCACGTCGACTTTACGATCGAAGTCGAGCGTTCGCTCCGCGTGCTCGATGGTGCAGTAGCGTGCTTCGACGGCGTTGCCGGCGTTGAGCCGCAGTCCGAAACCGTGTGGCGTCAGGCAGAGAAGTATCACGTGCCCCGCATGTGCTTCGTCAACAAGCTGGATCGCACCGGCGCGAACTTCGAGCGTTGCGTGGAGATGATCAAGGATCGTCTGGGCGCCCGTCCGATGGTTCTGTATTTGCCGATCGGCATCGAAGGCGGCTTCAAGGGGCTCGTCGATCTGGTCCGCAACCGTGCGATCATCTGGCAGGACGAAAGCCTCGGCGCGAAGTTCGACTACACCGAGATTCCTGACGATCTGAAGGATGCTGCTGCAACGGCGCGTTCCGAACTGATCGAAATGGCGGTCGAGCAGGATGACGACGTCATGGAAGCCTATCTGGAAGGCAATGTGCCTGAACCGGAAGTGCTGACCAAGCTGATCCGCAAGGGCACGCTGAACTTCTCGTTCGTGCCCGTGCTGTGTGGCTCGGCGTTCAAGAACAAGGGCGTTCAGCCTTTGCTAGACGCGGTTGTCGACTATCTGCCCAGCCCGCTGGACATCAAGGACGTCGAAGGCCTGAAGCTGGACGGCGTTACGCCGGACACGCGCCCTCCTGCCGATGACGCGCCATTCTCTGCGCTGGCGTTCAAGATCATGAACGATCCGTTCGTGGGTACGTTGACCTTTGCACGCATCTATTCCGGCAAGCTGGAAACCGCTTCGTCCGTTACCAACTCGGTGAAGGACAAGAAGGAAAAGGTCGGCCGCATGTTGCTGATGCATGCCAACAGCCGTGAAGATATCCAGGAAGCGTTTGCGGGCGACATTGTCGCTCTTGCAGGTCTCAAGGAGACCACGACCGGCGACACGCTCTGCGCATCGAACGCACCGATCATTCTTGAGCGTATGGAATTCCCCGAGCCGGTTATCGAGCTTTCGGTGGAGCCAAAGACTAAGGCCGACCAGGAAAAGATGGGCGTTGCGCTCAATCGTCTTGCCCGCGAAGATCCGTCCTTCCGCGTGTCTTCGGACAATGAAAGCGGCCAGACCATCATTAAGGGCATGGGCGAGCTTCACCTCGAAATTCTCGTGGATCGCATGAAGCGCGAGTTCAAGGTCGAAGCCAACGTCGGTGCGCCGCAGGTTGCTTATCGCGAATATCTCGCGAAGAAGGTCGACGTCGACTACACGCATAAGAAGCAGTCGGGCGGTTCAGGCCAGTTCGGCCGTATCAAGTTTACGGTTGAGCCGGGCGAACGCGGCCAGGGCGTGATCTTCAACGACGAGATCAAGGGCGGTAATATTCCCAAGGAATATATCCCCTCGGTCGAGAAGGGCATCCGCGAGATCGCTGCGACGGGTTCGCTGATAGGCTTCCCGATCATCGACTTCACCGCGACTCTGTATGACGGCGCTTACCATGACGTCGACTCCTCCGCTCTGGCATTCGAAATCTGTGCTCGTGGCGCCATGCGCGAAGCGGCCCAGAAAGCAGGCATCAAGCTGCTTGAGCCGATCATGAAAGTCGAAGTGGTGACGCCGGAAGATTATCTTGGCGACGTCATCGGCGACATCAACAGCCGTCGTGGTCAGATCCAGGGCACGGACAGCCGGGGCAACGCCCAGGTCGTCGAAGCCGTGGTGCCGTTGGCCAACATGTTCGGTTACGTGAACCAGTTGCGTTCCTTTACGCAGGGGCGGGCACAGTACACCATGCAGTTCTCGCATTACGAAGAAGTGCCGCAGAACGTGGCCGATGAAGTCAAGGCGAAGCTCGCCTGATAAATTTGCCCCGCCGATCCTAAATTCAGGGTCGTCGGGGCTGGCAATCTGTAAATATGCTGCTATGGACGCGCCTTCGCACAGGGAAGCCGGCGCGCGCCCAAGCGGTCAGACCCAAGCTATTTGGACAAGAAGGTAGAGA
>JBPPMC010000223.1:0-14027 GCA_051305835.1 Sphingobium sp.
TTGTCCTGAAACCCTGATGCCGCACTGCCAGCGAAAGTATACCTGACGATGGAACAGAAAATCCGGTCCGAATTGCTGAAGATGACTGCGGTCATGCTGGTGCTGCTGGGCCTCGGCATCTACGCGCATGAGTTCGTGATTGCGGGCATCAAGGCGAAGGTCGCCCTCAACCTCTCGATCTTCGCGGTATTCGGGCTGGCGGCGGGCATCGCCTTCCGCCACGTGCTGAACCTGAAGAACGAAGTGCAGGCGCTGAAGGCGCTGAAAGTCGATTATGGCGACCGATCGCGGCGGCCGATGGACCCTTACAAACATCCCGCCATCGTCTTTCAGGAGCCGGAGCTGCTGGGTCAGGGCTACCGCCTGATTACTGAGGAACTGGGCAAGCAGGACCAGCTCCAGATTTCCAATTCGACCGTTCAGGTGCTGTTGCACGACGTCGATCAGCGTATCAACGATCGTAAGTCGACACTCATCTACTTCTCCGGCCTGATGGTGTTCCTCGGCCTGCTCGGCGCGTTCATGGGCCTGATGAAGACGGTTCACTCGGTTGGCGATCTTATCGGCGGCATGGATGTGTCCGGCGCTGCCGGCACCGACAGCTTCGGCAAGCTGATCGAAGGTATGAAGGCGCCGCTGAACGGCATGTCCGTCGGCTTCTCGTCCTCGCTCTTCGGTTTGATGACGTCGATGGTGCTGGGCGCGCTAGAGCGCTTCATGACCAGCGCAATGAAAACGCTGCGCAATGAATTTGAACATTGGCTGTCGAACCTGGCTGCGCTGGAAAATCCGAACGGCGAGACCGCCGGGCGGACGAACACCGACTTTACCGGTGTCGTTCGCGCGCTGGAATTGGGCGGCAAACAACTGCATGAACTGCGTGATGCAGTGGCGGGTGGCGCGCATATCAATGCCGGCGCGCAACGCTCGATCGCGGATATGGCCAACGCCGTGACTACGCTGTCGCAATCGGTGCAGCAGGTGACTGACCCGACGCCACTGCTGCAGCCCATTGCGGACGTGGTCGCCGAATTGGCGCGCAACCAGAGCCTGATGGTCAATCAATTCCAGGGACTTTTCGACATGGCGGAGCGCGACCGCGTCGCCATACGCCATATGCTGGATGGCATGAATGCGGGGATCGATCGTCAGGGTCGGCTTGACGGGCCGCAATTGCACGATCAGCTCGATCGCATGGTGGCCTTGCAGTCCGAACTGCTGGCATTCAGCGCCGATGCTCCCATGATCTCCGGACCTATGATCGCCCCGCCGGAAGAACGACGCGGTTGGTTAGCTTCTTTCTTTGCCACCAGCCCTTCGGCGCTTGCCCGGCGCGAACGCAAGAAACTGCGCGCCGATGTGCGCGAAGTCGCTCTCACGCAGCGCAAATTTGCGCGCTCCGTCGAGGAAGCGCTTGAACGCTCAATGGGCAAGATGGAGGCAGGCCGTCGCAGCGATCATGCGATGATGGCCGATATGATTGCCCAGAACGAGCGTAATCAGGCGCGGCTGACAGCCTTGCTCGATAAGCTCGCAGTGCTGGAAGAAGGCGTGCAGGGCGACCATGAACTGACAGCGGAACTCCATGGCGCAAGGCTGGAAATGGATGTGCTACGCCGCCGCATGAACTTGTCGCAGGAGCAGACCGCCACCGCGGCGCCTTCTGCGGACGCCGAAACGAACAGGAAGGCATCGTAACATGGCACTATCATTGCGCCGCCTCTTCAGCCCGAAGCAAACCTTCAGCCGCGCCGCCGCGCGCTATTCCTGCAAGATCGATGGATCGTTGATGGTCATTGATCGCATGGCGAGCTTCGAAGGCCGGGTGATCGATCTTTCGAGCGGCGGCGCCATGTTTCGCCCGCGTCTCGCTTATCTGATGGATCGCCGCGATGTGCCGATCTGCCTCACCGTCGGTCCGGTCGAAGTGTTCGGCAGGATCATGAGCACGAGTCCCAAGGGTTTCGGCCTGCGTTTCGACGATCCGATCGAGGAAGAAGAATTGCAGCAGATGCTGGCCCTTGGCGCGCCCGACGACGCCATGATCGCCAGGACACTGGTCGTCAGCTAAAGCGCGTCGGCTGGTTCGAAGACCGACCAGCCTGTTCGCTGTACCAGCCGTTCCAGTGCCAAAGTGCCCAACTGCGAATTGCCGCGTGCATTGAGGCCCGGCGACCATACTGCGATGGACGCAATTCCCGGTGCAATCGCTAGTATGCCGCCGCCCACCCCCGATTTGCCGGGCAGGCCGACACGGAAGGCGAACTCCCCCGATCCGTCATAATGGCCGCAGGTCATCATCACCGCGTTGATGCGCCTCGTGCGTTGGGATGAGATGACCGTCCGGCCGGTTTCCGGATTGGTGCCACCGCACATCAGATATCGGCCCGCCATCGCCAACTGCTGGCAATTCAGCGCCAGCGCGCATTGATGGAAATAGACGCCGAGCGTCTGCTCGACCGGGTGATACAAATTGCCGAACGCGCGCATGTAATTGGCCAGCGCCATGTTGCGAAATCCCGTGTCATTCTCTGCACGGGCCACTTGCTCGTCGATCATGATGCTCTCGTCGCCCGCCAGGCCGCGTACGAAGCGCAGGATCTCGCCGATCGTCTCATTCGGCGCATGGCGTCCGAGCAGCACATCAGAAACGACGATCGCCCCGGCATTGATGAACGGATTGCGGGGAATGCCTACTTCCGTCTCAAGCTGCACGATGGAATTGAAAGCACTGCCGGACGGCTCCCGCCCTACGCGCTTCCATAGCGCATCGCCGACCATGCCGAGCGCCAGCGTAAGGCCGAACACCTTGGACACGCTCTGGATCGAGAACGGTACTTCCGCGTCCCCCGCGACATGACAGGTGCCATCGACTTCGACGACGGCCATGCCGAAGCGGCTGACGGGAACGGCGGCGAGGGGAGGAATATAGTCAGCGACTTTACCCCGGTCGGGTGCGTCTGCCATCTCCTGCGCAATGTCGGCGACGATGGCGCTGAGCGTGCCGTTCATCCGGGTTCCTTCGACGGCTGCTTGCCTCTGGGCGGCATAGCCAGCATTATGTCGGGATGCGAACGATTTCCAGCGATGTGTCCGTCCGGCTCTATCATCTCGACGATGGCGATGGTGGAGCGGCGTCCACCTTGATGTATGGCACGCTTGGTGAGGCGCTCGCCATGGCCGCGACCCAGCCGGAAGAGGTGCAGCATGGACTGTTCCTGCAAACGAGCAATGATGTGGTCGCCTATCTGGATTTGATCGAAGACTAAACGGCGGTTACGACCACGATCATCCTATAGGAGAGCGGCAAGTTCATGATTACGATAGAACGCCGGGAAGGACATATCGCCGTCCTTAAATTCAATCGCCCCGATGCGATGAATGTCCTGGGTATATCCGGTGATGGCGACGTGGTGCAGAAAACCTGCGCCGAACTTAACGCCGACCTATCGCTGCGCTGCGTGATCCTGACAGGCGCGGGCCGGGCATTTTCGGCTGGCGGCGACTTGAATGCGATGGCTGATCCACAAGGCCCGTTTTCCGGAAGCGCGCTGAAAGTGCGCGAGCATTATCGCGCGGATGTCCATCGCGTTGCGCGGGCCATCTATGGTCTGGATATGCCCGTGATCGCCGCGGTGAATGGTCCGGCAATAGGCCTTGGCTGTGATCTTGCGTGTCTTGCGGACATGCGCATTGCGTCAGATCGCGCGCGCTTTGGCGTCAGCTTCCTCAAGCTGGGCCTGGTGCCGGGAGATGGCGGTTCCTGGGTGTTGCCGCGCGTCATCGGCATGAGCCGAGCCGCAGAGCTACTCTATACGGGCGAGATCATTGATGCCGCCACAGCGCTGGAATGGGGTTTGATAAGCCGTATCGTGCCTGATGCCCGGTTGATGGATGAAGCGGCGACACTGGCTGAGCGGATCGCTGCGCAGCCGCCGCAGGCGCTTCGGCTCACAAAAGCGCTGCTGCGGCAGGGGCAGGTGGGAAGCTATGATGCGGCGCTGGAAATGGCGGCGGTGTCTCAGGCGATCGCCCACAGGACCGAGGATCATCGCGAGGGCGTATCGGCGTTTCTGGAGAAAAGAGCACCGAACTTCAGCGGAAACTAAGGCTTTTGGAGCAGACGTATGGCAGAATCTTCAGAGCGTGTGCTTCTCGATGTCGTTGACGGGGTCGCGCATCTCCGGCTCAATAGACCGGAGAAAATGAATGCATTTGACGGCGCACAGTTTGAGGCGCTGGCAAATCGTATAGAGGAAGTTGCGTCGCGGCGGGATATCCGGTGCGTCATACTGTCCGGCGAGGGGCGGGCCTTCAGCGTGGGCGTCGATCTGGGGGCGCTTGGCGCATCAGGACTGCGTGACCTGATGCCACGCACGCATGGCGTCTCGAATGTTTTTCAGCAATGTGCATGGGGTTTGCGCACGCTGCCAGTGCCAGTCATCGCGGCGGCGCATGGCTTCGCCTTCGGTGCGGGGTTTCAGGTGATGTTGGGCGCGGACATCCGCGTTGCGGCGCCCGACCTGGAATGCGCGATGATGGAAATCCGCTGGGGTCTCGCGCCGGACATGGGCGGTATCGCCTTGCTGCGGGGACTGGTGCGCAGCGATGTCGCGCGGGAGATTGTGTTAACGGGCGAACGGATGAAGGCTGAGGAAGCCGCCGCCCTTGGGCTGGTCACGCATGTTGCGGCCGACCCCATCGCAAAGGCCATGGAAATCGGGCGCGGGATCGCCGCATCCAGTCCCGATGCGATCCGTGCCGGGAAACGACTGCTCAACTTGCCGCCCGAAACCGACGTTGCCACTATTCTTGTGGAGGAATCACGCGAGCAGGCGGCACTGATGGTCTCGGACAATCATCGCGAGGCGTTGCAGGCGGGCGCGGAGAAGCGCTCGCCTGTTTATCGCGATTAAGTGGCACGTCAGACCACGCTGAGGCGCGCCACTTCGCTTGTCATCGTCGTGTCGCTGTAGAGGATATACTCGCCACCGACATGCGAGGAGGTGGTGGCATCGATCGTCAGCGTGTCATTGGCATCGAAGTTGACGGTCAGGTGCGACGTAGTACCGCTTCCGACGATCGACTGGATGAAGTTGGCGTCGATGTTCAGATTGCCCTGAACGTTCGTGCCGCTGAAGTCGATTTCCTCGACATGCGACAGGATGCCGAGCAGATTGCCACTGGTCACCGCGCCGCTATTGTTGGCCAACGTCACGGCGTCATAGCCTGCGCCACCCTCGACTGACCAGTCCTGCGCCAGGTTCAGCGTGAAACCGTCGTTGAAGCTGCTGCCCGTCACATGCTCGATGCCATTCAGCGTGTCGCCGGAGGCATCGCCCAGCGAACCCGTGCCGGTCGCGCCGGAAAGGTTCAGCGCAACAGCGGAGGACGCGCTGGAATAATCCGCTGTGTCCGTGCCTGCGCCACCGATAAGCGTGTCTGTTCCGCCGCCGCCGATCAGGATGTCGTTGCCTGCGCCGCCATCCAGCGTGTCTGTGCCGAGACCACCCACCAGGAGGTCGTCGCCATCGCCACCCATCAGCGTATTGGCACCTGAATCGCCCAGCAGCGTGTCTGCAAAGGCCGAGCCTATGATGATTTCGATCCCGGACAAGGTATCGCCCGCCGCATCGGAGCCGGAACCGGCAGTGCCGTCCATATAGACTGTCACCGCCCCGCCGGCATTGGTGTAATCCACGGTGTCGATGCCCGATCCGCCGATCAGGGCATCTCCGCCTGCGCCACCCACAAGAGTGTCGTCGCCACCGCCACCATCCAGTGTGTTGGCATTGCCGTCACCGGTCAATGTGTCGGCGTTGGAGGAACCCGTCAGGTTCTCGATCCCGTTGTAGCTGTCGCCCGCTGCATCGCCCGTGTTCGCAGCGGCGTTGGCCAGGCTGGCGACCACTGCGCCTGAACCGGCATAGCTTGCGGTATCAAGGCCGGTGTTGCCGATGAGGATGTCTCCGCCCGCGCCACCAATCAGGATATCGTTGCCCTGGCCACCATCCAGATTATTGGCATTGCCATCACCGCTCAAGAGATCGGCGTATATGGAACCCACGAGGTTCTCTATGGCTGTCAGTGCATCGCCCTGCGCGTCGCCGCCTGAACCAGACTGCCCATTTAGATAGGCGCTCACGCCGGAAGCGGAGGAGGCATAGCTTGCCGTGTCGATGCCCGCGCCGCCATCGATCGTATCGGCGCCCGTGCCGCCGATCAGTGTGTCATTGCCTCCTTCGCCGTACAGATAATCGGCACCCGCGCCGGACTGGATCGTGTCGTCGCCGCCACGACCGTAGAAGGTCTCGTCCAGCGCCGTCCCGAAGAGCGAGTCCGCATGGGTGCTGCCGCCAGCAATTTCGAAGCCGTTGAGCGTGTCGCCAGCTGCATCGCCGCCGACACCTGCCGTGCCGTCGAAATAGAGCGTTACAGCGGTGGCCGAAGCGCCGTAATCGATCATGTCGTTGCCGCTGCCGCCGATCAGTATGTCCGCGCCCGCGCTGCCGTACAGTGTATCGTCACCGCCGCCGCCGTCCATGCGCTCGCTGCCTGATCCACCGGTCAGGCTGTCGGTGAGGTTGGTGCCAGCAACGCCTTCGATGGAGATGAACACATCGCCCGACGCGTCGCTGCCGCCGACGACCAGTGATCCGCTTGCGAAGCTGGCAGTGATGCCGGACGTTGCAGTGATGTACGATACCGTGTCGGTGCCCGCTCCCCCGTCGAGAGTATCTGCGCCCGCGCCGCCGATCAGGATATCGTTGCCACTGCCGCCGGTGATGGTCTGGTTCCCGGTCGTGCCGTAGAGCGTATCGTCATAGCCCGAGCCGATGAGGTTCTCGATATTGGTCAGGCGGTCGCCCAAGGCTTCGCCGCCGCTGCCAGCTGTCCCGTCGAGATACACCGTCACGCCTGCCGTGGAGTTGGCATAGGTTGCTGTGTCGGTGTCCGCACCGCCATCGATGAGGTCCGCGCCGGAGCCGCCGGACAGGAGGTCGTTGCCCGCGTCGCCATTGATGACATCGTCGCCGACATTGCCCTGTATGGTGTCGTTCCCCCCTCCGCCACGCAGCGTTTCGTCTGCGTTGGAGCCGATAATCGTGTCAGCAAAGGCAGACCCTATAGCCGTTTCGATCGACAATAGCACATCGCCCTGCGCGTCGCCGTTCAGCGATGTCGTTCCGTCGAGGTAGAGCGTCACGGCCGAGCCTGCGTCCGCATAGTCCGCTGTGTCGATGCCTGCGCCGCCGTTCAGTTGATCCGCGCCAGCGCCGCCATGCAGATAGTCGTTGCCCGCATTGCCGTTCAGCACATTGTCGCCGCTGGTGCCGTACAGGAAGTCGGCGTTGCCGCTGCCCAGGACATTTTCGATGCTGACATAGCTGTCGCCCGCCGCATCGCCGCCGGTGCCTGCGCCGGTATCGAGGTGCACCGTAACGGCGCTGCTCGACAAGCTGTAATCGACTGTGTCGAGACGCGCTCCTCCGTCGAGGTAGTCCCCGCCCGCATCGCCCCGGATGATGTCCGTGCCATCATTGCCGAAAATCTGGTTCGCGCCGCTATTGCCCCACAGGATGTCGTCGTAATTGGTGCCGACCAGAACTTCGATGTTGGTAAGGCGATCGCCCGCCGCTTCCCCGTTGACGCCTGCGGTTCCATCAAGACCGATGGTTACACTATTCAGGCCGCCCAGATAGGACGCCGTATCCGTACCCGCGCCACCGTCGATCGTGTCCGCGCCGCCAAGGCCACGGAACCATTCGTCCGCGCCCGTGCCGTAGGCTGTGTCGGCCGAATTGGTAAGATAGACCCTCTGGATATTGGCGTAGGTATCGCCCTGAGCGTCGCCGCCGCTGCCCGCCGTGCCATTGAGGTAGATCGTCACCCCAGCCATTGCGTCGACGGAGGATGGATCATCCGGCTTAGTGCCGAAGTAGAGCGTGTTGATCCCCGTGCCTCCGTCGATGATGTCCGCGCCGGACCCGCCGGAAATGATGTCGTCGCCAGCCCCGCCGTTCAGCGTATCGTTACCCGCCAGGCCGGAGAGGCGATCATTGTCCGATCCGCACGTGAGCACGTTGGCGTTGCCGTCGCCGGTCAGCGTGTCGGCGAATGCCGAACCAGTAAGATTTTCAATTGCGAGGAACGTGTCGCCCAAGGCATCGCCGCCGCCGCCCGAGTTGGTGGACAGATTGACGGAAACCGCTGCGCCGCTCAGGGTGTAGTCGACCGTATCGGTGCCTGCGCCGCCGTCGTTGGTGTCCGACTGCGCGCCGCCCAAGATGATGTCATTGCCGTTGCCGCCGCGCAGCGTGTCGACGCCCGCGCCGCCGTCGATAGTATCGTTGCCGTCATTGCCGTTTATCGTGTTCTGATTGGCGTCGCCCGTCAGGTTGTCGGCGGAGTTCGATCCGTTGAGATTGACGAAGTTCGCGAGTGTGTCGCCTGCTGCGTCGCCGACCGTACCCACGCCGGAAAGAAGCGAAACGGTTACGCCAGATGTAGCAGAAATATAGGTGACGGTGTTTATATCTGCGCCGCCATCCAAAATGTCAGCGCCTGCGCCGCCATCGATGGTGTCATTTCCGGCATCGCCATAGATCGTGTCGGCATCTGCGCCGCCATTCAGGATGTCATTACCGTCGTCGCCATGGATGATATCCGCGCCTGCACCACCGGTGATCGTATCAGCACCATTGCCGCCGGATATGGCGTTGGCATTGGCATCGCCCGTCAGCGTATCGTTATGGCCGGAACCCTGCAGGTTTTCGATGTTACTGAACGTGTCGCCATTTGCGTCGCCGCCTGTGCCGCCTGCCGCAAGCGAAACCGTTACGGCTGCGCCAGCGGTGCTGTAACTTGCGGTATCGATGCCCGCGCCGCCATCCAGCACATCCGCGCCTGCGCCGCCGATCAGGATGTCGTCACCGCCGCCGCCGCGTAGCGTGTTTATGCCGCCGGAACCTATAATATAGTCATTGGCAGACGTGCCGATGATGTTCTCGATGCCGATATAAGTGTCGCCTGCGGCGTCACCGCCAGAGCCGCTCCCGAGACTGAGACTGAGATTGATGTTGATCGCGACGGTGCCCGCGCTGTAGTCCACAGTGTCGCTGCCCGCGCCACCATCTATGCTTTCGGCATTCGAAGAGGCGACATAGGTATCAGCGGAACCCGACAGGATGAACTTCTCGACATTGACGAAGGTGTCGCCCAGCGCCAGCCCGGTCGAGAGCGAGGCATTGTTGCGATTGACCGTAATCGCCACGGTGGAACCGCTATAGTCGACCGTGTCCATGCCCGCGCCGCCATCGATGATGTCCGCGCCATTGCCGGTGATGATGACATCGTCGCCGCCGCCGCCCTCGATCGTGTCCGCATTGGCCGAACCGGTGATGATATCCGCCAGCACCGAACCCACGACGCGCTCAATGCTCAGCAGGACATCGCCATTCGCGTCGCCAGCCGTACCCGCAGCCCCGTCCATGCGGACCGAAATACCGCCCGAGCTGGAATAATCGGCGGTGTCGAAGCCTGCCCCCCCATTCAACGTGTCAGCGCCGGACCCTCCGACAAGGACGTCGTCACCCACGCCGCCTAAAAGGGTTTCGTTGACGCCAGTGCCGTAAATCGTGTCGGCATAAGCGGAGCCGATGACCTGTTCCACAGCCAGAATCTTGTCGCCTGCGGCGTCGCCTCCGGAAGAAGCCGTTCCGTCAAGGCGCACCGTTACGCCTGCGCCAGAGCCGCTATAGTCTATAATGTCCGCGCCGCTGCCGCCGTCGATCGTGTCGGCCTGACCGAAGCTGACGAATATGTCATCGCCACCCCAGCCCCACAGCACGGTCGCGCTGCTGGTGCCACCCCGAAGCGTGTCACCGTACAAGAGCGAGCCTTCGATGCGCTCGATGCTCGACAGCGAGTCGCCCGCGGCCCAGCCGCCTGATCCCGCGGTGCCATCATTGGCGATGGTCACCGCTGCGCTGGAGTTGCGATAATCGGCCGTATCGATTTGGTTTCCGCCGATCAGTTGATCTGCGCCGAGGCCGCTCGCAATGACGTCGTCGCCATCGCCGCCATTCAGAATGTCGATGCCCCCAGCGCCGTACAGGAAGTCATTGCCAGCGCCGGCCAGGATCGTCGAGCCGGAGCTATTGGCCGATATCTCGTCCGTCTGCGCCGATCCGATTACGATTTCGACTTCAAAGATCTGGTCGCCTGCTGCATCGCCGCCAGTGCCGAAGCTGCCGTCGAGGTAGATCTTCATGCCGCTGGAGGTGGATGCCGAATAATCGACGGTATCGATGCCGTTGCCGCCCCGGTACACATCGGTCCCGGAGCTGCTGATGAAGAGATCATTGCCCGCAGCGCCGGAGAATTCTTCCGTTCCGCTGCTGCCACCTTCAAAGCGATCGTCATAGGCCGACCCGATGATCTTCTCGATGCCGGACATCGTATCGCCTTCGGCATCGCCGCCGCTGGACGTGCCGACGGTGCGGATCGTGATAGCAGCGGTCGAGCCGGAATAATCGACTGTGTCGATGCCATTGCCGCCGGTGAGCGTATCTGCGCCTGCGCCACCGATCAGGGTGTCGTCGCCGACGCCGCCGGTGAGCACATCGTCGCCTGCTTCGCCACGCAGCAGATCGTCGCCATCAAAGCCGTCGAAATTGTCGCTGCCCGCGCCGCCGATCAGTATGTCGCCCAGGCGCGATCCCACGAAGCGTTCGATGTTGGCGAATGTATCGCCCGCGGCGTCCCCGCCTGAGGCTGTGCCTTGTGTCAGGTCGATGACGACCGCCGCGCCGGAAGTACTGTAGCTTACGGTGTCAGTGCCTGCGCCGCCGTCCATCTGGTCCGCGCCGCCGTCGCCGCGCAACGTATCGTCGCCCGCTTCGCCTTTCAGGATATCGACACCGGTGCCACCTGCCAACACGTCATCGCCTGCGCCACCCAGCAAGCTATCGTCGGAGAAAGTGCCGGTGATGGTATCGGCATAGGCCGAACCGATCACCGATTCGATACCGTTGAGGCGATCGCCCGCAGCGATGTCGCCGCTGCTGGACGAGCCATCGAGATTGACGGTTACGCCCGCGGTTGCGGCGGCGTAACTCGCTGTGTCGAAACCAGCGCCACCGGCCAGGGTATCCGCGCCTGCGCTGCCGATAAGCATGTCGTCGCCTGCGCCGCCGTCCAGCGTTTCCGCCGCCGTGCCGCCGATCAGCGTGTCCGCATAATCGGAGCCGAGCAGGCGTTCGATCGATACGAGTGTGTCGCCATTTGCGTCACCCACGGTCCCGCTGTTCGACGCTAGACTGACCGTAACGCCGCTGGTCGCATGTTCGTAGGAGGCGGTATCGGTGCCGATGCCGCCATCGATCGTATCTGCGCCTGCGCCGCCTTCGATCACATCGTTGCCGCTCTGGCCCATCAATGTGTCGGCATTCGCACTGCCAATCAATGTATCGCCAAATGTCGATCCGAGGATGCGCTCGATGTTGACCAGCGTATCGCCGGTAGCGCTTCCGCCTGCGCCCTGATCTATGCCGTTATTGTAGACGGTCACTGCCGCTGTCGAAGCGGAGTAATCCGCCGTGTCGATGCCGGAGCCGCCGTCCAGCGCATCGCTGCCCTGACCGCCGACAAGGGTGTCATTGCCAGCGCCGCCGTCGAGCGTGTCGCCACCCGCGCCGCCGTCCAGGCTGTCGTCGCCCGCGCCACCGATCAGCGTGTCGGCATTGGCTGAGCCGATCAGCGTATCGTTATTGGCCGAGCCGATCACACGCTCGATCGTGGAGAATGTATCGCCAGCCGCATCGCCGCCTGTGCCCGTGCCCGTCGCCAGATTGACCGTCACGGCTGCCGAGGAGGACACATAGCTTACCGTGTCGATGCCATCGCCGCCCGTCAGGGCATCCGCGCCTGCGCCACCGATGAGGGTGTCA
This sequence comes from Sphingobium sp., assembly GCA_051305835.1. Classification (GTDB taxonomy): domain Bacteria; phylum Pseudomonadota; class Alphaproteobacteria; order Sphingomonadales; family Sphingomonadaceae; genus Sphingobium. The sequence continues at coordinate 11,952 of JBPPMC010000223.1, forward strand.
TCGCCGGAATTCCCAAACAGGCTGTCCGCGCCCGTGCTGCCGTAGAGGGTATCGGCATTGCCCGAGCCGCGCAGTATTTCGATGTTTGCCAGCGTATCGCCATCCGCTTCGCCGCCAACACCGGCCGTGCCATCCAGATAGGCGGTGACGCCAGAAGCAGACGCCGCGTAATCCGCTATGTCGGTTCCTGCGCCGCCATCGAGCGTATCCGCGCCCAAACCGCCGGACAGCGTATCGTTGCCGCCGTCGCCGATCAACTGATCGATGCCATCCAGACCCTGAAGCGTATCGTCGCCATTGCCGCCTTCGATGCGGTCATTACCCGCGCTGCCGGTGATCGTATCTGCAAAGGCCGACCCGATAACGCGCTCGATGGATGTCAGCGTATCGCCAAGCGCTTCGCCGCCGCCGCTTGCCACGCCATCCATGCGGACGATGACGCCCGCCGCCGCCGTGGTGTAGCTTGCAGTATCGTAGCCGGTGCCGCCGTCAAGGCTATCGGCCCCGACGCCACCGATCAGCGTATCGTCCCCTGCTTCGCCAGAAAGGCTGTCATTGCCCGCCCCGCCGGTCAGCACGTCGTCGCCTGCACGTCCGAAGATCGTGTCAGCGACCAACGAGCCAGTGATGCTGTCGTTCTGGCTGGTGCCGATGACCTGCTCGATACCGCCCAGGACGTCGCCCGCAGCAAACCCGCCGCTTGATGCGGTGCCGTCCATGTAGACAGTAACGGCGGCCGCGTTGTTTGAGTAATCTACAATGTCGAAACCGCTGCCGCCTGTCAGTATATCCGCGCCCGCGCTGCTATAGAGGATGTCGTCGCCCGCGCCTGCGTCGACGGTGTCGTTACTCGTCGATCCGTAAATCCGGTCGGACAGGCTGGAGCCGATGACGGATTCGATCGCGATCAGAACATCGCCTTCGGCATCGCCGCCGATGGAGACGGTGCCATCCATATACAGGGTGACGCCGGACAGCGATGTCGCATAGGTCGCAATATCGACGCCCGCGCCGCCATCCAGAATGTCTGCGCCGAGGCCGCCGACGAGTGTGTCGTCGCCCGCTTCGCCGCGTAGCGTATCGTCGCCGCCTGCGCCCTGGATCAGGTCGGTGCCGTTACCGCCCAGCAGCGTCTCTGCGCCGTTGCCACCGAACAGGCGATCATCGAAAGCCGAACCGATCAGCTGTTCGATGTTGACCAGGATATCGCCAGCCGCGTCGCTACGGCTGCCCGACGTGCCGTCCAGATAGACGGTGACGGCGCCCAATGCGCCTGCATAGCTCGCCGTGTCGAAGCCTGTGCCGCCGTCGAACTGGTCTGCGCCTGTGCCCCCGATCAGGATGTCGTCGCCCGCACCAGCGGTCAGGATATCGTCACCTGCACCGCCCGAGACCGTGTCCGCGCCTGCGCCGCCCACGATTTCATCGGCATTGGTCGAGCCAGCCAGCGTGTCGTCGAATGCGGATCCGAGCAAACGCTCGATTGTGAACAGGGTATCGCCCGCCGCTTCCGCGCCCGTGCCTGCCGTGCCGTCCAGTGCCACGCTGATTGCGCCTGTCGCGCCGGTGTAATCCGCCGTATCTGTGCCAGCGCCGCCTTCCAGGCGATCCGCGCCCGCGCCACCGACGAGAACATCGTCGCCCGCATTGCCGTAAAGCTGTTCGTCCGCCGCGCCGCCGTGGATGATGTCGGATTGTGCCGAGCCAAGTACGCGCTCGATCCCGGTCAGCAGGTCGCCGTCCGCATCTCCGCCGCTGCTTCCCAGACCATCGAGATTGACGGTCACGGCCCCAATCGATGCCGTGTAGTCGGCGGTATCGATCCCTGCGCCGCCATCCAGACTGTCTGCGCCAGCGCCGCCCGTCAGGGTGTCGTTGCCGGTGCCGCCCTGCAGCGTGTCGCTGCCAAAACCACCGGAGATCATGTCATCGCCCGCGCCGCCGACCAGTGTGTCGTCGGCCGTCGCGCCGGTGAGCACATCTGCTTGTCCTGAACCGATGATCCGTTCGATGGCAATGAGCTGATCGCCCGCCGCATCGCCGCCGCTTCCCGTCGTGCCGGACAATGATGCAGTG
>JBPPMC010000245.1:0-6202 GCA_051305835.1 Sphingobium sp.
GTATCCGCCGAAATTCTCGTCGCCGAAACCGTCCCGCTTGTCCTTGCCGCGCCCGCGGCGACCTCTGTCACAACTCATGCCCTGTTAGTCACTTTCGCTTCGCCCATCGAACTTCGGATGAACATGCCGGACGAAGGGACATGCAGAATCCGCCGCAAAACCACGGTTTGGAATCAGTATAGACGATTTTTTCTCTTAGGCGAACGATTTTCCGCCTTTTCCGTAGGATAGATCAATTTCGATCGCGCTGGCCGAAAACGCATGGGCCGTTCCGGCGTAAACCGTTCATTGAACGCGAATGATTCAGTCTCTAAGGGAGACGGATGACAGTCCATTTTCATGAAGAAGACCTGCCCGCAGGCGTCCTCGCCGAAGGCTCGGTTGCGATCGATACGGAGACCATGGGGCTTATCACGCCCCGCGACCGTTTATGTGTGGTGCAGATCAGCGACGGCAAGGGCGACGAGCATCTCGTCCGGTTCAATCCCGGCAGCCGTTACGATGCGCCCAATTTGAAGGCGATCGTTGCCGATCCGGCGCGGTTGAAGTTGTTCCACTTCGGTCGGTTCGATATTGCGGCCATGCAGCATTATCTGGGCGTTCTCGCGGCGCCCGTCTATTGCACCAAGATCGCATCGCGGCTGGTGCGGACCTATACTGACCGCCATGGCCTGAAGGAGATCGTTCGCGAATTGCTCGGTCAGGAATTGAGCAAGGTTCAGCAAAGCTCCGATTGGGGCGGTCCGGTTCTTTCAGACGCGCAAAAAGATTATGCCGCATCGGACGTGCGCTTTCTGCATTTGTTGAAGGAAGAGCTGGACCGGCGGCTAATCCGCGAAGGCCGGATGGAACTGGCGCAGGCCTGCTTCGACTTCCTGCCACATCGCGCGCTGCTGGACTTGTCCGGCTGGCCCGAAACCGACATCTTCGCCCATATCTGATCGCGATGTCGCTTCAGGCCGATCAGCAACGTAGCCATAGACAACGCTGGGCGCTCCCCGGTGGCAGTCATGATCGCTTGATAAAGACGCTGAAGAACGTGCTGCCGGTGATGGTAGGTGTGTTGTCGGCGTTTCTCGCAATGGCGCCGTTTACGCATGCCGGCGACGTCAGCTTCGTACTGGACAAGAACAAGGTCGCCGTCGCCAAGGAACGTATGCGCGTCACCGAAGCGCTGTATCGGGGCGAGGATTCCAAAGGCCAGCGCTTTTCGCTGCGCGCGGGTTCCGCCGTGCAGAAAAGTTCGCGTGAGCCGATCGTCGATTTGCAGGATCTGTCGGCGCGCATCTTGCTGTCGGATGGCCCCGCCGTGCTGGTGGCGCAGAAAGGCCGCTATGATATGGATGACGAGCATGTCGCCATTGACGGGGCCGTGCAGTTTCAGTCGGCGGGCGGCTATCGGCTGACCACGCGCGATGTCGGCGTCGACCTCAAGACGCGGCAAATGAAGAGCGAAGGTCGCGTCGATGGACGCATGCCGATCGGCACGTTCAGCGCCGATCATCTGGAAGCGGATCTTGGGGAACGCACCGTGACCTTGAATGGCCGTGCGCGCTTGCGTATCGACCAAAATGGTCTCAAAGGGCAGTGATCATGACCCGCACGCGCTCCCTGACCACCCTTTGTGCCATGGCCGTCAGCGCCCTTGCGATCGGCGGAGCCGCCAAGGCGCAGTTCCTCGGCAATCACAACAGCAACGCGCCGGTCAATTTCTCCGCAGACCGAATCGAAGTGCAGGATCGCGCCGATCGCGTCGTGGTGTCGGGCAATGTCGTTGTCGATCAGGCTGGCCTCACGCTACGCGCGGCACGGATGACGGTCGCCTATAAGCAGGCCGGTAGTGTCGAGGTCCAGCGGATCGACGCATCCGGCAATGTCGTGGTTACGCGCGGCAGTGAGACGGCGCGTGGCAATGTCGGCATATATGATCTCAACCGGCGGCTGATCACCATGTTGGGCAATGTGCAACTGGATCAGGGTAGCAATCACTTGACCGGCGGACGGTTGGTCATGGATTTGGCAAGTGGTCGCTCGACCGTCGATGGCCGTTCGGCTGGCGGCGCGCCCGGATCGGTCACGGGGTCGTCAGGCCGCGTATCAGGCACTTTCACTGTGCCGCAGCGGACGAACAAGCCCTGATCCGCTGCGCTATCATAGGGAATTATCGCAAAGCCCCTTGCCGATATCCCGATCGCCATGCACAAAGCCTGCCAGATTGACGGTGGGCGAATGCGGGGTTCATAAGGACACACCATGGACGACATAGCCAGCATCGAACGCACGGCGTCGCCTGCCATAGCGCATGACATCAACGATGGTCTGTCCGTGGTCTCGATCGCCAAAAGCTATGATCGGCGTGCGGTTCTGGCCGATGTGTCGCTGACGGTCGGCAATGGCGAAGTCGTCGGCCTGCTCGGTCCCAATGGTGCTGGCAAGACCACCTGTTTCTATTCGATCATGGGCCTCGTCCGGCCCGACAGCGGCCGGATCATGCTGGATGGACAGGATATCACCAGCCTGCCCATGTATCGTCGCGCGATCCTGGGATTAGGGTATCTGCCGCAGGAAACCTCCATTTTCCGTGGTATGACAGTCGAGCAGAATATCAGCGCCGTGCTTGAACTGGCCGAGCCGGACAAGGCGGCGCGGGCCGAGCGGCTGGAGACGTTGCTGCAGGAATTCGGGCTGATCCGGTTGCGCGGATCATCGGCCATGGCGCTGTCCGGCGGTGAACGCCGCCGCTGTGAGATTGCGCGGGCGCTGGCAGCCAACCCTTCGATCGTGCTGCTCGACGAGCCTTTTGCGGGGATCGACCCGCTGTCGATCGCCGACATTCGCGATCTTGTGCGGCAGTTGAAGACACGCGGCATCGGCGTGCTTATCACCGACCATAATGTACGTGAGACGCTGGAAATCGTCGACCGCGCTTGCATTATCTATGATGGCAAGGTGCTGTTCGCGGGCAGCCCGACCGAGTTGGTCGCTAATGCCGACGTGCGCCGCCTCTATCTGGGCGAGAGCTTCTCGCTGTGACATGAGGACGCCGCCCGTCCTTCCTCCTTGCGGTAGGCACGGCTGATGGCGCTGGGTCCGCGCCTCGATCTGCGGCAGAGCCAGTCGCTCGTCATGACGCCACAGTTGCAGCAGGCGATCCGGCTGCTGGCATTATCCAACCTTGAAATCGAGACGTTCATCGCCGGGGAACTGGAAAAGAACCCGCTGCTGGATTCCGTACCGGGCGGCCCCGAAGAAGTGGCGCTGGCCGATGCGCCCGGGTCCGCCTTCGATGCTCCGGCACTGTCGTCGGAAACCGCCAGTGCCGACTCGCTGATCGCCCAGGGCATGGGCGCATCGGACAGCCCGCTGGACGTGGACTACGGGGCCGAAACCTTCATCGACGATGGCCCGAGCGAACGAGTCCAGCTATCGGACCGCGGCCTGAGCGGCGCGTCGACAGATAGCGGCGCAGGCTTTGGCGAGGACGGCCCCGATTTCGACAGTTTCGCAAGCGCCGCTATCGGCCTGCACGAATATCTGATGGAACAGGCGGGCGCGCGACTGTCCGGTATGGATCTGGTGATCGCGGGGCAGTTGATCGGCCAGATCGACGATGCAGGCTATCTCGAAGCGGACCTGTTGCAGATCGCGTATAATCTGAATGTTCCGCTCTATACGGTGGAGGCCGTGCTGGAGGCGATCCAGTCCTTCGATCCTACAGGCGTCGGCGCGCGCAGCTTGGCCGAATGCCTGGCGTTGCAGGCCAAGGAAGCGGATCGCTACGATCCGTGCATGCAGTTGCTTCTGAAGAACCTCGATTTGCTGGCGAAGGGCGCGCTTCCCCATCTGCGGCGCATCTGCGGCGTGGATGAGGAGGATATGGCGGACATGATCCGCGAGCTGCGCGCCTATGACCCGAAGCCGGGTCTGCGCTTTGGTGGCGACGCGACGCAGGCAGTGGTGCCGGACCTGTTCATTGCGCCACGCGGCAGCGGCTGGGCAATCGAAGTCAACAGCGCGACGCTGCCGCGCCTGCTCGTCAATCGCAATTACTATGTCGAGCTATCCAGCGGCGCGCATGACAAGAACTCAAAAGCCTGGCTGGCCGACTGCCTCGCCAGCGCGAACTGGCTGGTAAAGGCGCTGGACCAGCGGCAAAAAACGATCATCAAAGTCGCCAGCGAGATCGTGAAGCAGCAGGAGGCTTTCTTTCGCCAGGGCGCGGCACATCTGCGGCCGCTCACACTGCGTACCGTTGCCGAAGCCATCAAAATGCATGAATCGACAGTCAGCCGCGTCACATCGAACAAATATCTGTCCTGTTCGCGCGGGCTGTTCGAACTCAAATATTTCTTCACCAGCGCGATCCAGTCTTCGGATGGCGGCGATGCCGTCTCGGCCGAAGCCGTGAAGAGCCATATCAAGGCGCTGATCGCCAACGAAAATCCGCGCAAGATCCTTTCGGACGATACGCTGGTCGATCTTCTGCGCGAAAAAGGCTTCGATATCGCGCGGCGCACCGTGGCGAAATATCGCGAGGCCATCGGCATTGGATCGTCGGTGCAGCGCCGCCGACAGAAGGCGCTGGGTGGCAGCAAGGCCGCCTAGCGCTGCAAGGTGATTTCGTAGAGTTTCGGCCAATATTTGCCGGTTACGAACAACCGGTCTTTCGCCGCATCATAGGCAATGCCGTTCAGCACCGCATCGGGATCGGGATCCTGCACTTGGGCAGCGAGCGGCGCCAAGTCGATCCAGTCGATCACTGCCCCGGTGGCGGGATTGATCCGGGCGATGCGCTTTTCATACCAGATGTTTGCCAGCACTTCGCCTTTGACATATTCCAGCTCGTTCAGGCGCTCGACGGGTCGGCCATTCCACGTCACCGTGACGCGGCGCGTCTCCTGCAACGTATCGGGATCGAGAAAACGCAGGTTCGCCGTCCCGTCGCTCATGATGATCGAGCGCCCGTCCTGCGTTAGCGCCCAGCCTTCCCCTTCGTAGCGGAAGGTGCCGACTCGCTTGAAATCGCGGCGGCTCCAGATGAAGCCCTGACGGTGCCGCCATGTCAGGCTGACGATCCGGTCGCCCCAATTGACGATGCCCTCGCCGAAATATTTCGGGTCGATGGCGACCCTGCGGACGACCTTGCCATCCTTCAACCGCACCTGCCGAATCTCCGACGCGCCATTCAGGCCGGTGCTCTCATACAGCCCACCATCGGCCCAGAGCAGCCCTTCGGTAAAGGCTTTGGGATCATGCGGATAGCTTTTCACCAGCGTCCAGCGCGTATCGGCATGGGCCGCGCAGGGAATCAAAACGGCCAACAGACTGGCGACAGCGACTCGCAAAGCGGAGCGCATCAATCGACCGGTGCGACGATAGCGGCGGCAAGCCATTCGGGCAGCGCAAGGTCTCTCAGATCCTCTACCCGGCGATGCTCCACCGACAGGCCAAGATCGGGCAGCGCCATGCGCTGCCGCTTCGCATCGGCCTTTGCCAGCGGCACCGCGACAAGCCGCCGGTTCACCTTCGACCGATAATGCATGCGGGCCGTGTTTTCCTGCCCCACATAGCAGCCCTTGGTAAAATCGACGCCGTGCAGTTCCTCTGCATTGGCCTCCAGCCACAGGGTCTGGTCCTGCCCCAGTTCTTCGGTGCCTTCAAAATCGTGCAACGACAGGCGATGCGCCCGGACTTCCGCGCTGGCGTCGCCATTCGTCGGCACGCCAAGCCAGCGATGGCCAAGCGCTGGGAGGCGCGGGTCGAGCGGCTTGCCCTCCGCCGCCAAAGACCAATGCACAGCCAGGCCCGGCTCGCGCGCAATCGTCACGGGTCGGCGCAATCGATAGAGCGACAGCCTGCGTACCAGTGCGTCAGCCTGCGTCGCTTCGCAATCGATCAGCACGTCCGCGCCATCGGCCCACAGGATGAAGTCGAAAAGCGCCTTTCCCTGCGGCGTCAGCAATCCCGACCAGCGCGGCGCATCGGGCGCAAGGCCCAGCACATCTTGCGTGATCAGCCCTTGCAAAAAGGGGCGGGCGTCCTCGCCGCCGATGCGGATGATTGCGCGGTCCGCAAGAATGGTGTTCGCTATGGTATCGGGCATGGCCTTTAGGTAGGACGAACCCAGTCTTTCTCCAACCCGAAGTTGGCACATATCATGACCCAGAGCTTTGACCTTGTCCTGAAGAACGGCACCATCCAC
>JBPPMC010000345.1:0-66426 GCA_051305835.1 Sphingobium sp.
CGGCTCGTCGCGCCCGCACAGCGCGCGCACGGCTTGCCCGAACAGCGTGGGCAAGGTGGGGAAAGCGTCGCGGAACAGGCCCGAAACCCGCAGCGTCACGTCGATGCGGGGCCGGTCCAGCAGCGCCAGCGGCAGGATTTCGACGCCCGTCACCCGTTCGGATGCCATGTCCCACACCGGCTTTGCGCCCAGCAGGTGCAGCGCCATGGCGAATTCCTCACCCGCCGTGCGCATCGTGGCCGATCCCCACAGATCGACCACCATCCCGCGCGGATAGTCGCCATGATCCTGCAAATGCCGCCGGAGCAACTCCTCGGCCAGCGTCACCCCTTGGGCATGGGCGGCGCGGGACGGCACAGCGCGCGGGTCTATCGCATAGAGGTTGCGGCCCGTGGGCAGCACATCGCTGCGACCGCGAAATGGAGAGCCTGATGGACCAGCAGGAACCCGCCGTCCATCCAGCGCCGCCAGCAATCCGGCCCGCTCTGCTGCGCCCTGATCGCCCCGCCCGAACACATGCAGCCCGTCACCGAACTGGCCTTCCTTGATGTCGCAAACAAAACGGTCGATCCGGGTGATCGCCTCGACCAGCGTGGCCACACCATCAAGGCCCAACTCGGCCTCCAGGCCCAGCACGCGCGCTTCGTCGCGGATGATCGACTGCAAACGGTCGCGGCGGGCGGGGTCCAGCCCGTCGGCATTGGAAAATTCATCGAGCAGCGCCTCGATCCGCGTCAGCCCCGCGCTGCTTTCGCTCTGCACCAGTGGCGGCGGGACATGTCCGATGGTCACGGCGCCGATGCGCCGTTTGGCCTGCGCGGCTTCGCCAGGATCGTTGACGATGAATGGATAGATCACCGGCGTCGCGCCGATCAGCGCCTCGGGCCAGCAAGCATCGGACAGCGCCACCGATTTGCCCGGCAACCATTCCAGCGTGCCATGCGCGCCGATATGGACCAGCACATCCACTCTTCGCGCACGCAGCCACAGATAAAACGCGACATAACCATGGCGCGGGCAGCGCGACAGGTCGTGATAGTCACCATCGCGACCGGCGCGCTCACCCCGTTCGGGTTGCAACGCCACCAGCACATGACCGATAGACAGCGCGGTAAAACGAAACGCGCCATCGACGACTGCGGGATCGGCGTCCGGTTCGCCCCACGCCGCCCAAAGATCGGCACGCAAGGCTTCGGGCAGTGCCGCCAACGCCTCGCGATATTCGGCCAACGGCCAGTACAGATGTCCGCGTTCAAGCTGTATGGCCAGATGGATCTGGCTATCCGTGGCATAGCCCGTGTCGCACAAGTCGGCGAGGATCGCCTCGGCCGAGGCGAGCGCATCCAGCCCAACGGCATGGGCCATCTGGTACGCCTTGCCGGGATAAGTCGACAGGACCAATGCAACCCGCCGCTCTGCGACCGGCCTTTGCGCAAGCGCGATCCATCCGGCCACGCGCGCGGTGATCGCCTGGATCCGGTCGGGATCGGCGCGATGGACGGTGCGGGCGAAGCCAAGCGCGGGGTCGCGCGCGCCCGCTTCCTTGAAGCTGGCGACCCCAGCAAACACCCGCCCGTCAATCTCGGGCAGCACCACGTGCATGGCCAGGTCCGCCGGGGCAAGCCCGCGCGATGCCGCCGCCCACCCCGCACGGCCCGTCGTGGCCAGCGCAAGTTGAAACACCGGCACGCCCGCACCATCAAGCGGAGTATCGCCGCCCTCGCCACGCGCGGAAAAGGCGGTCGCGTTGATGATTGCCGCCGGGCCAAGGCCCCGCACCCAGCGGTCCACCTGATCGCGCACCTGCGGAGCCTTCAGCGAGGGGACGAAGATCGACAATGTGTCAAATCCGTGCTGGTCGAACGCGGCATGGAGGGCGGCAAAAGGGTCCAGATCGTGCGCGGTCAGGTAAGAGCGATAGAATATGATCAGGACGAGCGACCGTCCGGGATTGCGGGCAAAGACTGCAGGATCGACCACGCCAAAGTCGGGATGCCACCCTCCCGCCATCGGCAGCGGCTCGCGTGTTTGGACAGGTGTATCAATCAGCCCTACCAGCCGCGACAGCTCGACCAGCGCGGCCTGCGCTGCCCCTATACCGCCTGCATCGCATAACTGCGCAAGGTCGCGCAAAACGGGCACAGGGACAGTCGAAACCGCATCCAGGCGTGCGTCCTCCCACCCATCACCGGGCAGCACGGCCAGCGCAATGCCCCGCGACCGGGCCAGCGCCTCGACCTGTTGTAACCCGTAGCTCCAATAGGGTGTCCCGCCGATCAGCCGGATCAGGATCGCTTTTGCGCCCGACAGGGTGCGCTCGACATAAGTATCGACCGACAAGGGATGCATCAGCGCCGCCAGATTGGCGAGCCGCAGCGAAGGAAACGCCGCGTCGTCTGCGCGGGCCTGATGCCATGCCGCCGCGAACGCCCCAAGGTCGCTGTCCGAAAAGGACAGGACCATCAGATCCGCAGGCTCTTGCCCCAGATCCTGCGGGACGGCGGTTTCCTCCATCCCGTGCGTTTCGCGGAAGATGACGTGCATCGCCTGCGCCTAGCCCAGCAGCACCGCGCGGATGGCGCCGGCATCGACATGATCGCGCTCGCCAATGGCGACCAGAGTGGTGCGCCGCTGCTCTTCAGGTCGCCACGGCCGGTCATACTGGTGGCGCACCCGCGCGCCTACCGCCTGCACCAGCAGCCGCATCGGCTTGCCCGCCACTGCGGCATAGCCCTTTACGCGCAGGATATGGTGATCGCGGGCCAGCGTCTCGATCCGCGCCGCCAGAGCCGCCGGACCAGCGATCTCGCCCCATTCGATGACGGTGCTGTCAAAATCATTGTGCTCGTGGTCGTCCTCACCATCATGGTGCGACGGGCGCGCGGCGATGTCGTCCTCAGCGGCGGCATCAAGCCCCAGAATCACGCGCGGATCGACCACGCCGTCGATCAGCTCGATCACCGGCACCGCGCGGCTAAGCTCCGCCGCGATGATCGCGCGCGCGACGGCGACACCGTCGGGTCCGGCTAGATCAACCTTGGTCAGCAGGATCATGTCGGCACAGGCAAGCTGATCCTCGAACACTTCGGACAACGGCGTCTCGTGATCGATGCTCGGATCGGCAGCGCGCTGCGCATCAAGCGCGGCGACATCGGGCGCAAACCGCCCCGCCGCAACGGCTTCGGCATCGGCCAATGCCAGCACGCCGTCCACGGTGATCCGACTACGGATCGCAGGCCAGTCGAACGCCTTTAGCAGCGGCTTGGGCAGCGCCAGGCCCGATGTTTCGATCAGGATGTGATCCGGGGCCGGATCAAGCGCCAGCAGCTTTTCCACCGTGGGAATGAAGTCGTCCGCCACGGTGCAGCAGATGCAGCCATTGGCCAGCTCGACGATGTTTTCCGCCGGGCAATCAGGAATGGCGCAGGACGCAAGAATGTCGCCATCCACACCCAGCGAGCCGAATTCGTTGACCACCACCGCCAGCCTGCGGCCGCCCGCATTGCGGATCAGATGGCTGATAAGCGTGGTTTTTCCAGCGCCCAGAAAGCCGGTAACAATAGTGACCGGCACCTTGGACAGGTCGGACATGGCGATTCCCCGTGCGCCGGAGCGAGAACAAGCGGGGGCTTACCGGACAAATCCGGTCGGCGCGCGACGACGGGCGGGCGCGATGAGGCACCCATTACCGCGCGACCGTGCAGCCCCAGCCGCACAGCTTCGTCGCTCAGACGGAGTTCACCGTGCCGCAGCCATCCCCTGGACCAAGGCAAGAGCGACCAGACGCCGGCAGGTCTCCTGGCTCGCGGGTCACAGCTTGATGCACGCCTTCCCAGACCTGCGCCAATGCGCTGTCCAGTGGCTGCTCCTGTTTTCAGGAGCATGTGCATCGCGCTATCCGCTTACAGTTGCAGGGACAGCCACGGAATTGGGAGCAAGCTCCCTCACCGCATTCCCGATTAAGCCCCTTGCGGGGCACCGGCGCGATCATCGAAGGGCGGGTCGCCCCGATCCTTCACTGGTCACCCTAGACGAAAATGGAAGCCAAGCCAATTGAAGTTGTGGCTTGATACAGCGATCCACGGTCAGGCAACGCGCGACACCTCGATCTCGTCAAGCCGCTTCCAGCGATAGATCGCGAAGCTTGCTAGCCAGCAGAACACGAACAGGCCGATAATGGCGAAGCCGAGGCTGTTGAAATTTTCGCCTAGTTTCGCAGCCAGGTTCCATGGCCACCCCCCCAGGCCCAACTTGTCACCGATCAGCGCCAGTGTCTCGATTCCGCCAATAACGATGGCCACGATGGCCGAGATCAGGGTGATGGTGATGTTGTAATAGAGCTTACGGATCGGCTTCACGAAAGCCCATTCATAAGCGCCCAGCATCACCACGCCATCAGCCGTATCGATCAGGGCCATGCCCACCGCGAACAGCGCCGGCAGTACCAATACCGTTCCGATTGACAGGCCATTGGCAGCCTGGCTGGCAGACATGCCCAGAATGGCGACTTCGGTCGCGGTATCGAATCCCAGCCCAAACAGAAAGCCCAGGGGGGCCATATGCCAGCTCTTGTTCACAAGGCGGAACATAGGTCTGAACAGCCTCGAAAGCAGACCGCGGCCACCCAATAGCAGGTCAAGATCGTCCTCGGCATAGTGGCCGCCCGCGCGGACATGGGCAAAAGTCCGCCAGACGGAGCGCAGGATGACAAGGTTCATGCCGGCGATGGTGAACAGGAACAGCGCGGAAATCATTGTCGCCAACACGCTGCCGGCTTCCTTGAAAGCACCTAACCCCGACAGCGCGCTGGCGGTCACCGCGATGGTGATCGACGCGATGGCGATGATCCCGGAATGCCCGATCGCAAACCAGAATCCGAACAAAACCGGGCGCTGACCTTGCTGCATCAGCTTGCGGGTCACATTGTCGATGGCCGCAATATGATCGGCATCGACCGCGTGGCGCAGGCCAAGTCCCCAGGCCAGGAAGGCGGTGCCCAGCATCAGGGGTTGCGTGTGGAACAGGCTGTATGCCCAGATCCAGACGGCAATGTTTGCGGCAATCAATCCCGTAAACAAGGCACCAATCCTGCGGCGCAAGGACAGGGACGCCGAAGCGACGGATGCGATCGTGACCGACTCCGTGAGAAAGGGCTTGATCACAAATAGTCCTCCGGCGTCTTGCGACGTGGCAAGGGCATACCCGCGCGAACGGGCGACACGCGCGGCGGCCGGACGCCATAGGCAGCCGACGCACGTCTCCTTGCGGCCCCAGCCGCTCGTTCGTCGCTCAGACGGAGTTCACCGTGCCGCGGCCATCCCCTGGACCAAGGCAAGAGCGACCAGACGCCGGCAGGTCTCCTGGCTCGCGGGTCACAGCTTGATGCACGCCTTCCCAGACCTCGCATGATTTAGCGTCCGGCCAAGTGGCTGCCCCTTCAAAGAGGAGCGATGTGCATCGCGCTATCCGCTTACAGTTGCAGGGACAGCCGCGGATTTGGGAGCAAGCTCCCGCACCGCATTCCCGATTAAGCCCCTTGTGGGGGCACCGGCGCGATCAATGAAAGCAGAAAAGGTCTAGCTTTCGGTATCCTGCCTAGCTGAAGGGAATAGAAAAGCCAATGACGGATGCTAGGCGATTTGGGGCGCGCAGATCCCGGGAGTTAGGGATGTGCTAATCGGCAACTCCAACACGCCGGCCTCTACCATCGATAATGCTGCCATCAACATAGCTTTGCCATCAGGCGCCATCCAGCGCAGTACATCCATGATCCCTGCAAAATCCTCATCACTGGCAAATAGGTTCTCATTCCAGCGCGCCGCTTTACGCTGGCCTGCCGACGATCAAGTGGCGGAATTTGGCGCGACGGAGTTGCACGCAATCGGCGTCACCTATGGTGGAGGGCACGCCGTGCAGCGGTTGGCAGATCAATATGCGCGGTGCGAACCAGCAAGCGACGCCAGCTCCGGGGGAACGCCCTGCGCGAAGATTGGACGACTTGGGTAAGGGGTTGCGCGGAAAAAAGGAGTAACCCTAGTGGTTGCCGCTCTTAGTTTTTTAGTCCCGGCATTAGTGGTGCATTATCCATACAGCAGTGGAGAAGATGCACTATGGGACAGATTTTACACGGGAGCGCCCGCACGACAGAGGCAGTCCGTCGAGCGATACAACATAGTCAAAAGAGCCTGAGGGTTCTCGCCAAGCGCTACGGGATCAACCAGAGACCGTCGCCAAGTGGAAGAAGCGCACTGCGGTCAAGGACTTGCCGACCGGGCCGAAGGACGCCCGTTCAACGGTGCTGGGCATCGAAGATGAGGCGATCATTGTCGCCTTTCGCAAGCACACGCTGCTACCGCTGGCTGACTGCCTCTACGCCTTGCAGGCAACGATCCCGCACCTGACGCGATCATCACTGCATCGGTGTTTGCAACGCCACGGCATCAGCCGGTTGCCTGAGGTGACGGGAGACAAAAAGCCAAAGCGGAAGTTCAAGACCTACCCGATCGGCTACCTCCATATCGACATCGCCGAAGTGCAGCCCGCCGGGGGCAAGCTACGGCTGTTCGTGGCGATCGACCGGACCAGCAAGTTCGCCTTTGTCGAAACTGCATTGGGAAGCAGGCAAGATGATCGCCGCCGCGCCTTATGCCATCCACACCGTACCGACCGACAATGGCATCCAGTTCACCAACCTGGCGCACCACAAATACGCCTTCCACCACATCATCGATCGGGTGTGACGAGCATGAGATCGAGCACCGACTGACCAAGATCAAGCATCCACGGACCAACGGCCAGAGCCTGCCCCCGCGAAGGCGGGGGGCGAACGGATGAACCGGACAATCAAGGAGGCAAGGGTGAAGCGCTATCATTACGACAGCCACGCCCAACTGACCGCGCACCTCCACGATTTCATCAATGCCTATAATTATGGCCGTCGATTGAAGGCACTGCACGGCCTCACGCCATACGTAAGCTTCTATGTAGGCATCTCCGACACCCCGGCCTTACAGGTCTCGCGAATGCAGGCGATCGCGGATCTGCGCGGCTAGTCGCCGCTGATCGCGCTACAGATCGAATATAGCCTGATCGAGCGCACGGTGGAGCGCGACCTCATCCCGATGGCGAAGGAAATGGAACTCGGCGTTGTCCCATCGTCGCCGCTGGCCAGCGGCGTACTCTCTACGCGAGACGACCTGACCTCCGGCGCATCGGGCGTCAGCGGCACGCGTCGTGATTTGCCATCAGCAATGGTGTTCTAACGGACCGCAATCTCACCATTGCCGATGTGGTGCAGGACATTGCGAAGGAGATGGGCAAAAGCCCGTCGCACGTGGCGCTCGCCTGGGCATGCTGGAGCCGGGCGTCACCGCACCGATCGTCGGTGCCCGTACGCTGAAGCAGTTTGAAGACAATCTCGGTGCGCTGGACGTAGTGCTCAGCACGGACCAGCGCACCCGCCTGAATGCGGTCAGCGCCCTCGACGTTGGCCTCCCGCACGACTTTCTGGCGCGCGATACCACCCGCAAGGTCACGTTCGGCGATCTCAAGCTTGCCGTTCACAGCGAGGAAATCTGCGCCGCTGACAGCAAAATACGGCTATCGACGGCGCTTGAGTAGACATCACGCAGAATATCGCAACATGGCGTGGAATCGGCGGGGCTGGCGGAGCGGCAGTCCGCCTAGCTTTACTGATATATAATGGTATTCTGTTGATTTTCGCATTTTCGTCATAAACTCAGTCATAAGAATTTCATCGTCATAAAAATGGAAATTGCATCTCCTCCATGTCATCTACACGAAGCGGGGAACTGAAGCAGATTTTACGAGGTCATACGCGCGTATGTTTGCCAAGCACAGATTGGCAGAGTCGCGCTCCTAAACAGAACTGTTCATACGCCTTTGCGACATCCAATTGGACCAATAGATTTAATACGCGGTTTCACGCAGCTGGTCGTAAGCTGAACTGGCTCTCCGTTGAGAGTGGCATCTTCGTTTCGCCGATCCTCGTCAGCAGGCCAAGCGACGCCTATACGCGACCAACTATGCCGCAGGCGGCGCTGGATCGAAACTGTATCCAGCGCGACACCCAGCTCCCAATATTCTTGCGCCCATTGCTACCGGTGAGGCTGTTGCAGATGATTCCGCCCGGTCGCTATAGCATTAGGCGGCGTGGACAAATTTGAACCAGTATCTGGCGGTGGCAAGATGGACCATTCCGAGGAAGCTGTTAGCTAATTGATCGTAACGAGTGGCGATGGCCCGGTTGATTTTGAGATGTCCGAACATGCGCTCGATGCGGTTCCGCTGCTTGTAGAGCGCCCGGTCATACTCGATCTTCACGCGGCGGTTTGATCGGCCGGGTATGACGGGTTCAATCTTCCGCTCGGCGAGATCGGCGCGGATGTTTAACAAGATCTTCGCAGGCTTCGCAGGCAAGCCGGATGAGTTGGACATATCGAAGACCTGTCGGATTTTGGCGAGATGACGGCGGCAGGGACGATAGAGCCGGAGTTGGCCGGATGCGGCAGAGTTTTTTTTGGATAACTTCGATATCGTCGTTGCCGCTGCGGAGCGGTTTTTGCGTAAAGCGGTCGCAGTACGCCCCTGAGCCAGCCAAGGCGCTGGATTATTATAGCCGAGGCTGGCCATGCCGATCTTGATTGTGGCACGGGCGAGGCCGATGGTGCGCACGACCAAACCCATCCGGTACTTTTGCCTGGTGAGCACATGCTCGATCAGAACCGGCAGCCGTGCGTCGTTATGGGCATTGGCAGCGCTGGCATCCCAAGTGCAGATCAGCCCATGAGCTTTGTCGATACTGATACGTCTTTTGCAGCCGAGCATTGGGATGGCGAGATCGCCAGGTTTGGCTGCCCCTTCGGCGGAGCTCAGTACATGCCGGGGATCGGCACCCTTTCTGACCTTGCCTTTGCTGTGTTCGATCGACCAGCGTTCATCGCGGTCTTTCTGCCGCGCTCCGGCCGACTTATGAGATTTGATGATGGTGACATTGTTCACCTGCGCCCAAGTGCAAATGCCCCGACATTACGGTGCTATACGGAAAGCGCAACGACCGAAAGTGCGGTGACCCTCAATGGGCTGATGCTGAGGATGATTGGAAAAGAAATTGCCTAAGCGATAGCCGACAGCACCGCCTTAGCTGCATCCTGCCACCCCGTGCTGTGCTGCACCACTTGTACTTGCCCAGCCTGCACATCATCAATCCACCGCTGGATATACAAGCCCAAATCGCTCGAACCCGCGCCCGCCGGAAAGTAGCGCACACCCAGGTTTTTGTGCATTGAAAATATAGGAAGATCCCGCGCCAATACCGGTTTGCCATGCCCCAGCGCTTCGATCAGCGGCAACCCGAAACCTTCGGCGTGGGATGCGATGATGACACCCTGACAGGCCTGATAGATCCGCTCTAGTTCAAGATCGCCAACATCATCAAACCATAAAAGCTTGCCTCCATATTCAGGATGCATGCGAATGGCATCGCGCAAGGCTTCGATCTGCCATCCAATCCGCCCTACCAAAACCAACCGGTGGTCAGCGCCCTGACGCCACAGTTCGCTGAATGCCGCTAGAATATCTGCATGGCCCTTGCGAGGCTCCAGCGTCCCGACCATCAACGAAAAAGGCATAGTGGCATCGAACCGCATGGCAACCGCCGCGCTTTCAGCGCCGATTTTATCCAATAGCGATTCCCGAATGTCGTATCCCATGGGAACAATCGCTGTCCGATAGCCATCGGTCAATCCATACCGCGTATTAAGTACCCGCCTCAGATCAGCCTCCGTTTGCGAAGATATGCACAGAAAGCCTTCGCTAATGCCCACAATGGTATCAAGCCAGGCCTTGTAGCGAATGACATTATTGGGAGAGAACCAGTGCGGCTTTTCGATCGGTAGAAGATCGCAGATCAGGAACCACAAACGCCCTCCATTGCGACGAAATCGGACGAGCTGGCCGCGATGGCGGCGGATAGTGTCGAGCGAAAAATCCAGCCCCAGAAATAGATCACCAGGACGCCCTTCCATTTTGCCATGATCGATGAGGGCACCTGCTTTCGGCCAGGATATGGTTTGATAAGACCGCCGACGGTCAGCCGCGACGAAGCGGATGTCCCATCCTTTGGCGCCATTCTCGATAAGAGCCAGCGCAATGGCGCGGACAACGCGCTGAATCCCCGTTCCTGCGTCGTGCCTGCTAATGACGGCCAGATCGATGAACAGCCGGGGGGTATGCGCGGTCGCCACCGCCACAGATGCGCCGGAGCGGCGTTGATATCTGGCACGAAGTTTACGAACCCAGCCACCCGTGACCAATTCCTCGATATGGCGCGGCAAAAGATCCCAAAACGGCTTCAATCTATATACTCCAAAGCGCGAGCCCGGTTCTTATCGCAATGCTGGGGCAGTCGTCGCGATGGGGAGGAAGGTGGAATAGATCACATTCACAAACTTTTGGATATCAGCCAGCGGCGCGTTGGAGACGTAGAGCACATCCTTGTTCCGAATAGGAAAACTCTGCGCAACGAAGAAGGTCGAAGGATCCTTCATATTGATGCGGTAGATCACCGGCACTTTGCCATCGGGTGTCAGGCGAGCAGCGGCGCGCGTTTCCGGATCAAGCACGTTAGGGTCTTCGAACCGGAAGATAAAAACGCCCTTCACGTCCGCGCGCGAGTCCTGCAATCCGGAAATGCGACCAAGCGCCTGCACCAGCGTCAGCCCGGTAGCCTCGAATGGCAGCTCATCGTTCCTCCCGATCGCACCCAGCGCAGTGAAGCTATACGGCTGAAAAAGCAGCGTCATAACATCGTCGGGCTCAAGACGGATGTTCTGCCGAGGATCGCGGATCACCCTTTCCAGCGGGAGCGAAGACACCTTCAGACCCCGCGTGATCTGGATCGTCATCTTGCCGACAGGCTGCCTGACGCCACCGGCGGTTGCCAGTACATCCAGAACACGCTCGCCGCGCGAGGTAAGGGGCACGCGCGCGCTATTCACGACTTCACCAACGACCGTCACATTCGCCGCAGCATTGCGCGACAGGCGCACGATCGCCTGCGGTTGATGCGCTTTACCAGTCAAGCGGGCGGTAATGGTCCGCTCGATTTCCTGCGGCGTGCGCCCGGCGGCCATCACGCGGCCAACAAAGGGGATCGTGATCTGTCCATCGCTATCGACCATCTGTTCAGGCAATGGCGTACCCCGTGCCAGCGATCCCGAGCTGGTCGATCCCAAACGCAGATCGCTGCCTGAATTGCCGAACAGAGTCGCAGGCGGCGCTTCCCAGATTGCGATATCCAGGACATCGCCTTGACCGATCACTGATCCGATCGGCCTTCCATCGCCCAGATCCTCGGAAAACAGGGACTGATGACTGTTGGCCAGAATGGCACGCGCAACCGCGTCGGTCACATCGATGACCTTGATATTGGCGTCATCGATCAGATGTTCCTGCCCAGCATTGTTAACGCTGCGTGCCGATGGACCGGACGATGACATGATAGCACAGCCCGAAAGCGCCATCGCCAGGCAAGCCGTGCCTGCTATGCGGAGTGACAGGATTGATTTTTTCATCGGGGTTCAGCTAGATCCAGATATATAAACGAGACATTATTGCGGGCGAAAGGTGCTGACCTATGGCTGAACCGAAGGGGCGGATCAAGGATGCTGACACATTACCGTCGTGCGATTGACGCAAAGACAGGTGTTAATTCGCTCTGGACGGTGATTGATGCGGCGGCTAGGGCCACACCCTGCTCATACCTTTGGCCGGTCATCGCTTGTATCACGCTGGATTAGGTTTATGGACACCGCCCACGCCAAAACGGAACCGGTCATGCCGCTCCAAAGGACATTCAGAAGAGCGCGCCACAATGAAATGCAGTTGCCCGAAATGATCGCAAACAAAATTCAAAAGATCAGTCCGCTCTTTCTGATTGCCGTGGTTGTGCCTACCTTGCTGGCAATCCTATATTTCGGCTTCATAGCATCTGATGTATATATTTCAGAATCTCGTTTCACTGTTCGCAGCCCTGAAAAGTCCACTCCGACTGGCTTGGGCGCCCTATTTAAGAGTTCGGGTTTTGCGAGTGCGGGCGACGAAGTTTACGCGGCTCAGGATTATGTATTGTCGCGTGACGCGCTAAAGGCGCTCAATCGAAATAATGCGTTCACGCAGGCATATTCTGCCTCCTCAATATCGGCTTTCAACCGCTTTTCTGGAATGGGCCGCGGAACCACGTTTGAAGAGCTATATAAATATTACGAGCAAAAAGTAGATGTGAAGTATGAAACATCTTCTTCCATAGTGACTCTGACTGTTCGGGCTTTCACGCCGCAAGATGCCGCCCGTTTCAATGAGCGACTGCTGGAAATGGCAGAAGCCACAGTGAACAAATTGAACGACCGCGGCAGGCAGGATCTGGTCCGTTTTGCCCAGCGGGAGGTTAATGAGGCCAAGGCTAAATCGCAAAGTGCCGCGCTGGCCTTGTCAGCTTATAGAAACTCTGCGGGGGTTCTGGACCCCGAAAAGCAGGCAACAGTCCAGATTCAGATGATTTCAAAACTGCAGGATGAGTTGATCGCTACGCGCACACAATTGCTCGAAACGCGCGCGGTGGCGCCGCAGAACCCGCAGATAGAAGTCCTCAACGCCCGTGCGCAGGGGCTTAGCGACGAAATCAACAAGCAGCTTGGCGTAATTACCGGTAACAGCAGGTCATTGTCATCACGCGCTGCGCAATATCAGCGCGTCTTGCTCGAAAACCAGTTTGCCGACAAGCAGTTGGCAAGTGCCATGGCATCCTTGGACGATGCCCGTAACGAAGCCAACCGCAAACAGGCTTATGTCGAGCGGATAGTTCAGCCCAATATCCCGGATGAACCTCTGGAACCACGACGCTGGCGCGGCATATTATCGACACTCATCCTAGGCTTGGCTGCTTGGTGCATCATCAGCATGCTGGTCGCTGGTATGCTGGAACATCGGGATTGACAGGCAATTGACTACATTATCGCAACTTGCGACGATCCGACGTAGCGCTGCCATACAAGGTCGGGTAATTTATGCGCTCTTGATGCGTGAAATTCTCACTCGTTACGGCCGACATAATATCGGTTTTCTCTGGCTGTTTGTTGAACCCATGCTGT
Source organism: Sphingobium sp. (assembly GCA_051305835.1). GTDB lineage: Bacteria > Pseudomonadota > Alphaproteobacteria > Sphingomonadales > Sphingomonadaceae > Sphingobium. The sequence goes on from JBPPMC010000345.1 coordinate 13,170, forward strand.
TCACCACTGGCGTAACCATCTTGTGGACGGTTTCCCAAGCTGCCCATGGATCGTCGCTGCCCATTGTTGCCTTTGCACTCACCGGATATTCCAGCGTCCTATTGTGGCGTAACATGCCCGCTCGCTGCATAGGTGCTATCGAGCCCAACCTATCACTCATGTATCATCGCAACGTCAAAGCGATAGATATCTTCATGGCGCGTCTCCTGCTCGAGGCGGGAGGAGCCACGATTTCTTTTGTTACCTTGAGCCTATTTTATATCTATGTCGGATGGCTGGAGCCGCCTGAAGATGTGCTAACCGTTGTTGGGGGATGGCTTCTGCTCGCATGGTTTGGCGCTAGCTTGGCCATGCTGTTGGGGGCCATCAGCGAAAAAAGTGAACTGGTGGAACGGTTTTGGCATCCCGTTTCCTACATCATGTTCCCCCTTTCCGGGGCAGCTTTCATGGTCGATGCGCTCCCGCCAACAGCACAAAAGTTCATGCTGTATGTCCCTATGGTCAATGGCGTAGAAATTGTGCGCAAAGGCTATTTCGGAAACCAGGTAACATCACATTACGACATATCTTACCTGACGGGATGGTGCATAGCATTGACCCTTATGGCTTTGGCACAAGTTGCTATGATCAGCCGGGGAATTACACCAGAGTGATTATAGCCGACCACGTAATGAAGATGTATCCTACACGCTCTGGCGAGCGTGTCATACTGAACGACGTTACCTTTTCCCTCAATCGGGGGGAAAAGCTTGGCGTTCTCGGGCGCAACGGAGCTGGTAAATCCACTTTAGTTCGTCTGGTCAGCGGTGCTGAACAGCCCACATCGGGCAGTATCACTCGGTCAATGTCCGTATCCTGGCCGCTTGCTTTTGGCGGGGCGTTTCAAGGAACCCTTACCGGTCTGGACAATGTTAGATTTATAAGTCGGATTTACAATCAGGACTATAAGCAAAACTTGGATTTCGTCGCCGAGTTCACAGAATTGGGGCTGTATCTGAGAGAACCCGTCAAATCCTACTCTCAGGGCATGCGCGCCAGACTTGCTTTTGCTATTTCTATGATTATCGAATTTGATTGCTATCTAATTGATGAAATCAGTGCAGTTGGAGATGCCCGATTTCATGAAAGATGTGAAGCGGAGCTTTTTGAGAAAAGACGTGATCGCGCTATGCTGATAATTTCCCACGACGTGAATTACGTCAGAAATCACTGTTCAAATTTTGCCGTTCTTCATGATGGCAACTTGATGTTCTATTCTGACTTTGATCAAGCTTACGAACATCATATGCATAATCTTCATGAGGTGGCCCCCTAAATGACCTGACAGGATCTCGCTCTTATATAAGAGTGAGGCATATGACTGACGGTATGACCAGGCGTTACAATGATGGTGAGGTTCTCTCCGGTGTTCAGCGCCGGAGGCGATGGACACCGGAGGAAAAGGTGCAGATCGTCGAAGAGACGTATTTGCCAGGGATGAGCGTATCGCTCGTTGCCCGCCGACACGGCATCAGCGGCAGCCAGGTGTTCACTTGGCGCAGGCTGATGAGTCAGGGTGCACTGACCGCTGCGGCAGCCGGTGAGGAAGTAGTGCCGGCGTCGGAGTACCGCGCGCTTGAGGCGCAGGTGCGTGAACTGCACCGGCTGCTCGGCAAGAAGGCCATGGAGAACGAGCTGCTCCGCGAGGCTGTCTCTCGGGCCGCAGGCCCAAAAAAACTCTTGTTGCGCTCGACTTCGTTGCCAGGGGATGGTCTGTGAGCGCTGTGGCAGAGGCGCTCGATGTCGCCCGCCCGCATCTGTCCGCGATGCGCAACCGACCACCGCCACGACCGCGAGGTCGACCGCCGTTGCCCGATGTCGAGCTGGTCGCCGAGATCCGCCTGCTCGTGGCTGGCTTACCGACCTACGGCTATCGCCGCGTTCATGCCCTGCTCCGCCGTCAGGCCGAAAAGGCCGGGCGCGCAGCGCCCAATCCAAAGCGTGTCTACCGCGTCATGAAGGTGCACGGGCTATTGCTCCAGCGAGACGGTGAGCGCCGCGAGGAACGGCGCCACGACGGTCGGGTCGCTGTCGACCAGCGCAACACCCGCTGGTGCTCCGATGGGCTCGAGATCGCCTGCGACAATGGTGAGAAGGTCCGTGTCGCGTTCGCGCTCGACTGCTGCGATCGCGAGGCGATGGGGCATGTCGCGACGACAGCCGGCATCACCGCCGAAGACGTCCAGGATCTGATGGTCGCCACCGTCGAGCATCGCTACGGGCAGGTAAACCGTGTGCCCCAGCCGATCGAATGGCTGACCGACAACGGCAGCTGCTACACCGCACGCGGTACCCGGGCCTTCGCCCGCGACATCGGCCTCGTGCCGCGCACGACCCCAGTCAGCTCTCCACAATCAAATGGCATGGCAGAAGCCTTCGTTCGTAAATCCAAGGCCGGATGCGAAGACTGTCATCGCGCAGATCCCCGGCTGGCTCACCCACTATAATGAGGTGCATCCTCACCGCGCTTTGGGCTATCGATCACCCCGCGAATTTATCGCGCAAACCCGCGAGGCTCTGTCAGGCCTTTAGGGGGCAACAACACTTCACAGATAAGTGTATCCACCTGCCTTATCGTTATAAAATACTAATGTTGGCAGAAGTGCGCATGATTTGTTTTTAGAACTGACATGAAGTTGAAATGGCGTGAACCAAACCGCCCGCATCGGCCCGATATATGGACAAATGCGCTATTTTTGGAGCATCCAAGCAAGTGTATCACGCAAGGCATAGATAGGACGTTGGCCGGTTACGGTTTCGATCTTTGTCCGATCACCCCACAGCATTTTCACCTCATTAGTGCGAACAAAAGCCGGGTTGACGGTAACATTAAAATCATGTCCCGAGATATCTTTGATCATCTCGATGACTTCGCGCAGAGAGTGCGCTTCACCAGAACAAATATTGAAGACCTGACCACTGGCTTTGGGATCAGTTAGCAACGCGGCATAAGCACGCACCACATCCCTTACATCAGAGAAGTCCCGCGCCACGTCCAGATTGCCAAGTTCAATCTGATCAGCTTTGCGCAAAACGTGATCAATGATCTTAGGGATTACGAAATCAGTGGCTTGCCCAACACCAGTATAATTAAATGGGCGTGCGATAATGATTGGCAAGCGCTCTCGATAAAGCTGTGCGACATACTCCATCGAAATCTTGCTTACAGCATAATCATTGACCGGGGTTGGCGCCACATTCTCATCAATAGCCCCACTGGTACGATTGCCATAGATATTTGCGCTGCTGGCCAAAAGTACAGCGTCGGCACTGCCGGCGGCACTTACTGCCTCCAGCAAATTACGCGTGCCTACGATATTGGTCAAATAGATATCTTCAACGACACCATGAGACACAAATGCAATAGCCGCCAGATGCGCGACCTTGTCCGGGCGGATTTGGGCAATGATCTCCATAAGCCCGCCCGCATCCGTCAAATCACAGACATGGGAAGCAGCTACCCCCGGAATCGGCGCGGCTGTCGGGCTGTGCGTAATGCCCGTCACTTCATGGCCTTGCTGAGCAAGCAATGCTGCTAAATGGCGGCCGGTAAAGCCGTCCACGCCGGTAATCAAGATTCTGCTCATAGACATTTCACCACATTATTGTGTTGCCGCCCGATGGAGTGACACCATCGGGTTGCAACGCCTTTACATGCTTTAATCGATCGCAAAGATTAGAACGATGCGTTCACGCTGTTCCTTACGAGGTCGGCGTCCACCATCATTTTGCAAAGCTGTTCCAGATTGGTCTCGGGCTTCCAGCCCAGTTTTTTTATAGCCTTTTCGGGGTTGCCGACAAGCAGATCGACCTCAGCAGGGCGATAGAAGCGTGGATTGACACGCATGACCGTCTTGCCGGTGGCCGCATCAATCGCAACCTCCTTTTCTTCTTTACCGGAAAACTCAACGTCAATCTCGGCAGCCTTGAACGCCATCTGCACGAAATCACGAACGGTTTCAGTACGATTCGTCGCCAAGACGTAGGTATCTGGCTCGTCCGCTTGCAACATGCGCCACATGCCTTCGACATATTCTTTGGCAAAGCCCCAATCACGTTTGGGGTCGAGATTACCAAGTTCCAGGCAATCGAGTTTGCCCAACTTCACCTTTGCAACGCTGTCCGTGATTTTGCGGGTCACGAATTCGCGCCCTCGCAACGGGCTTTCGTGGTTGAACAGAATGCCGCTGGATCCAAAGATATTATAGCTTTCACGATAATTCACAGTGATCCAATGGGCATAGAGCTTGGCAACGCCGTAGGGACTGCGGGGATAGAATGGTGTATCCTCAACCTGCGGAACAGCCTGGACTTTGCCAAACATCTCAGAGGTGCTTGCTTGATAGAAACGGATCTTAGGATCCACGATCCTGATTGCTTCAAGCAGGTTCAAAGGACCTATGCCAGTAATTTCTGCAGTTGTTACGGGTTGATCAAAGGATACCCCAACAAAGCTTTGTGCAGCAAGGTTATATACTTCGCTTGCTCCGGCCATCTGTAAAAGACGAATACTAGACGAAAGATCTGTAAGATCATATTCTACAAGAACGAGGTTCTCGTGATTTGAAATACCAAGTTCCTCGATCCGCCAGAAATTCACCGAACTGGTTCGCCGGTAGGTTCCATAAACCTTATAGCCCTTATTCAATAAAAGCTCGGCCAGATAGGCTCCATCTTGTCCGGATATACCAGTTACTATCGCAGTCTTCATATAGTCCTCTTAATAAAACTTTAATCCGGCGGTGGCTGTTTTTGATATCTAATTCGCCATGCACCAAATCCGTTTAATAGCAAGGTTTCTCTCATTTGAAAGGTCAACATCTTCCATCAGGGAGCCTACGCATGACGTCAAATAGGCCGTAGATTGCGGCCAGCGCCTAATTGGGTTTGCCGGGAATGCAATGATCGGTATCGGCATTCTGTATGCGGCGATAATCGCTATAACCACACCTACTTAACAATGGCGGAGTGGCCGGTGTTGCAACGACTGATATTACTGCTATCGCTAATAAGCTTATATTTTTTGGCCTCCCCACTTGTCAGCCCGGTAGCAGCCAGCCCGACATTGGAAGACTTATGGACCGGGGATGCCCATTTCGAGCAGGTCGGGCGACTGATATGGCCCGATACCCCAAATCAGCATATGGAATCCGCCGGGTGGTTCGTTGTCCGAAATGGCGTGTGGTATGCTTTTAACCGCGCCTATCTGGATAAAAAAGCTGACTATTGCCCGCTTGATCACGCCCGGACAGTCGTGCGCGAAAGCCGCGACCGCGGAAAAAGCTGGTCTGCGGCCGTTACGGCAGTGGAACCAGGGGACAGTCCAGAAGGTGACGATTGCAACGCCCTTGATGGTAGCACCTATTTTGACGAGGCGACCGACACATGGCACATACTTTCACAATGCTTGGCTAAGAATGAAGCGAGCCTTTGGTCGTTGTGCCATTATACCCGGCGATCCAAGTCCCCCATGGGAAAATTCCAGCCAGACACCGGCAATCCGGTTGTCAGGGGCGGTTCGCTCTGGTCCCGCATCTGCGCAGGCACAAACAAATCCTGCCCTATAGCGACGCAGGATGAAGGCACGCCCGAAATTTTGGGCAAGTATAGCGGCGAATATATCATATCTTTTCACGGGTGGTCACCGAAGGCAGGTCAAGGGTTTCGCGGCATTGCTGCAACAACAGATTTTCGAACATGGCGGACAAGCGGAAACCGCCTTCCTGATGACGCGATATTCAGCAGCAAGGACTGTCGAAATTGGCTTAAAGGCTGCATCGGCATAGGCGAAGCGTCCACCTATATTGGCCAAAATCATGTCTATGTAATTGGTGAAATTATGGACAAAAACCTGTCCTGCCAGAAAGATCAGAAGTGGGTGTTCGAGTTGTTTCGAGCTCCGCGGGGATCGTGGCCGAAATCCGGATCAAATAGATGGAAAAAGCTACCCGGTCCCCCTCTTTTGACGCCAACATGGTATGATCCGAACACGCCATGCCAATTAGCCTATGCTCGTTGGATCATCGATAAAAATGATCTCTATCTGGTATATGAAGACTGGGGGCCAGAGCGGCGATTTGTTAATCGGCGCCTGCTGCAGCTCAAGTCTGGCAGCGGGACGCGCATTGAGAAAATCGATTAAATCTCATCCCAATATGGGAGGATGGAAATTGCTATTCTCCCATGGGAGATTGCCAAGGCAAAGCACGGCAAAAAACGATATCGTCAACTTACAACTTGCGCCGGGCGTATGACTAACCGCCCATAGCGGTCGGATCACATGTCAACCGTCACCTTGCTGTCGACCAAGTCCCGCGCTGCGTCATCAAAGGGTTCCAATACAATAGATTCTACCGACATGTCGGTCGCCTCATCCACCCAGACCCGGATTTCCAGATCCTTGATCGAACCATCGAATGTAATCACGTCATCAATTATCCATTCGTTCCGATCAACCTTGAAGCTATCGCGCCAATAGATCTTCGTGCCGCCATGCGACGACACATCCATATATTCGGTTCCTATTAATGACTGCGCCGCGCCTGAAGCCCTAATGCGATAGGATTTGGCCATGATTGGCAAATACGGTCCATAGATGAGAAAGCCCGCCTGATTGCTGGTACGCATATGTTTGCTATCGGAGATACCGACGCTCGATAACAGTCGGTTGTCGCTTCCCCAGAAGCGCAGCGCATCATCGGGCAGCCATTGCCTGTACGGTGTCTTCAGGCCCAGTGTGATATCGAGCAATGTTTGGGCACTCTCCGCCCAGGTTTGCCAACGGATGACAGGCGGGATGGAAGTCTCGGTAGACCTGAGCAGCTTGGTCACCGCACGCGATATCGTTTCTGGATCCCGACTGTTGTCGAAGTAGGTTGCGGCGTCTCCCGCAACTTCACGAAATACGGGAATATCTCGCGCCAAAACAGGAAGGCCGTGGCGTGCCGCCTCAATGAGTGGCAGCCCGAACCCTTCGCCCTCGCTTGCAGCGAGCAGGCAGCTACATGACGCATAGACATGATCCAGAAATTCGTCACTGATGGCCTCCAGCCAAAACAGTTTGCTGTCTAATTGGGGATGGCTGCGAACATAATCGGCAAAATCATCCATCATCCAGCCTAGCTTGCCGACCAGCACTAGGTTCACGGTGACGTCCTGGGACCACAGCGCCTCAAGCGCTGCAAGCACCTGCCGCGCGCCTTTACGCGGCTCGATGGTTCCTACCATCAGGAATGAGGGTGTACCGCGCAAAGTAGATATTATTGCATCGGCATTTTCAGGCAGCCCTGTTGTAGGGATGCTGTTTTCCGTGTCCCCGCCCAAGTGGAACCAGTTGATCGCTAACGGAACATCACGTTTCGCGCCAAAATGATCCAACCAGTCATGGCAGGTATCGGCGACGGCGCGCGAAATGCAGGTAACACCGTCAAACTGTGTTACGGCACCAAGCCACGCCTGATAGATCGGTCGGGCATCAGGCATGAAGAAATTTTCCGCCATGATGGGAAGTAGATCATAAATGATAAACTGAACATTCACCCCACAACGCCGCCATGCCCGAAGAAGGCCATGCTGCTGGTGGATTATCGGTGTTGGATTAAGGTCAAGTCCAACGAATATGTCGCCTGGAACGGGTTCGACAACTTCATCTTCGCACCAGCCATCCCATATATTGAGATATCTACTAGTAAAGCGGCGCGCATAGCGGAAACCGGGCTTATCCAATTCGGCGTAGATAGGTTCGACCACCCAACCCGTGGGCGGCTTGGACAGCCAGTGCGAAAGGATTGATCGCACAACGCGCTGAATACCGGAGCGCGCATCATGTTGGACCAATATCGAGACGTCGACCAGAAGCCGTTTCAATCTTGGGCGGCGCGGGAAGCTGCGTGCCATCGATCTGCCTACCGCCCCCCATTCCGCCGCGTCCAGATAAAGGTCGCTTTCAACAAGAGTGCGCGCCAAGCCAGTTTCCAGTGTCATTCCCTTGGCGTAAAAATGCTCGATTGCGGCTGCATATTCAGCCCCGCAGCGACGAGGTTGATGTCGCTGCCTGATATGGGCAAGTGCCGCTTTGCTCAGGGCCTCCCGACGGGTATGATTGTTCCAAAGGACATCGAGAGCCTCAACCAGATCTTCGTTGCTGAAAACATCATCCATCAGCCACACGCAATCTATTGGAAGCTCCCCCATAGATCCATTGGCATTGACGATCGTCGCCAAGCCTGCATTCATGCAATCAAGCACTGCGGCAGATGTTTCGCCCCGGGACAATGTCCGAAGTTGGACGCCGATATCCGCTGCAGCCAGCCACTGGCGAAATATTGACGTATCTGTCCAACCCGTCATTCTTATGCGATCAGTGTCGGCCTTGGTGATCGCCTGCTGCATATCCGCGCCATAGTCGCCACCATCATTCTGACCAACAAAGACGAGATGACATTTTGGATCTTTCGCCAGGGGGCTGGCAAGCCAAGCCGAGAGCAAGCGATCGTTCATCTTGGTTTTGGCCAACATGCCAAAACTGCAAACTACGAAATCATTGGGTCCGACGCCCAGCGTCTCACGCGCACGCGCCTTGTCCAATCCCAACAGAGGTTGCCGGAGGAGTGGGATCAGCCGCCAACTTTCGGCTGCATCAGCCCCATACCATTGCCGCGCCAGTGTCAGCGAATAATCGGCATGCACGATCACGCCCAAGGCATCCTGAATGACCTGAAGGTTGCACGGATAGGCCCATATGGCATCAGCCACGTCCTGGGACTGGAACCTTTTCACAACCGCCGGCCACCCATGCGCGTTTAGCAACTCGCGCGCAAATCCTGTAGCATCTACGCCAACCGCCTCGCGATAATATAATATTCCCGACAGATAAAAATCATGAAGCACCACGACACCAGGGTAGCTTCGCAGCAGGTCGAACATGTGCATGTGAAATTGGGAATTGCCGAAATGATACAAGATCCGGTCATATTTATGCGCATTCTCGCGGAACCAGGCGACATCCCGGACGGCATAATTTGCTGTGATGCTCACGTCACTGATGGCATTCTGCACCACGATGACATCGATGTGATAGTGCCGAGCCAGTTCCGGCAATAGCTCCGCACTATAATCTGCAATACCACTGGCTTCCGGCGGCAACGGCGAGAGGAATGCAAGGCGCGGCCGTTTAAGCGGTTGTGCGACAGGCAAGGCCCGTTGTTCCTGATGCCGGGCATGGCTTTCCTCCAGCGCAGCCCAGGCTCGACGCGATGTCCTGTCCCAATTGAACTTTGCGGCCTGCTTCAAACTATGACGTTCCAGATCTGCGCGCTTACTGTCGTCAATCAGCAGGTTGCCGATCATGCTACTCAGCGCATCCAGATCGAAGGGGTCGAACAAGGCACTGTCCAATCCCACCACTTCTGGAAGGCTGGAGCGGTCACTGGCAATCACGGCCCTGCCGCACTTCATCGCTTCCAGCACCGGCAGGCCAAATCCCTCGTGCCAGGACGGAAAAACGAACAACTTACATGACCGATAGCACGCGACCAGATCGTCTTCCGAGATGAATCCCGTCATGATCAGTTCGCCATCAGATAAACCCAAATTCGCAGCAAATGCGAGAAGTCGGACGCGCTCGGGCTCCTGCACGGCGCAAACGATAGCAAGTTGATGCCGGCGACGAACGGATTGCGCTATGCTGGCATAGGCCTTGATCAGGCCCTCGATATTCTTTCGAAAATCGATGCCGCCCGTATACATGACGAACGGCCGCTTGATTCCATAGGTGTCCGCCAGATGCGTTTTTATCTTGAGACCGACATCTCCGGGGGTGAAATGCTCATCTGCGGCTGTCGATATGTTGACCGTATTGCGCGGGTCGATCCCGAGATATTCGATCGATTCCTGACGCGATGATTCTGATATCGCCAGCAGCAGGTCCGAACTGCGCAGATGGCTTAGCTTATTCTCATACCAAGATGCGAGCGTCTTGTCCTGTAGATAGATATTCCGGTGAATAAGTGGAATAAGATCATAAAGTATGACTGCCGTTGGCACAGATGAGCTCAATTGCCCAACACTGGTCACAACATTGTCACCCCATCCTTCAAAGACTGAGCTTATCACGACATAGTCGGGATCTAATGTGGCGAGCGCGCTTTCTCTTATCAACTCTGCTGCCTTGCGACGGTTCGCATTTCCTGTATCAGCACCAAAATTAGGACCGGGCGCCTCCCAAACGAAGATATTCTCCGGCGGGATGAGATCCATTAGTGCCGCCCGCAGCGGCTCGTTGGACTCTGCGAATTCGCCATTGAGCGCGACGAATACCTCGTGGTGACCCCGGTTGCGAGCGAGCCATTGCGTCAAGGACAAGCTATACCGGCCAATGCCCCGGAAACGGCTTGAACCGCTTTGCGCGGCCTGAAGATCAATCACGATACGCATCATGCGTGCCCTTTTTCCATCGATGCGCCTTTTACATGCTGAAGCCGCAATAGGACTCGCCGCGCCTCTGGCCCCATCCAACTTGTATCAACGGCCGCTAAAGGAGAGACAGGTTGGGACGCAACGCCAAGGTTTGCTCCCTGGTCATTTCGTATGTCGGCGCTGTCACCATCTTGATGGCGTGATGCACGGAAGCCAGTATCGAACTGACCTTGCGCGAGATGATGGATCTCTGCCCGTAGCCGGTTTTCGACACCATGATTGCTGTGTAAAATTGCTTCGTGCGTTTGGTTATGCGAACGCCTGCTTTGGCGGCTTAAACGGTACCAGCGGCGTTCATGCATCTTCTGCTGCTGTTCGAATTTCAAGATAGTGTCGATTTCAGACCAGAGCGTTGCTGCAAATCGCGCTTCACGCGATGCCGCGATATCTTTTTTCACCTGGTCGCGTGCCTTCCCTTGATCCAGCATCGCTGCGTAATGGGCATACCCGGAACCATCCACAGGACGATTGAGATACCGATCGTACAACCATGAGATATATTCAACATCGGTTTGCGTACCAGTCATTTTTTCGTAGCTTGCCATTCGCTCAGCCGACGAATATATTTCAAGAAGCACTCTACCCCGTCCAATACCGGCACTAATTGCGCTAGAATGAAGTCGCACTTCATGATCTTCAGGATTTCGGTCCAATATCAACAAGTATGACTGTTTGATGAAATCATCGATAGGCAAGCACATCAAATCGATAGCATTTCTTATCTTTTGGAAAGACATATTTTGACATAATCCTTGATGAAAATTCTCATCAATCATCTGATTTTGTTGGGTATTTTGAATTTTCCCATTCAGGGCGGCGGCTATTTTTTTCTCGCTGTCCGCCGATAGGATTTTGTCTTCCTTACTGTTTATTTTTGCATTGGCAATATGGTTTATCTGACCAAATCCGCGCGCTATTCCATTTTCTTTAGGGGAATATTTTTCCAGAAAATCACCAAAAAGCGCTTTAGAGATTTTTGAAAAAAAGCCCCTTCTCAAATCCTCGATCAAAGCGTTTTTTGCAGTAATCCTCTGGCTTAAGCCAGATATATCTTTCCTATATTCATAAATCATCAAATCTTGCTGTGAAATTTTCCTTACATGTTCAAATATACATTCGTGAAGATGCTCAATCTTTGATATTAGATTCTGCATTTCACTACTGAATATAGTTTTCAGATATTCCAGATTTTGTCTGTTTTCTTGTTCCCGCTCTCTAACTGACTTATCCAGATTTTGCTCACGATTCTGTGACATCTCCAACTGGGCGCGCAAATCAGCGCATTTGCGTTCCAGCTCAGTCTGCCGGTCTAACGCCACTAAAGCGGCCATGCTCTCGCGTTCCAATGCAGCACTGATCCGATGATCTGCTTCTGCGCGTATCCCGTCGATATCTGCCTGAGCCTGCCCCCTGATATCCTTCTCACAGGCTATGACGTCCTGTCGCATTGCTTCCATACGTCTGGAAAAATCTTTATAACCTTGCGTCAATTCTTCTTGCCGAGCTGCTGCTACCTGGAGCATGAAATCTTCACGCGCGCGCGATGCAGCCAAGATCTGCTCGGCGTCCAATTCAGCTCTTGCCAGCAACTCGTCTTTTTCAGACTGCGCGGCTTGTGCATGATCGGCAATGCGCGCTTCCAATGACCCGATACGATTTTGATGGTCACGTACAATTTCAATCACATGATCAGATTCCGGAGCCAGCTGGAAACCATCAAATATGTTCGGTGGATAACTAAATATTTCTTCCATTTCTACATGATCTATAGATAGGTAGAACCTATTCAATCCGTCAGAATACACGTGCTTATACTGTTTTTCTAATATCAAGATCTCCCATTCCGAATAATTACTGACTTGGGTACCTGGATGTGTCGATTCAATTACTATGATCCACGGCCGTCTACGATAGTCTTTCCACCCTTGAAGGACGGACTGCTCCATCCCCTCCACATCAATCTTTAACCAATGTACCTCCTGATCAGGGCACAAAGCAAAAACATCGTCTAACGTTATAGATGAAACAACTAAAGTCGAGTATTGAAAATTGTTTTGGCTATGCTGATCAGCAATCGTTTTTAGAGATGTGGAAAGCCCGGTCCCTTCAATGTTATAAAATTCTATCAGTCCTCTGATATTAGATACAACGGACTGGATGACGGTATCATTTCTACGATCGTTTCGTAATAATTCTGCATAGAACGGGATTGGCTCAACGTGAATTCCTTTCCAGCCTGAATTTGAAAATGCCTTACTGACCGAGTCCTTTATCGGGTGATGGGCTCCCACGTCTATAAAGAAGCCCTCAGTGACATCCTTTAAAGCGCGCCATAGGATGACATCTTCAAAGTTCTGAGCGTAGCTTTTCATAACACAACTGCCCGTATTAAATTATAAATGCGTTTCATCTAAGAAATCTTATTTATTCGTGTCGCGCACGTCTGCCCCAGAGACATGCTAGACGTCCCGCTTGATTGCAGCAAGAGCCACCGGCACCCTTTATGGATATGTCCAGACATACGATTTGGATATCGGATTGCTACTACAGCGGCTGATGGAACTCAGTCGCCGAACGGAGAAACGTCAAGCCCGCCTTCGCATTCACTAGGGTGGAAGACAGCGTCGGCGCGACCACCGCGTCCTCCCCGCGACCCACCTGGGCACCTCCAAAAACCTCTGCTCAATCGGCGCGTGATTTGATTCACTTGGCCTGACGGGATGCAGCGATGCGGCAGGCGGGATTGTCCGGATCTGTCAATGTCATCTCGAAAATCCTCACTTCTGGGCTCTCCCCCACTTTCGGTGCAACCTGATAGAATCCCATTGATTCAGCGGAAGAATCTTAAGGAGGTCCTTTCGCCATGCCCAAACGCATCTTGCCGCTCATCCCGGCGCCTTTGATTGTCGATCATGTTCAACAGATTGCCAATGAAATCGTGGTGCACTGCCGCGCCCGCTCGCGTGTCGCTCGGTGCCCCAACTGTTGGCGGGCATCAACCCGCCTGCATAGCCGCTATGATCGGCGAATTGCCGATCGGCGAATTGCCGATGTTTCTTGGCAAAGGCGATCAGTAACGATCCAACTTCGTGTGCGGCGCCTGCGTTGCATCAATCAACATTGCAGGAGGTATTGCGAACATGGCTATCAAGGAATCCAAGGAACTTCCGCCAGTGGTTAAGGGTCAGACCTCGCGACGACATGCCGTCCCCAAACGGCAATCCGGTCAAATTCCGTTCACCTTGGCGTCCAACACTATCGCCAGATTACCCGCTTGCTGACCATAGATGCAGGCATACTGCCGCATAGAGAACGAGCATATGTAGATGCACTATGCGCCGCTTCGTCGGACATCGCGCAAGCAGCAACTATAGCACGCCGCTTCCAAACCATGGTCAAACAGCGCGAAGACAATGCATTGGCTGGATGGCTGAACGACGCGCAAGCCAGTCCGCTCGCTCCCCTCGCACGTGGCCTCAGCCGCGATATCAAAGCTGTCAGTGCAGCGTTGACACTCCCTTGGAGCACCGGCCCGTTTGAGGGAAAGATCGATAAGCTCAAATTCATCAAACGGACCATGTACGGTTGCGCCGGTCTCGATTTGTTACGCGCACGCGTCATGGCAACGTAATTGCACCGAAAGTGCTGGAAAGCCCACAACTTGGGCAGTTTAATCCGTCATCAACAGCAGGTCAGTCCGAGCCGCCTGTCCGATCCGAACAACTGCGCCTCCAATCTCAACATCCACGTTACCATCGTGCAAAACCGGCGGTGATGTATCGCCTACTACGGGCACGAACATCGGCTCATTACGGGGCGGACGCTTGCTGGCCTCCAATGCGTACTGCAGTTTTCGACGCCAAGTGTACAACTGCGCCGTGCTGACATCACGCTCTCGTGCAAACGCCGCGATATTGTCGCAACGCTCCATATCCGCAATCAGCGCCAGCTTCCGCTCCAGCGTCGAGACCCGCCGCCGCCCCGCCGTCCCGCTCAGCAGCTCAACTCGTCGAACTGGCTTCAGAGGCACTCCAATGCGGGTGTCCAATGCGGTCCTAAGTGTGGCGTCGTCCATCCACGCCCCTCTGCCCCAATCATAAAATCAGGCAAGGTGGTCCCGAAACATCGCGTACGAAGCACCGGAGGATTTGGACATTGTCCACGCGCTGAGGCGGCATTGGTGTCCATACGGCTTGTGTTGCGCAGACTGGGCACGCCTACGCGACATCAACGCGCATCTCGTATTTGGCATATTCTGCTGGACATATACCTCCTTCAGCTGCCAGTCATAGTAAGGCGTGTTCTGCCAAAAAGCCCATAGGATCGCAAGTACACTTGAGGGATCGATGACCGCTTCCTAGCGAACGGTTCGCCGCCACATCAAATGAAACAGGGCTAGTTTTTTGGTCGTCAGAAGTAATAGGTTATTAAAATTGCATATCTCCTAGTGTGTATGCGGCCTCGAATTCCTCGCCCGTCTTGCATAAGGTCTATAATGCCAGATTCCTTTAAAAAAGCGCAGGCAATTTACGGTATTAGGCCGGACTTTTCTTATGCACCCATTTTGCCCAATCCCGGACCATTGACGTCTGAGGATCGGTTGGTTTTCCTGCATATGGAAAAGACTGGAGGGACGACCGTACATAACATATTGGCGAAACACTTCGTCCAAGAGGAGATTTGCCCCGAGCGTCTCGGCAAGTTTCTGTACTGGCGAGAAGAAGATCTCGCACCGTACCGTTTCTTTTCATCGCACGCCTCGTTACGCACGATTAAATCAATACCCCAGCCTCGAAAGACCCTGACCATCTTGCGCGATCCAATCAAGCGCGTGCAGTCGCATTATATTTTCTGGCGATCAGTCGCCGATGATATTGTTACTAAGGAAGACTTACAGCACATTCGCTATATGAAGCGCCTTAACTTGAAGCAACTATTATCGCCATCTTCGCTGACGGTATTGCCAGAGTTCTGGAACCTTTATGCACATCGTTTGGCCGGAGATCTCTATGTCTCGTCGTCGGGTAAACCATGGCGGGACGAGATGGAGATTCTAGATGCTGCGCTGGCTAACCTTGCCAACATCACAACACTGGGACTCACCGAATATTCAGCCATCTCATTCCAGTGCATGGCTGACGACCTTGGCATTCCTAACCTTTACAATGGCGAGCGGTACAACGTATCCGGCAACATCTCCGAGATCGACCAAATTGTTTTCGACGAAGCAGCTGACCATCTTTACCGCGTTACCCGGCTCGACCAGCAAATTTACGATGCTGCCAATTGCGTATTCGAAGACCGGCTCCGCCGTGGCATTACCATAGAAGGTATTTTTCCCGCACACTTGCGAACCGAGCAATCGGATGGGCATGAGGCGGTCTTTAGCGCAGGGGAGAACGAGTATGTTCTTTATGGGCCATATTGTGCGTTACCAGCGGGACGCTACAAGGCCGCATTTTTGGCGCGATTTAGTCCTATACAGGCTCTTGGGGTGGATTATGCTGTGAAGGTGGATGTTTGCAGCGACTTGGGTGGAAGTCTGCACGCCGATCGACAAATCGATATCCGCTGGCTTTCCAGTGACACTTTCAAACCAGTGACCGTTGAATTTACCCTGCTTGAGGCGACAAGCAATATAGAGTTCCGGGTGATTTGCTCGGGCGCGCCTGGGTTGATAGTCGCTCGCGGAGTAGGGCTCGTTCGGCTTTGATTTAAACGGCTAAGCTGCGTTCAACCAGTACAGCAAAACGATGAAAGCGTCCTGCCGCTACGCTGCATTCTCATGGTACTGCGTCAAACGGCCAATTCTCAGCCGCAGAAAGGCGATCGAGCGGCTTTTCTGGCAACGAGACATCCGGGGCGAATAGTCGGATAGCAGTCCCGAAGGTCTTAAATTGTGAAGGGTTTCGGGCGCTTGCGTACGAAAGCCTCCAGCGCAGGAACCGTAGGCCCCATGCACTGATCTATGGTTAAAAAGGGCTTTAGGACGGTCCTGGCGGGTAAGCGCTGCCGATCCGGCAGTGTCGCTGCTGGCCCGATCAACGTGATTTTGTGCGGTGTCAGACTGCTAGCTGCGTTGGTTCTGCTGGCCAGTGTACCCTGCGCCCGGTTCGATTCTGAGATAGGCATGCGCTGGATCATCGGGCAGGACATCATGGGCGCGACCGTCGTGCAGAGTGAGCCATGCCGAATCATGGCGCGTGTCTCCTGGCCAAGAATGTTGGCGCTGGTGGTGCGCGCGGTTGGCCGCAGAATGGATATGGCGAGCGATGGTCGGCAGATTCGTCGGGTTCGCGCTCATCGATCGGCGCGGCCACGCCAAGCAACCTGCGCGCGAGCGCCATGGCGTCCTTGTTCGTTGAACTGGCGAGAAGGCCATAATGCCGGATGCGATGGAAGCCGCGCGGCAGGACCTGGAGCAGGAAGCGGCGGATGTCCAAGGCTGCCGATCAGGTCTTTCGAGAACGCTTGGCCTTGTCGGCCAATTCGACCCATACCGGCGCATGGTCGCCGCGCGGCAGCTGGCCGATTGAGCAGGATGTGATCGATCCGCAACCCCGCGTCGCGTTCAAAGGACTGGCGCCAATATTTCCAGAAGGTGTGAAGCTGTTCGGTAGGATGCAGATGGCGCAAGGCGTCGGTCCATGCCTTTGCGAATAATCTGGCGTAGGCCTGCCGCACCTCGGGCGCGAACAGCGCATTATCGCGCCAGCGCTCGGGCGCATAGACATCAAGGTCGGTCGGCATGACGTTGAAGTCTCCGGCGACGACGACGGGGGCATCGAGCGAGAAGAGGCTTGCGAGATGGTCGTGCAAGCGCTCGAACCAGCGCAACTTGTAGTCGAACTTGGGGCCTGGTCGGGGATTGCCATTAGGCAAATAGAGGCCCGCAATGAGGACGCCGTTAACCGCTGCCTCGGTGTAGCGGCTTTGGTCGTCGTCAGGATCGCCGGGAAGGCCGCGACGGGTTTCATGGATGTCGCCGACCCGGCTGAGGATCGCGACGCCATTCCAGCGTGGCTGCCCTTGCCAGATTGCGTCATAGCCAAGATCGCGAATGGCGGCCTCGGGAACCCGGCGTCGGGGGCCTTCAATTCCTGAAGGCAAACCACGTCCGGCTCGGCCAGCTCGAGCCAGCGCAGTAGCACGGCAAGGCGGTCATTGATGCCGTTCACATTGTAGGTCGCCATCTTCACGCAAAGAGAAGTGCATTCCGCAAGAAGTCGTTCCCCCCATGCTCACGCTTCAGGAGACCGTCGGCCCCGCTCGTCCACGCCCGAATTGCCAGCTGATGCCGTCCGTGCGCATGATCCCCGAAGCCGCCTTGCCGATGTTGCGTCCGAGCACGTCGCGCCACGGCACCAACGTGAAGTCCCGCGATCGCTCGACAACAGCGAAACTCCCGCTTTCGAGATCGACCCGGCGGGCGATCTTACCCTCGATCCGTTCGTCGATCCGGGCCGGTTCGAACCGTTTCCCGATATCGTCGCCCAGCCGTTCCCCGGCCTGCCGCAATTCACGCTGGCGCAGGGTGTCAAGCGCGCCCTCCCGATATCGAAACCCCGACCGCTCGCCGTCCGCCAATTGCTGTTCAATCAGCCACTGCCGTCGCGCCGCGAGCGCAGTCCGTACATCCCGTCCATATCCGACATCGCGCACGGCAGCGTGACCGCCCTCGGCCAGCGCACGATCGAGCCAGGTCGGCGCTTGCTTCCCAGCCAGGTCGTCGATTGGCGACCGCGAAAGGATTTCCAGCGTGACTGGCCGGTCGCGCTGCTGGGCTCTCGCAAAGGCATCGGCGCGAGCGAGATGATCGTCGGGGATTGTCCAGCTTCCATCCGCCAGGCGCTCGGGTCCAGCGCCCGCACGCCGCATCGCTTCGAGCCGACGCACATGGCTTGTCGCGAACGCTTCGCTGGCTTGTGGATCGTTCCGCAGATGCAGGTCGATCGAATAGCGCCCGCCATTGGCGCGGGCGACCGCATCGACCGTGCGATCGGCCTGGGTTGCCTCGATCCGCGACGGCGCGATCTGCACGGTCGACCCCTCGGGCACCGATGGCGTCGCATCCCCTCGGCCGATATCGATATAGTGGACCCGACCATCGACCCCGTCGACCATCAGATAATGCCGATCGCGATGCTCGTCGGAAAAGCCTCGGCTGATCACCCGTCCGACCAGCGTCTCGCGCAAGTCATTGGACACGACCTGCTCGACGCCGGCGCGGTCCAGCCTGCGGGCCGTCAACTCGCGCTGCATGAGGCGGATGATGTCGCCGCGCTCGCCCATGCGGCGGAGCGTATCCTCCAGCCCCTCGGCGAGCCGGTAGCGTCCACCGCCGATATCATCGGCGAGATCCATCGCCTTCAACTTGCGCAGTCGGCCCGCCGCGACCGACTGCTGGAAGGGATCATTGTCGGCCGGTGAAACCGTTCGATCGACGTCCATGCGGCGCACCAAACGGCGATCGATCGCGGTCAGTCTCTCCTGATCGACATCAAGACGCAGGCGCGCCTCGATTTCGCGATCGGTACGGGGTCCCAGGTCGAGCGTGACGAGCTCAGACGCACGCTCGCGAAGCCCGTGCGAAATATACTCCCGCGCGATGACCAGATTGTCGCCACGATCATCGACGCCGCGCAGGACAATGTGGGTGTGCGGACGCTCGGTGTTGAAATGGTCGACCGCGACCCAGTCGAGCTTGGTGCCCAGATCCTGCTCGACCTGCGTCATCAGCCGCCGGACATAGGGCTTGAGATCGGGATATTCAGCACCGTCCTCGGCGGAGACAATGAAGCGAAATTGATGGCGGTCACCGGCAGTGCGCTTGAGGAAATCATCACCGTCGGCGCGGTCGGTTTCCTGGCCGTAGAGCTCGCCCGGCAAGCCCTCGCGCGTCACCCCGTCACGCTGGATATAGCGCATATGCGCGCGGGCAGCCTGACCGGCCTTGCCCTGCAGCCGGATCAGGCTCGCCTTCACCACCGCGCGGCGGCCGCGAAAGCCGCCAAGCCGATCACGGCTCGACAGCAGCCTCCCCATGCTCGCGCCGCGCCCGATCCGACTGCCGTCGAACCGCCGCGCGCGCTGTCCGTTATTGGCCACGGTCTTAATGCCGGCGAGACGCGCGGCGGCGAGTATGCGCCCGCCATATTTGTCGACCTTCTTACCGTCCCTGCCGCTTTGCCTGCCGAACTTGGGGGTGAAATCGTCGTCAGACATGGCAACATGCCCCAGTCTCACAATTTTGGGAAGAAAATGGCCGATTTCCGCCATTTTCGCTCTGACTGTCTCGCGGCAGCGATTGCCTGTCTCGTGAAAAAAGGATGTGCAGACAAAGGTTTAAGCAGGGTCGCGAGACACTGCCTTTATCTTGTTTTCCCTTTCTACCTTCCACTAGCCATTTCCTTTCGATGCCAGAACCAAAGAGAGGACCGAGATACGATTCCCGCGCGGCCCCGCTCCCGGCTTGAAATTCTCACTTCCTCACGCATCCGATAATGCGGTCAGACCCTGCTTCCGGCACCCGAACGCGCACTTTCTAATTACCCGTGCGGATTGCGGTCGCCATCGATGACCATCGCCGCAACCGACCATCGGCCATCCCGTCCTGCGCAATCCGCGCCCGATTCAGGTTGAATTCTTCATCGCCGACGCCTTCATATGTGCCAATCAACCGCTCCTGATCCCATGCTTCCCGCAGATAATCGGTCTGCTCGGCCTCGTGGAACCGATGCGCCAAAGCCTCTCCGACGCATGGCCAATTCGGTTTCCAGTCCCGAAACCAGCGCTGCCATCACGCTTGTCCATGCTGCCGATATGGCTTGAAACGTGGCCATGATCATCCCCTCCGCTTTAAGTTCTCCTCTTTGAGAACAACATGAAGAAGACGGGTGGCGGAGCGGCTGTTAGGCCGCGGAGCAAAGTGCGGCGCCGCAAAGCACACGTGGGCGGAACCAACTTTGGGGGAAAATATGAGGCACCCGCAGGCCTTGCTGGGCGCTTTTGCAACCGTCATGCTCGGCCTGTCGAGACGAGTTCCTCCAAGGCCCGGGATCATGGAACGACGTTCCGGATCGCGAATAATGACGCGTGGCCGACATCGTTTTGCGTCGCTGAAGAATTGGGTAAAACCACCCTACGAACTACAAACAGCGATGGCAGTGGTGCGCTCTCCAAGGTGGGCATTGTCGTTGGCGTTCTGCGAATCACGGATTTTAGATACGCCACCGTTTCGCCGGGAAGCCGCCTTGCACCGGCCAGATATTCAGCATAGGCGCCCGGCCCCGCATTATAGGCACCGAATAATCCTGGATAGCCAAACCGGTCATACATGAGCCTCAGATAAAAGGTTCCTGCGAGAATGTTGTCACGCGGATCGTCTGGGTTGGTGCCGAGCGCGAGACGTGCACGCATCTCGCCCCAAGTCGCCGGCATCAGCTGCATGAGGCCCATCGCCCCCGCGCGACTGCGAATAGGACCTCCGCTCATTGTGGTGTGGCCGCCGCTTTCGGCCTGTATTACCCGCTCGATCCAGCGGGTTGGAACACCGAACCGGAGCGACGCTTCATCGATGATAGGTCGCCATTGTACCACGTCATTGGCCATGGCGGGAGCGGCAGTCAGTAGCACGACAGACGCGATCAGACGACTTATAGCGCCCATAGCAAACGCGCCTTGCCAATCACCAGCTTGCCTTCGGTCACACCGAAGTAGCGCCCGTCGAAGGACGCCGGGCTGTTCGGGATCAGCAGG
The DNA here is from genome assembly GCA_051305835.1 of Sphingobium sp. GTDB lineage: Bacteria > Pseudomonadota > Alphaproteobacteria > Sphingomonadales > Sphingomonadaceae > Sphingobium. The sequence continues at coordinate 34,443 of JBPPMC010000345.1, forward strand.
AAGAGCTGACGTCCATGCAATCTGATGCAGCCGCTCCACCAGGGCATGATCCGGCCTCTCGGGTCGGTGGCTCTACGCTCTGCCAGCCATTTGCCATTGAGGAAGATCTGCGCGCCGAGCGCACAGATTTCGTCGCCCGCTACCGCTGCGACTCGCTTCACCAGCGGTACGTTCGCGGGAATATAGCGACGCCGGGCCGCCATCGTCCGCCATGGATCTGGCGTCTGCGCGATGATCATGTCTCCTGGATCGATGCTCGCGCCGGGGCTCACGGCATAGAGACCAATGGGTGCGCTGGCGCTGGCATTCCAGACCAGGCGCGGTGTTGGCGGAAACGCACTCGTCAGCCCGAGAATGAGGATGCCGACGCCTGCAACGACGATTCTGCGGCGCAGTGTTCGGCGCTTCTCCTTTTGCACGCGCAACTGCTCGCCCCACGCTAGGAGTGGCAGTTCCATGCCGGGACGCGTGCGCCTAGTCATGGCCGGTCGCCTTCATCGACTGGGCCTTCGACCAGTCGTCGAGATCGTCGATATGATATTGGACGAAGCGGCTGTGGCGACGGAACACCGGTCCCTTGCCCGCGCGGCGCAGGCGCTTCAGAAGGCGGCTGGAGAACTTCAGATAAGCCGCTGCCTGATCGGTATTGAGGTAAGGAGAGCCGCGCTTTGCCCGGTTTGCGCGAGATATGTCATCGTCATTGTCCATGCTGCCTGTCCGTGTCGATGCGAGGCGGCGCCCTTGCCGTCGCTGGCACCGGGAATGGCGTGGCCGACACCGGCTGGAGAGTGTCGAATACCGGGCAGCCGTTTTCGACACCCTCCCGATCGCGGCCCCGCGCGGGTGGCGCGAGGCCGGAAGGATCAGCGCGACCAGATGAGCTTGTGCTCGCCGTCGTCGCCCTGGCTAAGGGTCGCGTAGATCGGTGCCGGGAACGACGGATCATCGAGCTTGAGGCTCAGATATTCCGCGCCGGTCTCGCGCGCCGCCTTGGTCCACGCTGCGCCGAACTCGACGCCATTTGCCACGATCCGGTGGTCGGGGGACTTCTCATTTTCGCGTTCGCTAGGGCGAATGCTCGCTTTGACGCGAAGCGTCAGGGTCCGGATTTCTCCGGTGTAGGTGCCGTTTTCGCCGCGGGTAAAGCTGCCAATCTGTGCCATGATAACCTTCTCTTGAGTTTGCGATGCCGCCCGATGCGGCCTCGACAGGCGGTCGATCCGGCGGGCGAAGGACGGTCCTGCACCTGAAGGGCCGGAGCACCGCGGAGGACGGCCAAAGCCGGGCTTCTTGTTTCGCGAGGAAGGCGTGGGACACGCCGGGGAAGAAGGTCGGCGACGCCGTTGCGGGACCGGCGGACCCCGCCAGACCCGCCCGAGAGAGGTCCGTTCAGGGCGGTAGTCGAATGGGAGGATGTCTTGCGAAGTGTGGAATGACGCTCGATAATCGTCACTTCATCGGGATGACCATGACCATGCTTCGTGCCGTTGCGACTTTCGCTTAACTGACACGGCAACCATGCCGGCGCCCGCCAGTGCCCAGTTTTAGTGCATAGGATGGCGAGAGTCTGGCCTACGTGGCCGAGGTGACAGCGGGCGATTCCTTCCGACTGAAAGCAACAAGTGATCAAGATCGCAGGTATCGCCGCCCCCGAAAGGCAAAGCGACCGCGCCAGATGCTCGAGCAAACTCGCGATGCCATTGCGAGCAAAAGGCCGCGCCAAAATCCCATACGCGGAGCGATGGGGCGTGCAGCGGCGCCAACTTCTCGCGCCGTTCGACCCTCTTGCGCCAAACATGCCGCTGCAGATTGATATAGCTTTCGCGGTCGAGAAGTTTAGCAGCCCATGACAACCATACAAAGCGGCTGCCCGCGTGTTTTGCAAATTCGGCGGTCACGCCGAAACATCAAGTGTGAGGGCGCGCCGATGTGGCAGAGCTATGCGAGCCAAGCGCATGCGCTATGCTTGGCGCCCGTCAGGAGGATGATTGAGCCAACGGCCATTTCTCCCTATGGCGACCAAGCGGGTGCTGCGGATAGGGCTTGGTCGCTGCCGGGGGTTATCGGTGTATGGCCTGGCCTGAAGAAGCAGGCTTCTTTGCATAGAGGTTCCAAGACCCGCCCCTCTTGCGCATCGCTGCCATCGAACCACCCGACTCGGTAGCAAGCCACAGGGTTGCGGCGATTCCGCAAGTCGCCTTCGCACGATGCGCACGTACTTCGCGGAGGTAACACGGTCTCACTTCTTTGCGATCCAAATTTTGCCCGGCAACGCGCCAGCGTAGGGACTTTCGCCAGAAACGTTAACCCGGCCCCGATTGCATGGTGCCTTCATTATCTGGAGACACCCACATGCCTGCGCCGTCCTTCTCGGTAGATCCAAACCCACTACTGGTCGACCGGTCGTCGCCCCCAATGGCCGAGTTGACCGAGCCTGCACACTTCGCATGGGAGATCCTGCGCCGGCGGCATGATTATGTGGCGTCACCAGCCACGACCACTGTGTTACGGCGGGGCCCCAAGCCAATTGTGCGGATCGATAGCGTGCGGTCGCAAAACGACTGGGGCTTGTCCTTTCGCCGAAGATCCCGGCCTGTCGGCGGGATCGGCCCGGCTCTTCTGGCAATACGATGTTGATACCCGTGCTGTTGCGGCGAGAGCCTATGCGTGCGGCCCCCGTGACAGCGACGCGTTTGATCTACTTGATATGCCGCTTGTTGCCACAGTGCTTCGATCCGATGGTCAGTACGAGGAAGCCATTTTCGAGTGTGCCGGTGAAACGGTTCACCTCGTCCTACGGCAGGGCACGTTGCTTGAGGGGCCGGTGCGCCTCGTTTATGAAGTCGACAGCATGGGCCTGTCCCATAGGCTGATTGGGCTTCAGCGCTGGCAGACCCTGTTATCGGGCACCCCGATGCCGACGCGGCTGCAGCTGCGCAAGCCCGGACAGGACCGCTGGCTGCAACTGATCGCGACGCTCGACGCTATTTCGGCAGGGCTGTCGTTGCGTCAGACAGCCATCGCCGTTTTCGGCCTGGAGACGGTGGAGCAGGACTGGAAGCATGAGTCCGATTTCCTGAAGATGCGCACGCGCCGCCTTGTCGCGCGCGCACGCCACTTGGCGGCGGGCGGCTACCGGGACTTGCTGTAGGTATAAGTGCTCAGGCTTTCTTGCGATGGAGTCCTCGCAAGCTCAGTGCGCCCAGGCCGATGGAGCCTGTACGACCGCTGAGCCATTTGGACAGGAACGCTTCATTGTCGTCCAGTTTCGCGCCGAGTTCGTTGAACAGCCGTTGGAATGCGCCGATGATGTTGGGGGGTTCGAGAAATACGATGTCACTTGCCCGATCGTTGCTGAACTCCTGCAGGGACATGACCATGATCATCGCAAGCTTGGTGTCCGCGCAATCGATTGCAAACTGGGCTGACTGGAAGGGGACCGCCAGAAGCAGTGCGAAGGGATCGCTGTCGGTGGCTTCGGCGAAGGCCATGATGCGCTCCATCGTAACACGCCCGGTGCCTGCCTCGAACATCTCGTAACTTCGTTGCGCCATTGCCATGCGCCGCGCCACTTCTGCGGTTTTCAAGGAGCGTTTGCGCCGGATGCCGCGCAGGGCATTGGAGAGGATATCGCCGCCACTGGCCATTTCGATCGACGTCAGCTTCATTGGCGGTCTCCAAGAAATCTGCGCCATTTAGAAGCCAAGGGCGCCGAAATAGTCCACCCAGCTCGAAGACCGCGTGGTGAAACCAAGCGAGCATCGAGCCGGACCTAGCCTCTCCGCGCGCCGGCTCTCTGCGGAGCCTCCGCCAATATGCTGCAAAATATCAGCGAGTACGTAGCGCAATGCAACCGAAACTCTTGCGGCACCTGCTTAAAATCCAAGTCCAAGGTCCGCTTTGCTGGACGAGGATCAAGCACAGGATGTTAATCGCATGATCAAGGAGGACCAGCTTCGTGCCAGTGACCCCATCGCCTGCTTACCACGCTGTCTACAGCCAGATCCTCGCCAGGATAATGGCGGGACATTATCGCCCGGCGGGCAGGATCGGCGTCAGTGAGCTTGGGCAGTCGCTCCATGTCAGTACCACCCCGGTACGCGAAGCGTTGCGTCAATTGGTGGGCCGCGACATCGTAGTCGACCGCCACCGCGAAGGCTTTTATCTGGCGCCCCTGTCAGCGCGCACGATCGCGGACTTATACCAGGCACATGGACGTGTGCTTGATCACGCCTTGCGCAAAGCAGCGCTGGAAAAAGTGAAAGGCAAATGGCCAACGGATCGCTGGGGCATGTTCGATCAGGTGACGGCCCTCACAGATAACGCCGCAATTTCGGCGACGCGTCGCTATCTTGCCGACCGGCTTAGCGTGCTGCGGGGGTATGAACTACCTGCTACAGGAAATGCGGGGCACCGGCCACTGCCATTGAGCCAAGCGCTAAAGCTTGGCGACCGAGCCGAAGCGCGCCGGATTAGTCGCGCATTTCACCTCCATTGCGCCAAGGCCTCCGAGCAGCTTTCGCGTGCCTATGAAGCGGGTAAATGATACCCGCGATATAGCCCAAATATATGACAAATATGATTTCGCTATATCGCGCTAACCCGGTGAAATCAGGGTGCCGCCAGGAGTCGCGGCAACCTTATGGAGGCAAACCCATGCACAAGCAGTACAATGTTCCGTCGGCATCCCGCACACAGGCTGGTGCCATTTCCCTCGGCAAAGCGCGCTCCTTGACGCGTGCTTCGTTCGGCGGCGTTCGCGCCGAAATGATTGCCGATCGCACCTACAGCCTGGGCGGCTGATCACGTGAAGTACCGCGTCGGAGCTCCGGCTTCGGCGTGGTATTTCGATCACCCGAGGAGCGGCGGGACCTATGTCATCTTCGCCTGATTCCGACACCCTTCCCCTCGACGACTATCATAGGGCACATTGTGGCGAAGGTGTCGTCTTGCTCGATCTCGCAACCGATAGCTATCTGTGTCGCTATGAGGCTGGGCAAGTCAGTGTGCCCATGGCGGATCACGCATCGCCTCCCTCTAACCGGTGGATCGACCCAAAGGTTCAGTACGTGCATATTGGCATTAGCGATATAGCGCATTTTGTCCGTGCCTACGCATTGGCTACGGTCCAGTTCTATCGAAGACCACTGCGCTCGCTCCTCGAAATAGCGACGCGGATGAACAGCCGATGCAACGCACCTGATCACGCGCGAACCCAGCATCTGGCTGCCCGTTTCGAGCGGATGAGCCTGTTTCTTCCGGTCCGCGCGACATGCCTCCTCAAATGCTTTGCCCTCCTTCACTTCCTCGGACAGCACCGCCAAGCTGCCGACTGGATCATTGGTGTTCAGCTCTTTCCTTTCCGCGCGCACTGCTGGCTCGCAATGGATAATCAGCTGCTTGCCGAACGCGCGCATCTGCTTGAGGATTATGTGCCCATCCTGACGCACTGCGGCCATGCGCAATGAGCAACTATTTGGTACTGAGCTGGCGGCAGGACGATGCACTGGCGGAAAAGACAGCGCGGCGCATTATCGGCTCGCTGTCGGCAACCTCTCCCAGTTACATCACCACTGTCGAACGGCCGGGTTTCCTCATTGCGCACCGCCGCAGTGCGATCAGGACCGTCAGCCACGATAGCGTTGTGATTGGAGACCTGTTCGAGGGCGCACGGCTCGACGCGGGCGCGCAGGAGGCGATCGGCGACGGCGCCCGTGCATTCGAGAGCTATTGTCGCTTTCTGGTGCAGAAACGCTGGGGCAGCTATATCGCCGTGCGACAGGACCCGCATGACCGCGGCGCCTTGTCGATCTTCCGTGATCCCATGGGCATGCGTGAATGCGCCACTTGGACACATGACGGCGTCCGGCTTGTCGCGTCCCAGCCGGTGCTCTGGATCACGCAGTTTCCGCCCAAAGATATGACGATCGACTGGCACCGCGTCGCAAACATAGCGGCTAGCCCCGGTGCTGTCACCGAAAGCCTGCCGCTCACCGGCATACAAACCGTCGAGCCGGGAACTCTGATACATCTGCGCGGCGAAGATTTTACGGCAGAGCGCCTCTGGGAACCGCGGCAATTCTGTCTTCGCGCCAAGGCCACAGCCTCCGATCCAGGCGCATTGATGCAGATTGCAGACAATTGCGTTGCAGCTTGGACGCGTGGGCACGGCGCCTCCCTTCTCGAACTGTCCGGAGGGCTGGATTCCGCGATTGTCGGCGCAAGCCTCAAGGCATGCAATGCTGACCTGCGCCGAGGCTATACATTTTACAGCGACGATCTTGCCGGCGACGAGCGGCGCTTCAGCCGCCCGACAGTGGATCAACTGGCAATCGCATGCACTGAGATCGCTATGGAGCCCCGTGCGATTACGGCCGACGATATAAACAGCTTACCTGTGGATGTGCGACCGAGCATCGGAAGCACCAGCCTTTTTCATGACCGGACTCTGGCGCAGCGCGCGGCTGACGACCGAGCCGCAACTCTCTTCACAGGACGCGGCGGGGATGCGCTGTTCTTTCAGCATCCCACCGCTGCCATCGCCGCGGAGAGCTGGCCGGGGGCGACGGCGGACAAATGGGATGCGATGGAAAGCATCGCACAGTGGAGCCAGACGTCGGTCTGGACCGTGTTGCGCTATGCGCTGTTCAAAGGAGACTTGCGTCGTGCGCGCGCTGCGGCAACCAACCCGTTCGTGCGACATGTCCATAAGGCGCGTAGCGCCTATTGGGCAGGCGATCTCAATGGCCTGCCGCCTGCCAAACGAATGCAGGTCACGGCGCTCGCTGGAGACCGCGCTGCGTTCGCGCCCAGCTGGTGCAGTGATGTCATGACCGTCATCCATCCGCTTTTGTCACAGCCCCTGGTCGAGTATGCGCTCGGCCTGTCGACATTGGTGCTGACGCAGGGTCGACGCGATCGCGCACTTGCCCGCGCCGCCTTTGCGCATCGCCTGCCACAGACACTGATACGACGCAGAGGCAAGGGTTCATTGAGCTGCTTTTTTGGTCGAAGCCTCGCCATGAGTGTCCCGTTCCTGCGCGATCGCCTGCTCGGTGGGGCCTTGGCGCAGGCTGGAATTTTGGATCTCCCTGCGCTGGAAAGGGCACTGGACCGCGACCGTCTCATGCAGGTGGATTGCTATACCGAGCTTCTTTCGCTGCTCCTGCTGGAGCAATGGGCCCGGACGTGGGTTAGCCGGCTTGCGCTAATGCGATAGACCGGCGGTTCGCATGGGCTTCGGGATCATCCAAAGTGCGCGCGAGAAACGCAAAGACCCGCGCGTACATGTCTCGAAGATTACCAGGGCTCCCGACGACATGTCCCTCTCCCCAATAGGTCACCAGCTGCGCGTCATTGCCTTGGCGAAAGAGCGCCGAGAATAGCTGCTCAGCCTGCCCTAGCGGCGACACGTCGCGATCGGCGGCGATGATGAGAAGCGGCGCGGAAATTTTCTGCGCCAGATATACCGGGCTGTTGGCGATATAGCGTGACGACAACTGCCAGGGCGGTCCGCCCATACGGCCCTGTCCGGATTCGGCCCATGCAAAGCGTGACGCGATGGGCAGGCCCTGCTCAGGGCTGTTGCGCGTGGTGGGAGAGAATGTGCCGACGACGCCCGCAAGATCGTAGATGCCGGACGAAGCAACGACAGCCCGGAACCTATCGGTCTGTGCAGCGGCCATGACGGCCGCGTAGGCGCCATAGCTGTGCCCCCAAAGACCAACCCGTCTCGGGTCGACATAACCGCTTGCAATCGCTGCATCGAGGGCAGGCGCAAGCAGGCCAGCAAAAGAAAATCCCTGGTCGGGAAGGACGTCGGACATTGGCAGGGAAGGAAGCAGGACGGCGAAGCCACGGGCGGCAAGCAGCTGCGCGCTGGCATGGAACCGCTCGCCGCCGGGCTGCTGATCGGCAGGCGGCGTGGCACCGAACATCTGGCCAGGATATGGGATGACCACGAGCGGCAGCTGCGCTCGAGGATGCGTGCCAGGAGGCAGAACGAGCCAGCTCGTTACCGGGGCCTGCGTAGCTTCATGGTGCAAGGGTAGCATCCGCGCCGGGTCGACGTCATGAAGATGAGCATTAAACGTCTGCAAAGTCTCAACTCCTTGCGCTCCAGCAAGCTGCAGGGATGCTTCGCCGGACGGGTTTGTCACGAGCACAAGGCTAGAAGACATACGGCCACCCATCGCCCATGCGTCCACGTGCGCGTCGGCGGGAAGGCTGGTTGCCAGATCTACAGCCCTTTTTTCGCCACGCGAAAGCCGGCCACGATGGGGCGCTATGCGAAGCGGATGAGGCGCAATGCTGTTGAGCGAAATTGCGTTCGGCTCGTCGGCGCACGCTTGCCCCCCCGATCCTGTGGTCCGCTCAACAGGCACCGTCGAAACTTTGCCCTTTTCCACGCGATACCATCGCATCGCCTTTGCTGCAGACCTCTTGTTCACGGCACGGACCAACAAGGTCTTGCCCTTCCACCGCATGTCACATGCGCTCGCCATATCAGGGTCGGGCGCGGTAATGTCTGGCGGCGACCATGCCGTTGCATGACGCGCAAGGATGTCGGCCTGCCATAGCATCGGTGGCGATGCGCGGCTAAGTGATGCCCAGAATATCAAGTTTCGGCCGTCCGGCGACCAGCTCTGCGTTCCTGTCCAAGCACAGCCTGCACAGGGGCGCCAGGTCGTGCCACCCGCCAGCTCGACCAGAACCACTGACTGCCGCAGTGGCGCGCTTAATTCATGCACGCTGGCGCCTTGCGGCAGTTGGACCGGCTCGCCTTCCTCCAGCAATGCCGCTGTTCGCTTGCTCGGTGCCAGCGCCATACCGACGATGTGCCCGTGCGCCAGCACGCGCGTCGTGCCGGACGCCAGATCGAGAAGAACCAGCTTTTGAGCTGGACGCGACATGTGCGCGACCGGTGCAATTCCGCTGGACACAGTCGTGACGGCGGTACGGCCAGCGGCGGTAGCCGCCCACCGTTCAGGCTGAAGTCGCGTGATTGCGACGTCCGCGTCGAGCCACCACGGCATGGTGTTCGCAGCTTCCGCAACGATCAGCAGGCGCTTGTCCGACACCCAGGCCCATGTCACACGGAATGGACTATAGCTTGGCGTTATCGGCAACCATCGCGCAGCGCCTGTGGACATGTCGACGATGCCGAGCTGGAAAGTCTCTCCCCGCAACCGGGCAATGGCCAGCTTGCAGCCCTTGGGCGAAAAGCCCAATATGATCGTGCCGGGCGGTGCGACATCTGGAAAGGCTTGCGCAGACGCTGGCGCATGAAGATCGACGCGGTAGAGACGAGATCGCAGAACGTCCGAGCGCGACAGGCGGTCGAACCGTTCCATCGCGAGAAACGTCTCGCGTTTCTCGAAGATGAGCCAGCGGCCGGTAGGATCGACGACCATCTTTCCGAGCGCCTCGCTCTTGAGGAGATCGTCGATCGCATAGGGCCGCGCGTGGAGCATGATCGAGGCCCCGTGGACCAACATGGCAACCATAGCGGCGGCACGGACAGCGTTGCGGAAGAGAGGCATTGTGCAGCCCTCACCAGCGCTTTGCGATCTGGAGCGCGACGAACCGACCCGTCGCATCGGCATTGGCGCCGTCATAGCCAGCGCCCGCCGTGGAGTCATAGAAGGGCGGCGCGCGATCGAACAGGTTCTGCGCTATCAGTGCCACGGTCAGACCCGACAGCGCACCCGAGACTGATGGCTGCGCGTAGGCAAGGCGCAGGTCGAATGTGGTCCAAGCGTCGATGCGTTTTCCCGCAAGGTCGTGGTAGCTGTCCACATAATTCATGCCGACCAGCATGTCGAAGGCACCGCGCGCCCATCCCGCCGTCAGCCGTCCCCGCAAGTCAATGGGCCTGCCCGGCTCATTGCGTCGGTCGATAGCGGCAGATGTCGGCGTCAGCTGTTCGCGCCAACGATCAAGATAGGACCCGCTTGCGCCTAATGTGAAGCGATCCTCGCCGCGCTCGATTTCCAGGCTGATGTCTAGGTCAGCCCCAGCAACGTCTATTTTGCCGGTATTGACATAGCGCGCGTCGACCACGGCAGCGATGGTATCGATTGGATAATTCCCGGCAGATCCAGCACCGGACGCCAGCACGGCTTCGACGAACTGGCGATCATCCAGTTGGGTCGCGGGCGAGACGAAGCGCACGAACGACGCAAGTGACGGGTCGACCAGTGCTCGCGAAAAATTACGCAGGGCGGGTAAGTCGATCCGACGATCGAATATCGTGCGGAAAAGCGTGAGACCCGCTTTGAAACCCAGCAGGGCCTTGGGCGCAACGTCGATGCCCGCCGTCCAGCTGCGCGCGCGCTCTGGGTCGAGACCAGCATTGCCTCCGCTCCGCTGCAGCACGACAGCGGAGTTACCGGTGGCCGTCTGCAGAATTGTGGCGTTGACGGCGTCAGGTTGGCGCAATTCGCGAAGGTTGGGCGCACGGAAGGATGTTCCCCAGCTTGCCCGGAGCGAGAGCCCCGATATCGGATCCCATCGCGCCGAGATCTTGGGATTGGTGGTGGACCCGAAGTCGCCATAATGTTCGAACCGCGCCGCGGCCGACAGGTCAAGCCGTTCGAGGCCGGGACGCGCATTGGCCGGTCCGAAGAGAGGAAGCGCAAGTTCGGCATAGCCAGCCCAGATGGATCGCGCGTAGGAAGCGGGTGTGCTAGGCGTTGGCACCGGCGCGAAGAAATAATCGACCGAGCCGCTGGTGAAGCGTTCGCGCCGAAAATTGGCGCCCATGGCCATGCGGAGGGCTCCGGCAGGCAAGGTCATCAATGGGCCATCCGCAGCGATATCGCCGGTCACGATGGTGCTGCGCGTAACGTTGCTGGTGTATCCCCTGACCGCGTCAAGGACGCGCTCCGGGTTTGATGTGCCAGTGCCATAGGGATTGAAGTATCCGTCAACCGAGGGACTATAAGGGCGTCGCGGGATCGTCGGGCACCGTGCCAAGCGCTTCGGCAAGCAGATACTCGTTGGCAAGATCCTCGTTTCGGCTCTTGTCCCGCTGGCGCGCATAGGCAGCGTAGGTCGTGGCTTTCCAGCCGGCGCCAAGCTCTGCGTCGAGCGTAGCGGTGAGCCCCACGGACTGGGCAGAGCCTCTCGTGCGCGTGGCCCCAAGCTCGCGGGTAAATGCATAGCCAATAAGGTCGCTGTCGCTGGCGGTAGGCGACACGAACCATGGGTTGCCGGGTGTCACGCTGAGGATCGTGGCGTAGCCGGGCACGCGACTGTCGAATCGCCGATGCGCAAAGCGGGCTTCGAGCGATGCTGTGATCGTATCGGCAACATCCTGCCTCAGGGCGCCGAAGAGGCTATGGCGCGTCTGTTCGGGTGACAGGTCGGTGCCCGTCCGAAAATTCTCCAGATTGACAGCGCCGGCAAGGAAGCTGGAGGGTTCAAGCGATGTGCCGTCCTGGCCGGAGGGAATCGCAAACGCAGGTTCCAAGCCTCCCGTTACGGCATCGAAACCCAGAACGTTGCCGGGCAGGCTGTAGGGGTAGCGATGATCGGTTCCGCCAAAGCCACTCGAGTCGGCCGAACGCGCAAAATCGCGGGCCTCGCTGGCGAGACGCGAACGCCTATTATACTCGTAGGACAGCAGCGCCGATCCCGTCGCCCAGCGGGTACCGGCAGTCTGCGAAAGCTGGATGTCACGCGCGGATGCCTTGGTCACGCTGCCTAATCTGATATTGGTTTCGAGGCCTTCAAATTTATCCTTCAGAATGATGTTGACGACGCCAGCGACGGCGTCCGATCCGTAGATGGCGGACGCCCCATCGGTGACGACCTCCACCCGGTTTACCGCCGCCATCGGGATGCTGGAGATGTCGGCGAAATCGCCAAGCAGGCCGGCGCCTGCGATACGCCTGCCGTTCACGAGCACCAGGGTCGCTTCGGGACCCAGCCCCCGCAGATTGACGCCGGACGCCAGCGTCGTGTTGGTGCCCGAGCGGTCGGAGAAGGACAAGGCGCTTTGCTCGGTTGCCATGCCGCCGAAGTTGCCGGGTAGCGCGGCAAGCGCCTGCGCAACTGAGGCATAGCCGTTGCGCGCCATGTCCTTGGCGCCAAGCGTGCGGGCGGGCGTGCCTGCAGGCGAGGCCCCACGAATATGCGAGCCCGTCACGACGATATCGCGACCCTCTTCTTCCGCCTCGGATAGTTGCGCAGCGCTCGCTGCATCAGCGCTGGATCTCGCTGGCGCCTCTGCGCGGCGGGATTTGAGCACGATTATGCCATCGCTGACCTGGCGCACCGCGATGTCGCTGCCCCGTAGCAGTTGCTCCAATGCGGCAGCGGCGGAGTAGCTGCCTTTGATCGCGTGAACGGTCCGGCTCGCTGTCACGTCCGGCGTATAGATGAGCTGCACACCGGCTTGCTGCGCATAAGCAGCCAGCGCGCGATCCAGTGGTCCAGCTTTAATATCAAAGGCGATCGGCGCTTTTACCGACTGTGCGAAAGCGGGCACGGCCAGTAAGGGTGCCGCGAGTGCCAGAAAAGTCGTGCGGCTCAGCATCGCCGCGATCGTCGCAATAGCCATATGATCTTATTCTTCCCCCTGCCCCGCCGGGCAAGCCGGCAGGCGAACATGTCACGACGACATGCCTGATGGGCAAGGGACGCCTGAAAGGGTAGGCAACCCTGATCCTCATACAGAAAATTCTTCAGGGTGTCGGCGTAATACGCCTACGCAGCACGATCCCACCGCCCTCGCCCCGATGAGCATCCAAGGGAAGAAGGGCGGTGACGGCCTTGGTGAAGCCCTGTGGGTCGCCCGGGCGAAATGATCCGCTGATCGGATCGCGCATGTGAATGTCGGCTTCGAGCACAACCTTGTCTTGCGTGTAGCGGTTGATCTCGGCAACCGCCTCGACAAGCGGCGTTGCGTCGAAAACGATTCGTCCCTGCGCCCACGCCGTTGCCTGCCCTGTGTTCGCACGCTGAACCGCTCGGGACCCATCAGGATGGGATCGCCATTGTTGACCAGAACGAAGGCGAGCCATGAACGCCCCCCGCAAACGGATATCGACACTCCCTTCGAGAAGCGTGACGATCGTCTGATTGTCCAGATACCGTATGTCGAAGCGTGTGCCCGTGGCGACCACTTCTACGTCGCCGGCTCTTACGGCGAAGGGGCGCGCCCGATCATGAGCAACGGCAAACAAAGCTTCCCCGCTCTCCAGCTCTATATCCCGCTTGCTCGACTTGAAGCGCACATCGAGCTTCGTGTCGGTATTGAGGTGGATGCTGGACCCATCTACCAGAGCGATCGCGCGCTGCTCGCCGACTACCGTGCGATAGGATGAAGCGGGCGGCGCGAGATAGAAAAATAAGCTCAAGGCGATGACCAGGAGCGAGAAGCAGCCAGCGATGGCGAAGGCGCCTGGCCGACCGGTTATCCGATACGGCGCCCGCTTGCGGCGCTGCATGACGTCGCTTGCCAGCCGCAGCAAGGCGGGTCGCTCGCCAAGCTGTCCGGCGCGTGTCCAGACTTGCTCGGCCTCATCGAAAGCCTGGGCATTGGCGGCGTCACGCCGCCATTCGAAAAAGTCGTCCAGCGTTGCTTTGGAAACCGGCACGGTTTTGAGGCGCGCGAACCATTGCGCCGCCTGCGCGCGGCGTTCCTGGCCCAAAGGATCATCTTGCGTCACCAGTCAGCCCTGGAGCTTGCTCATGCACAGGTCCAGTGCCTTGCCGATGCGCCACTCGACAGTCTTCACGGCAATCCCCAGATGCTCGGCGATATCCCGGTTGGTCATCCGCCCGAACCGGCTAAGCATGAATACATCACGCAGCGGCTCGGGCAAATCGAGAATGATGCGCTCGAGCACATAGTCGGCTTCCTGCTCGCCAAGCGCGCCTGGCACCATGTCATGCCGATCGTTCGCGGCGAAGAGATGGACTTGATTGTCGCGTCGCTTCTCCCGCCGCTTTGCATCGCGGAAGAGATTGAGGGCGATGTGCGAGAGCAGAGCGCGTGGATGGGAAATCTCGGCCGGCGGCCTGCGGATCAGGCGCAGCCACGTGTCTTGCACAAGGTCATCTGCTTCGGCAGGCGCGAGACGGAAGTTGCGACGAAGCAGCCCGTGCAGCCATTGCGCATCGCGCGCGAACCATTGGGCAAGCGTCGAAGCTTGATGGTCCAGATGGTCCCCCGTCGACACGGGGGCTTTGGGTCCGGGCATGGCACGCCGCTCCATCCTCAAGTCATGAGGGGCGCGGCACCATGCCGCAGTGGAACGCCCATGCGCAGCATAAGCCAAGCGACACAGCCGTGCGCTTGGGCTATGATAATTGGCACCGCGGCAAGGCCAGCGGCGTGCGGGTTTTGCATAGGGGGTTCCAAGCCCCTGCCCGCGGCCTTCCACGAGCCCTCTAAAGCTGGCCTATTCTTAGGGATCGATCAAGGCTGAATATTCGCGACATAAAAAGGTGAAGAGGGCGGGTGATGGAACCTCCTATGCAAGAAGCCCGCTTATTCCGACCGGGTGCATATACATGCTGCCACACCCTCTTCCGGCACAAAGACCCGATTCTACTCGCGGCACCATGGACGACACTAGCGTCGCAAGCGCCAAGCGCAATGGATCAGCCCACTATCCCCAAGCGCTCCTCGCAGATCGTCTTGGTCAGCGACTGCAATTCGACGACGCGCGCTGTCAGCCATTCGAGTTCATCGTCGTTGATCTTGTAGAAGTCCGAATAGCGCGCCTTGATGTAAGCCGCGCGCAGCAATTCGTAGCACCGCTTGCCCTGCCTGGTGTCGCGCTGCCAGACACCGATTAGCCGCGGATCCAACTGCTCGCAGCGCTGCGAGAGGAAGTTCAAGTTATGAGACTTTGGCCGGTAAAGTTTGAGCACTAGCAGGATGCAATAGTAGGCGCGCTCGGTTGCCTGATGCAAATTAAAGGCAGCCTTGTTGCGCCATTTAACCTGTATCTTGGGATCTTTGGCGGCTTCGGCCCGGCTCCTTTGAAATGCGGCTGTTTCCAATAGCATATCGATATCAGGAAAATCGTCGCCGAAATAAAACTGAGCTTCTTGGCATGCATCATCTTCAGACAGAGGTGAGGGGTCGGCCAGAGGAAAGCCGGGCTCTTCGAACAGCGCGATGCCATCCTTAACGATGTCGATGAAGAAATAGCGGCCCCGTGCTAGCTGATGATTAATGTCATCCATGCTGTGGATGATAAGGTTGAGCGGTTGCGGCCAGAATTCGCTAAGCAGCATTTCGACCATTCGGTCTTCAGCCTTGGTCCAGAACTCCGAAGCGTCCGTCAGGTCTTCATGGTCGACGACAACGAGGATGTCATAGTCTGAAAAATAACGGCCGACCGGATCGACCACCTGCTTGCCGCGCGCATAAGAGCCGAAGAGAATAATTTTTAGTATGCGACCATTCTTAACGTGATCAGCGCTCCGCGCACCCGTAGCCTTCGCGAACTCATCTCGAAGGATATCCACGGCGCGTGCAAGATCGCGGCGTGCACGGTCAGGGAGGTGCGAGACGTCGGTCTTCAAAAATGGCATTGGGAATTATTGCGGGAACTGTGGTGAAGTGCAAGCCTAAGGTGAGTCTGTACCGGATAGTTATTGCCCAGCGCGCTTCAGGGTAATTTGTCGCTTTTGCTAGATACAACTAAGGGCGGCGCCCATCGGCGGTCGCCTTAAAGATCAGACGAGCGCTCACGTCAGAGACTGGGTTGGGATCCCAAGCCATTGCCGGACCCCGTTCACACGTTGGCAAGCAGACCGGCAGCAGTGCCCACTGCCGCCGTTTAGCGGGTCTTATTGATTGTGCTCAGGAGTTCTGATCAGTGGACCTTGGTATAAGGCTACCCGGGACTGACGTTCGGCAGGCTGGCGGCGGGCTTCAGGAACAACTCCTCGACTTTAGGACGAGGCGGCACATGCGTGCGGCCTGAGCCCGAGCCCGAGCCCGGTCAGAACCGCAGACGCGCACCAACCGAAACCGATTCCCGACTGTCGTCCCGGCCAGCTTGCGAGTCGGCCGTGACAAACAGGTCGAGGCCGCTTGGCAGGCGATAGCTGATGCTGGCCGCGGCCGTACCAACCACCCGCGCGCGCTGAGCTCCCAGCGCACTGAGATTTGCGCTCCCGCCCGCATAGCCGGCGAGTGCGTCAGTGCTCATCCCCTGAAGCTGGTAGCGTGCACCGAACGAGACGAACGGCCGGAATAGCGCCGGTGACTCATCACTGCGTCCAAACGAGACTGCTCCATCGCCGAAACCGGCGACATGGCGATTGCGCGAAACCGTAAGAGCGAAAGGACTGCCGCCTGCTTCGATCAGGCCGTCGCGGATTGTGCGGACATAAGTAATGCCAACCTGCGGCGTCACTGTCCAGTCGCCCGAAAGGCCGATCGCGTATCTTGCCGTTACGTCGCCGACCCAGCCATGCAAGTCGTAGCGTCCGTTTGCTGATCCGACCGGCAGCGACCGCGTCGTGGCAGCATGGCTGCCGTCATACATGATCGCGGCGCTGAGCGCGAAGCCACCCGGCGAGCGCAACCGGCCCTGCAGCCCCGCCACTGCGCCTTTGGCCTTGGTTCGCGCGTCCAGCGCATCGATGTTCTGGCGGTTGTCCAGATAGCCGCCGAATGCCGCGACACTCCAGCTTGCATTGCCGAAACCGACACCCCCGAGAAAGCCATAGGCCTGCGTTCGCGCCGCAGAGGTGCCAGTGCGCTGATCATCACCGAGCCGGTGCCATTGCCCCAACGTCGCAGCAACGGTGTAGACGTGCAATTCGGTCCCAGCCGCGGCAAACGAAGGGCCACGCACGGCATCGGTAAGCAGCAACGCGTTGTCGACGCCCATTTGGGTCGCCGAAGCGTATGGCTCGGGGGTCAGTTGCGCGAAGGCCACGGGGTTCGGAGAATTGCTGTCGGTGAGCAAGGCAGGTAGCGCGTCGAACAGGATGCTCGTCGGCGATTGCGTCGCCAATGCCGTATTCACATAAGCGATGCTGCGGCTCACCTGCTGTCCGAAATTGCCAGGATCGATGAATTGCCCAATCAGGGCGATCTTGTCGGCGCGCTGGACGACAAAGCCGAACACGTCAGCAGGCTTCAGGACGGTCGTATAGCTGCCGGTGATACCACCGCTGGCAACGATCAGATCATAGCTGGTGCCCGGCCGCAAGGTGCCGACTGGGAGCAATTGGAGAGTCGAACCAGAAGCTATCGACACACTGCCATTGACGATGAGCTTGTCCGATATGGTCGGCGTCAGCTCGAACAGCGACAGTGAACCGCTGGCGAGCGCCACGTTGCCGTTGACCGTCATCGTGGCCGGTGATGCGCCCGGGCTGAGCGTGCCGGCCACTGTAATGTTCCCGTTGACCGTGCCGGCCGACCCGAAGGTTGCACCCTGGCCCACCCGGATCAACGGCGCCGTGATGATCGAACCCGACTGGCCTACCAACCGGCCGTCAGTCAGGTTAATTGCATTAAACGCCGCCGTGCCGGATATGCGGGCAAAACCGCCGGTCATGCCGAAGGTCTCGACATTGGCAATGTTGCCGAACGCAACCGCATTCGGCTCACTGCCGCCCGAGACGGTGATCGTGTCATTTCCCATACCGCCGTCCACCGAGCCCGCAAACCTGCCCGCGATGGCGAAGCGGTTGTCGCCCAGTCCGAACGTAACTTGCGTCGCCGTCAATGAGCCGGCAGGCGCGATGTCGAGGTCGCTGTCAGTAGCCACGGTCACCAGGGTGGACTGCCCGGCGATCGATAGTTGTCCGCCGCCTGCGACAGTTAAGGTTTCAAAGCCGGTCAGGCCACCGGGCAGCGTGCGGTTACCCGCGAGTTCGATGATGGCCGTGTCGGTTCCGCCACCGCCATCGACGGTGCCGTCGAGGGATCCGCCGGCTGCGAAGCGGAGACTGTCATTGCCGCCGCGCAGATCGATCACGCCGGCAAGGGTGCCGCCGTTTGCCACGGTGATCTGCTGGTCGCCAGCATCGAATGAAAGCGGTGCATTCGCGCTACCCAGCGTGCCAGAGACGGTGAGCGCGTTGCTTGCCACCGAAATGGTCTGGAAATTGGTCGCCGTACCAACAAGATCGACCGGCGCCGCGGCGGTGAAGCGCAGCAGGTTATTGCCCGTTCCGCCGTCGTACATGCCCGTTGCGCGTGTCGTGCCCAGCGCAAGCGTATCGTTGCCGCCAGCCAGAAGGACGCGCGCGACGTCGCCGTCGACCGTCACCGTCTCGGATGCGTCAGACCCAGTTACAGTACCGACCGTGTGGCCCGCGGTAGCCAGTGTCAGGTTCGTGCCGCCAAGAGCGATCGACTGGAAATCCTGATCGAGCGTCAACGAAAGCGTGCCGGTGCCAGCCATTTCCAACTGCTCGAAGTTTGTGCGGCTGCCGATGCCGGACCGGTCTCCCGCGAGCATCACCCGGTAGAGATCGACACCGTCGCCGCCGTCGACGCTGGCCGCCACACTGCCCGCGCGCTCGGTGAAGCTGTCGTCGCCCGCGCCAAGTTCGACAGCGCCGCCGATAGTGCCGCTGTTAATCACGGTATCGATGCCGCTACCCAGGACAATCCCGGCAGCGATGGTGCCGGCGTTGCTCACGCTGACCCCGGCATCGCCGCCAGTGATCGTGGTCATGCCCGCCGTTGCCAGTATCTGGCCTGTCGCGACGGACAAGGTGCCACCTTGCAGGGAAATGGTATCGGTCGCGAAACTGCCTGAATAGGTGCCGATGCCGGTGCCGGTCTGCGTTATCCTCTGGAAATTGCTGATCTGCGATGCCGCAAGCGTTGCGGTGCGGCCAGTTGCATCCACGATGTAGCTGTTGGTGCCGGTTCCGCCGTCGATCAGGCCCGTCACGGTGCCGCCAGGACGCTGTAGGAAAATGTCATCGCCTTCCCGAAGCGTGACGATGCCGTTGATTGTCCCGGCGTTGTCGATCGTGTCGGCGCCTGCATCGAGCCTTATGTTGCCGCTGATCGTGCCGGTGTTGACGATCCTGTTGGCAAATTCACCATATGTAAGGACGGCGTAGTTTGCCCCCTTGCCCGTCGCGCTGATTGTGCCAGCGTTGTTCAGGTCCAGAGCGGAGCCAGCGGTATACACCGCATAGGCATGGTCGGCGTTCGCGCTGATCGTGCCGGCCGCGGTGTTGGAGATGGTTCCAGAAAGCCCGGCGCCGAAAACGTCGAGCGCGATTGCTTGACTGGCGTAATATTCCGTCGAACTTGACGCCGTTGCCGAGATCGTGCCGCTGTTGGTAATCGTGTAGCTGAATGGGTCAGTCGCATCCCTCACGTTAAGCTGAAGGGCGGCCGCAAAATTTTCTCGGGCAGGATTGGCTTGAGCAGTGATCGTGCCGGAATTGTCTATCTGAGCTACTCCCCCAACGCCCTGGCCATAGTAACCAATGGTGAGATCAACGGCCGGCAAGAAGTCGGCGCTCGCGATGCTGCCACTGTTTACGAAGCCAAGCGACAGGGCAGGGCCGGTTCCCGAGAGAACGGCCCGGAGTCCGTTTCCGCTTATCTGGCCGCTATTGTCGATCATCATCGCGGTGTCGGCGGTCAATGAAACCGTGTGAAAATAATATCCATAATAGGGATCGATAGGCGCAGTGATCGTGCCGCTGTTGGAGAAAGACGAGACGTCAGCTAACACGCCACCAGCAACCGATCCGGCGTTAGTCAGCGCCGTCAGGGTCTGATCGTTCTGGAACGGCGACCGGGGATGGTTGGCCAGACTAGAGGGCAACGACGTGGTCAACTGGCCAGTGATTGTCGCCCGGCTTACCACGCTGCCGGTGCCGATCGCATAAAGATTGCCGGAAACGGTGCCGGTCGCCGTCACGACCGTGCCGGCACCCACGGACTGAACCAGCGCGCTTTCGAAGTTGAGCAAGCCGGGCGCGTCGATCGCGACGGTGCCACTGCTGGCGAGGGAGATGCCATAGGTATCATTGCCGCCACCGCCGTCGATGTTGCCCGATATGCCGAGCGCGTCGCTCATCTGCAGCAACAGATCGTCGCCATCGCCGAACAGCAGGTCTCCTGAAACCGTTCCTCCGTTCGCAACATAAATGCTGCTGGCGAAGGATCGTGTGGAGTCGCCCGTATAATTCGGCGTACGATAGCCAAGATCGACGGTGCCGGTGATCATACCAGCGTTGCTCAGAGTGACGCCCGCAAGCCGGACGGCGGTGCCGCTGCCGCCAGTGATCGTGCCACCCGCGAGATTGTTGATGGCCAGCCCGCCGTAGCCCGTGCCGTCGTTAGTGACGGCGATGCCCGCGGTGGAGGCAAGCGTGCCCGAATTTGTCAGCATGGCCGGGGTCGAGCTATAATAACCACCAACCTGGACCGCTGTGCCGCCGACGCTGATCGCTCCCGAATTGTCGAGACTGCCATTGGAGAGTGCCACGCCCAGTGCGGACGTGCCGCCGGCCACCTGGGTGATCGACCCGGTATTGTTGATGATGCCCGGCTCCCCGTAATAGGATAATCCGCCGATGCCGACGCCGCCGTCCAGCATGATCTGGCCGCTGTTGGTAACGGTCTTGCCGCCGTAGATCCCGGTCGTGTTGTAGCCGATATGGTCGGTGATGCTGATCGTGCCGGCATTGGTAAAGCTGTCGTTTGCGGACAGGCTTATCGCGGCACCGAGGTAATAGTAGGAATCATTGTTCTGGACTGCGACAGTGGAGAGTATTCCCCGGCTGACGATCGACAGCCCGTCGGCCACGATGGGCGCGCCGGGATAGGAAATCGAATTTGTCGATCGGATTGCTGGACTTCCGGACACCGCGATATTTGCGTCGAGGTCGACGCTGCCGTTGCCCGACAGCGAAATCTCTTGCGTGCGGACCTGACTTGCGGGCGCAAAAAGGGTCAGGGCTGCACCATTGCTCATCTGGTAACCGACGCTGCCGAATGCCCTGACATTGCCGCCCGGCAGCACCGCACTGGCGTTGGCAGTAACCGTATATCTGAGCGCGGAATTGCTGTCGGCGGTAACGGTCCCGGTGATCCCGGCAAATTGCCCGGGTCCGGAGTTGACCAGATCGGTGACAAGCGTTCCTGATGTCATCGTCAGGTTGCCGTTCAGCGTTCCGCCGGTCTGGGCGATATAGACGAGGCTATTGCTAAAGTTGGAGCCACCAAAGCCATTAACGACCACGTCGCCATTGATCGTACCGGCATTGGCCACTCCGGCGTTGAACGAGTTTACCGTAACGGCGCCGCCCGTCCCACCATTCACAACCCCGTTCGCGGCATTGATGAGGAAGCCATATGGCTGCACGTTCACCCCCACGCTAGGCGAGCTTATCGTGCCGGTGTTGGTCAGATATATATTGGTAATCGCGCCCGCAGTTGCACCAAAGATGGTGCCGCTGTTGGCCGCAGTATAGCCCACATTGCCGAAGAGATTGATGCCCGCGCCACCAGTGGACACGATGCTCCCGCTATTCGTCAGCACACCGTCGAATATATCCACGCCGGTACCCGATGCCGTAATAGTGCCGGTGTTGACCACCGGATTATAGGACATCGACACCCCGATACCGTTGTTCACGGTGATCTGGCCGGTGTTGGTCAAGCTGTTGCTGCTCAGCCTCAACCCCGCCTGATTGAAACTACTGGGCAAGGTAGCGGTGATCGAACCTTCATTTCGGAAGGACGCGCTGCTGTCAAAGGCATAGTCGAGATCGCTGACCACAGTTCCCGCAAGATTTATAGTCGCGCGGTTCACGACCGTGCCAGCGCCGCCAAGTACGAGCGGCGTGGCGGTCGCAAATCCCGTTTCGAGCGTCGCCGTGACATTCGCGTTGGCGACCAGCACCAGTTGCTGGAACCCGGCATTCAGGTCGATTGGCGTCGTCACGCTGGTGTCCGACGCAAACACGACGCGCTCGATGTTGGTGCCGCCGCCCGCGTCGATGGTGCCGGTGAACCCAGTCGCCAGCGTACGTGTGCCGACATAGCGCGCCATCAGCGTGTCGCCCTCACTGCCCAGCGTCAGCGATCCGTTGATCGTTCCAGCGGTCGAGTCTATCGTGCTATAGCCCGGGCCAGCAATGACATTGCCGGTAACGACGCCCTGATTGACGAGGTTCAATGAGGATGTTGCCTGAATTGCCGTAACGCCACCGGCGATCTGGCCGCCAGCCTGATTGGTGACGGTGAGCGTTTCCCCTGACAGTGCAGCGCCGCCACCGGTGTTCGAAATCTGCCCGCTGTTGGTGACGGACAAGTACGAGGACGGGCCAGTAAGGATGGTGGCCCCGGTCGAGGCCGAACGGATCGTGCCACCCGCCGCATTGATGACGTTCGGCGAAGATGCAAGGGCGCTGGTATCCACCGCGCTCGTCGCGCCGCCGTCGATCAGGCCAGCGTTGCTGAGGCTCGAAACCGCACCCGCGATCCCCCCTATGATCTGGCCGCTGGCTTGGTTGTTGATGGTGGAGAAGATGGTGAGCGGGGACGGGTTGCTCGCCGAATATACCACGTTGCCGAGCAGGGCAGTGCCGCCGGTCCCGGTCATGGTGCCGGCATTGTCGATGGTCGCGTCGACCGTCCCATAGGTATTCCCGGGGGATTGCAGAAGCGCCAGCGCCGTAGTGCCGGTCACGCTGCCTCCAGCGCCGATCGTCAGCGCCACTTGCTCCGTACTATAGTATGTATTCATACCTGCCGTACCGGATGAAACCGTGATTGTCGGCTGCCCCGCGGCGGACACACTGCCGAGGATGTTGATGACGTGCGAGGAATAGCTGTAATCGCCAACCGGCACGTCCAGCGCGATAGCGGGAGCCGTGATGTTGGTCACGCTGGCGCCGCTCTCGACTGTCAGCGTCGTGCCGGGCGTCGTTATCTGGATGCCATCCGCATCCGCGCCGGTGCAAATCGTCGTGCTGCCGGCAACCGTGGGGTCGGGTGCACATTTCGCTTGCGCATCAGTGGGAAGGATAAGTCCCCACGCCAGCGCGCTCGTGCCAAGCACGAGTGACAAGCGTAGTCGATGCACGGACGGCGCAGAACGGCTCATGATATCATTCCCCCAGCAACTCCCTAAGTTGCTGTAGTCTCCGATAGGAAGCTTTGGCGCTTTGTCCACCAGGATATGAGAAAACCGAAAACATTTTCGATGCAAGAAGATGATGGCCTCGGCGCGAACGCACTCGATGAAGACTGGAAGTCGAGCTAAGCGCCCTTGATGGCACTCGTCCGAGGGGTGATGGCATTGGTCCTCCGTGGTCTGCTGTTTTCGATCTCAGCAGCAGCCTGCTTCATTGGCCCTGTCCGGTATCGCCGGTCTTCAAGGCACTACCGATATTTTGAGTCAGTTAGCCTGCAGCGAGTCTTTTGGATCCTCTCCCAGAATATATGAGCAATCGCGAAGCTACGTACTGCCGAAGATTATAGACACCTGGGCGTCCCCCTAACAACACGTGAAGACACCAGACGGGGTCTAACCAACAGGACTTGAATTTGCGAATTTACGGTCGAACCCGCGGACACCTCCGTCCGATGTGGGTGGAGGCCATAGATGACCCCGACGAAGCTGCTTATCGGACAGATCCTTATCGTGCTTGCGATCATAACGCTGAGCATCTGGACGGCGACGCAATGGGCAGCGGCTGCTTTAGCATATCAAGCTGAACTTGGCCCGCCGTGGTTCATCGTAGCTGGGCAGCCCATCTACCATCCCTGGTCCATCTTCTCCTGGTGGTATCAATTCGACGCCTATGCGCCGATCATCTTTGACCAGGCCGGAGCTATCGCTGCCGCCGGTGGGTTCATTGGATGCGGGGCAGCGATCTTCGGTTCGGTCTGGCGCGCCCGCCAGTCGAACAATGTCACGACTTATGGCTCTGCTCGCTGGGCTACCACGAAGGATATTGCCGCCGCAAAGCTGTTCGGAAGCCATGGCGTCGCACTAGGCCAGCTTGGCAGTCGCTATCTTCGCCACGACGGGCCGGAACATGTCATGGCATTCGCACCGACCCGCTCGGGCAAAGGCGTGGGTCTCGTAATACCGACCTTGTTGTCCTGGACCGGTTCAACCGTCGTCCACGACATCAAGGGCGAGAACTGGCAACTGACCGCTGGTTGGCGCGCCCGCTTTTCCCATTGCCTGCTGTTCAACCCAACCGACGCGTCCTCGGCAAGGTACAACCCGCTGCTCGAAGTGCGCCGCGGCGTGGACGAGGTCCGCGACGTCCAGAACATCGCCGACATCCTCGTCGATCCCGAAGGCGCGCTAGAGCGCCGCAATCATTGGGAAAAGACCAGCCACTCGCTGTTGGTCGGTGCAATCCTCCATGTTCTGTACGCTGAGGAAGAGAAGACGTTGGCCCGGGTCGCGACTTTCCTATCGGACCCGCGGCGCCCTTTCGCCACAACGTTGCGCCGGATGATGACTACCAACCATCTGGGCAGCGATGCCGCACCGGTTGTCCATCCCGTCGTAGCATCAGCCGCCCGCGAACTTCTCAACAAGAGCGAGAATGAGCGCTCCGGCGTGCTGTCCACGGCCATGTCGTTCCTTGGCCTATACCGCGATCCGACCGTCGCGGCCGTCACGAGCGCATCGGACTGGCGGATCGCCGATCTGGTCGAGGCCAAGCACCCGGTATCACTTTATCTGGTCGTCCCGCCGTCAGACATCAGCCGGACCAAGCCGCTGATCCGGCTTATCCTGAACCAGATCGGCCGTCGGCTCACCGAAAAGCTGCATGGTGTCGGCGGCGACACTGCCGCCCCGGCCAATCGCCATCGCCTGTTGATGATGCTCGACGAGTTTCCTGCGCTCGGCCGCCTGGACTTTTTCGAGACGAGTCTTGCCTTCCTCGCCGGCTATGGCGTGCGCGTCTTTCTGATTGCGCAGAGCCTCAACCAGATCGAGAAGGCCTATGGCGAGCACAACGCTATCCTCGACAATTGTCATGTGCGCATCGCGTTCGCCACCAATGACGAGCGCACCGCGAAGCGCATTTCCGACGCACTCGGCACGGCGACCGAGCAGCGCGCGATGCGCAACTACGCCGGCCATCGGCTCTCGCCATGGCTCGGCCACGTCATGGTCAGCCGCCAGGAGACGGCGCGCGCCCTACTGACGCCCGGCGAAGTGATGCAGCTCGCACCGACCGACGAAGTCGTGCTGATCTCGGGACACCCTCCCATCCGCGCGCAGAAGCTGCGCTATTATGAGGACAAGGACTTTGCCGACCGCGTCTTGCCTGCACCTGTGCTTGGGACCGATGGCTATAGCGACTTGCCGACGGCCCGGAGCGACGATTGGGCGGGGCAAGTGCGCGTTGTCGACCATCGCCTCGTTGGCGCCATCGATCCTGACGAGGGCGAAGATGCCGGTGGTCTCGAGCAGGCGCGGCACCCCGCGCACGAGATCGAGGCTGCGCCGCTGCCAGAGGTGGAAGTTGTCGATCCGCTCGGTCTCGCCGACGACGATGGCGACCCGGCCGTCTCCGCCCAAGCGATGGACCGCGTGCAGGCGGTAAGTGCCGCCCGCACAGTCTACGGTATCGACGCCGGCACCGCCCGTCCCGACGACCTGCAGTTGGGGTTCTGAGCGATGGACAAGATCCGCCACCAGCTATTCCTCCCTAAGCCGCTCAGCGACCGGCTCGAAGCCTTGGCGGCAAAGCCCGGCGCGACCAAGTCGGCGATCCTCGTCGATGCGGTCACCGCCTGGCTTAATCGTCGCGGCGCTTCCGAGCTTGAGGATCGGTTCGCGATCCGGCTCGACCGGATGAGCCAGGCGATTGGCCGCATCGACCATGAGTCTCACGTGATCCTCGAGACGCTGGCGCTGTTCATTCGTTTCGAGTTGGCGATCCAAACGCCACTTGCCGAGAATGATGCCGCTGGTCGCGCGCTGGGCGCCAAGCGCTTCGAAGCATTCATCAACCAGGTCGGTCGCCAGGTCGCTACGGGGCGTCGTACGCTCGCGACCGGCACGGCAGCATCGGAGGGCAGCCAATGAGCGCGACCGCCACGTCCACGCCCCCGGCAACACCGTCGCCAACACTCTCCGGCGAACGCCGCCGCGCCATGCTGCGCACCGCAATGGGGGCGGACATCGCCGCAGCGCTTGGCGATCCGCTGACCCAGGAGATTATGGTCAATCCCGATGGTGTGCTGCGGGTCGATCGGCTTGGGCAAGGTCGCATAGACACCGGCGTGTGGATCGAGCCAGCGCAGGTCGAGCGTATCATCCGCCTTGTCGCTGCCCATGCGCGCGCCGAAATCCACGGCGAGAAACCGATCATCTCTGCCGAATTGCCGCCGCATGCCGAAGGCCGGGCCGGCGAGCGGTTCGAAGGCGTGCTGCCGCCGGTCTCGACGGCGCCGTGTTTTTCGATCCGCAAGCCGGCGGAGCGGCTGCACAGCCTTGCCGACTATGTTGCCGACGGTCTGCTATCGGCCGCAGGCGCGGACGCACTGCGGGCAGCGGTCGCCCAGCGCCTTAACATCCTCGTCGCGGGCGGCACCAGCTCGGGCAAGACGACGCTCGCCAATGCGCTGCTTGCAGAAATGGCCTCCGCTGATGCGCGCGTCATCTTGATCGAAGACACGCGCGAGCTGCAATGCCCGCTTCCCGACACCGTCGCGCTTCGAACGCGCGCTGGCGTCACGACGATGACCGACCTGGTGCGCTCGACCATGCGCCTGCGGCCCGATCGCATCATCGTCGGCGAAGTTCGCGGTCCCGAAGCTCTGGACATGCTCAAGGCATGGAACACCGGCCATCCAGGCGGCATCGCCACCGTCCACGCCAACAGTGCGCATGCCGCGCTCACCCGAATAGAGCAACTTGTGCAGGAGGCCGTGGTCACCGTGCCGCGCCAGCTGATCGCGGAAGCCATCGACCTTGTCGTGTTCATTTCAGGCCGGGGCAGCAACCGCCGCGTCGCCGCATTGGCCCGGGTCATTGGGCTCAATCCCGACACCGGCGCCTACGGGCTGGCCGATCTTTTGACCGAAGTTCCCGCAAGCGAACACCCCCCAAAGCACCCCCCCAAGCACCAAGGAGACATTCCATGAAGACTCTTACCCGTCCCCCGATCTCGCCCGCGCTTGTCGTCGGCGCCGCGCTCGGCCTCGCCCTCACGCTTTCCACCCAAGTCCAGGCCGCCGGCTCGGGCATGCCTTGGGAAGAACCGCTCCAGCAGGTGCTGGAATCGGTCCAGGGTCCGGTCGCCAAGATCGTTGCGGTGATCATCATCATCACCACTGGCCTGACCTTGGCCTTTGGCGAAACATCCGGCGGCTTCCGCCGGCTTATTCAGATCGTGTTCGGCCTGTCGATCGCGTTTGCAGCCTCCTCCTTTTTCCTCAGCTTCTTCAGCTTCGGCGGTGGAGCGCTGATCGCATGAGTGTCGGTGGCGGCCAAGCCCGAGGCGATCATCGCGGCGATATGCATCTGGAAGGTTTCGAGGTGCCAATCCACGCATCGCTTGGAAGTCCCATCCTGCTCGGCGGTGCACCGCGCATGCTTGCTATCGTCAACGGGACGCTGGCCGCCGCCGTCGGCCTCGGCCTCCAGCAATGGTTGGCCGGGCTTCTACTCTGGGCAGCGGGGCACAGCCTCGCCGTGCTCGCTGCGCGACGCGATCCCGATTTCGCGCCCGTCCTCCTTCGTCACCTCCGGCAGAAAGGGCATCTGGGATGCTGAAGTATATCTCATGCTGAACTTGGCCGAATATCGCCGCAAAGCGGATCGGCTCGCCGACCATCTGCCATGGGCGGCGCTGGTCGCGCCAGGCGTCGTGCTCAACAAGGACGGCAGCTTCCAGCGCACGCTGGCGTTTCGCGGGCCCGACCTTGAGTCCGCGACGCAAGCGGAGCTGATCGGTGCCTGCGCGCGCGCCAACAATGTGCTCAAGCGCCTCGGGACCGGTTGGGCTTTGTATTTCGATGCCGAGCGGCGCGAAGCGCTGGGCTATCCGACAAGCGATTTTCCCGATCCGGCGAGCGCGCTGGTGGACTTCGAGCGGCGCGCGACATTCGAGGCCACGGCCGAGCATTATGAGAGCCGCTACCATCTGACGCTGCAATGGCTGCCGGCGGCGGACACGGTCGACAGCGCCGGACGCTCGCTCGTCGAGCGGCCTGATGCTGGCGATGGTTCACACGGTCGTTCGTCCCGGGGCCGTGACTGGCATAGCGCGCTTGCCGGCTTCGTCGCCGAGACCGACCGCGTGCTCGACCTGCTTTCCGGTTTCATGCCGGAGGTCCGTGCACTGGACGATAGCGAGACCCTGACTTTCCTCCACGGCTGTGTTTCGGAACGGCGCCACCCGGTCGCAGTACCGGAAACCCCAATCTATCTCGATGCCCTGCTCGTCGACACGCCGCTCACCGGCGGGCTCGAACCCAAGCTGGGCGACCTGCACGTCCGCACGCTGAGCGTGCTCGGCTTTCCCAACATGAGCCGGCCCGGCATCCTCGACGCGCTCAATCATCAGGATTTCGCCTATCGCTGGGTCACCCGCTTCATAGCGCTCGACAAGACCCTGGCGACGAAAACGCTGACGAGTATCCGTCGCCAGTGGTTCAACAAGCGCAAGTCCGTAACGGCCATGCTGCGCGAGGTCATGTACAACCAGCCAGCCCAATTGCTCGACAGCGATGCTGATAACAAAGTCTTCGATGCCGACGCTGCGCTACAGGTGCTGGGGCAAGACCATGTCGCCTTCGGCTATCTGACGACGACGATCACGGTGTCTGACCGCGACCGTGCCGCCGTCGAGGAAAAGGTCCGCAACGTCGAGCGGATCGTCAACGGCCTTGGCTTCACCACGATCCGCGAAGGCGTCAATGCGGTCGAGGCATGGCTGTCGTCGCTGCCGGGGCAAGCCTATGCGAATGTTCGTCAGCCGCTCGTCCATACGCTGAACCTCGCGCATCTGATGCCGCTGTCGAGCATCTGGGCAGGGCCGGCGGGTAACGAACATCTCGATGGCCCGCCGCTGCTGGTAGCACAGACCGCAGGATCGACGCCGTTCCGGCTGTCGACCCATGTTGGCGATGTCGGCCACATGCTCGTCGTCGGGCCGACGGGAGCTGGCAAATCGGTACTGCTGGCGGCGATTGCGCTTCAGTTTCGCCGCTATCCCGGCGCGCAGATATACATTTTCGACAAGGGCTTTTCGGCGCGCGCGGCGGTGCTCGCGATGGGCGGCGAACATCATGCGCTGGGAAGCGGCAGTGCCGACGCACTCGCGTTCCAGCCGCTTGCCCAAATCGATGAAACGACCGAGCGCAGCTGGGCCGCCGAATGGATTGCCGCCTTGCTCGAACATGAGAAGGTCGCCGTCACGCCGCAGGTCAAGGACATGCTGTGGTCGGCGCTCGGCAGCCTTTCGACCGCACCGATCGAACAGCGCACCATGACCGGGCTCGCATTGCTACTCCAGTCGAACGCGCTGCGGACCGCGCTTGCACCCTATACGCTCGATGGTCCCTATGGCCGACTGCTCGATGCCGCCGAGCAAAGCCTGGCGCTCGGCGACGTCCAGTGTTTCGAGACAGAGGCGTTGATGGGCCAGACCGGCGTGGTCGCTCCCGTGCTCTCCTATCTGTTCCACCGGCTCGAAGAACGATTCACGGGCAAGCCGACGCTGCTGATCCTCGATGAGGCCTGGATATTCCTCGACCATCCGCTGTTCGCGGCGCGCATCCGCGAATGGTTAAAGGTGCTGCGCAAGAAGAATGTCGCGGTCCTGTTCGCGACACAGAGCCTCGCCGACATCGCGAACTCATCGATAGCACCCGCCATCATCGAAAGCTGCCCACAGCGCATCCTGCTCCCCAATGATCGCGCGATCGAGCCGCAATCGCGGTCGATATATGAGCGCTTCGGCCTCAACGACCGCCAGATCGAACTGGTCGCCCGCGCCGCGCCCAAGCGCCAATATTACCTCCAGTCGGCACGCGGCAATCGCCTGTTCGAGCTAGGTCTGGGTCCCATCACATTGGCGTTCTGCGCCGCGTCCGATCCGGCAACGCAGGCGCGCATCGATGCCCTGCTCGGAGAAGGCGGGCCCCAAGATTTCGCCGCCCGCTTTCTGGCCGACGCCGGGCTGGCCTGGGCGGCCGAACTGCTTGCGGCCGAACTGCTTGCCGCCGAACTGCCCGACCCCGGGCCGCTTCCCGACGACCCGATCCTCTCATCCGCTCAAGAAGGAGAATGAAAATGCTTGTTCCCGCTCGCAAACCTCTGATCGCCACCGTGCTCGGCATCGGTGCAAAGCCCCTGATCGCCTCGGCGCTGGGCATCGCCGCCTTGGGCTCGCTCGGCATTGGCGTCAGCCTGACCAGCACCCCCGCCCGTGGTGCCGGGCTGACCGTATTCGATCCCAGCAACTATGCGCAGAACATTCTGACGGCCGGGCGCACGCTGCAACAGGTGAACCAGCAGATCCGGCAACTGCAGAACGAAGCGCAGATGCTCGTCGACAGCGCCAAGAACCTCACCAAGATCGACTTTCCGCAACTTGATGCGATCCGGCAGAAACTTACCCAGATCGACCGGCTGATGGGTCAGGCGCAGGGCATCGACTTCAAAGTCGACCAACTCGACGACAAATTTCGTGCGCTGTTCCCGGACGACTTCTCGTCCGCGCTCCGCACCGACCAGCGCGTGCTCAATGCCCGTGGCCGTCTCGACAACAGCATGGATGCCTTCCGCCATACGATGACGGTCCAGGCCCAGGTGGTCGAGAATATCCACGACGATACGCAGACACTCGCCGACATCGTCGCGCGCAGTCAGGGCGCCGAAGGGTCGCTCCAAGCGCAGCAGGCGACCAATCAGTTGCTCGCGCTTACCGCCAAGCAGCAGTTCCAGCTCCAGCAAATGATGGCGGCACAATTTCGCAGCGACGCGCAGGAGCAGGCGCGCCGCCTGACGCAAGGCATCGAAGCGCGCGCGGCGACCAAGAAATTCCTCGGATCCGGCAAGGCCTACACGCCGCAATAGCCCGCATCAGCCTGGCCGATCGGCTGAAAAGCTGATCCGGCCGTGCGGCCAGGCGGTCCCCCCTCCCGCCCGGTCGTAGGTCGCGGGGCGTGGTCCGTTCCCCGCCGCGCTCCGCGACATTTCGATCATGTTTATCAGGAAGCGAGAAAGCCTTGAACGACCTCAACGTCATCGACCGCTTCATGGCAACGTTCATCACCTACATTGATAGCGGGTTCGGGCTGCTCGGCGGCGACGTCGGCTTCCTGACCTCTGTACTGATCGGCATCGACATCACGCTTGCCGGCCTGTTCTGGGCAATGGGCGGCGAGGACAATGTCATCGGCCGTTTCCTGCGCAAGATCCTCTATATCGGTGCGTTCGCGTTCATCCTGAACAGCTTCTCGACGCTGGCCGACATCATCTTCCGCTCGTTCGCGCAGGCTGGCCTGACCGCTGGTGGCGGGGCGCTCTCGGCCGACGATCTGCTAAAGCCCGGACGCCTTGCCGGAATAGGGTTCGAAGCGGCATGGCCGCTCCTTGAACAGGCCAGCGAAATGGTCGGGTTCGCGACCTTCTTCGACAATTTTCTGACGATCATCGTGCTTCTGTTCGCATGGGCGCTGGTGATCATCGCCTTCTTCATCCTCGCCGTGCAGATGTTCGTTTGCATCATCGAATTCAAGCTGACCACGCTCGCCGGCTTTATTCTCGTGCCGTTCGCGCTGTGGAACTGCACCAGCTTCCTTGCCGAACGCGTGCTCGGCAATGTCGTCTCGTCGGGCATCAAGGTGATGGTGCTCGCGGTCATCGTCGGCATCGGGTCGAATTTCTTCGCTGAGTTCACCGCGTCGATGCAGGGCCAGGAGCCCGATCTCGGCGCCGCGATGAGCCTGACGCTCGGCGCGCTGTCGCTGTTCGGCCTCGGTATCTTTGGACCCGGGATCGCCTCCGGGCTGGTCGCCGGTGCG
>JBPPMC010000367.1:0-5030 GCA_051305835.1 Sphingobium sp.
GCCTGTTCCCCATGGAGCGGTTGCAGTGCGGACGTCACTCTAGCCATGCTGTTCCCGCCCATACCATTCTTCCAGCCGCATCAGCTGGTCGTAGTCCGCATAGGTCGGAATTTCCGGATGCAGCTTGGCAACGTAAGGATCCATCCCTGTCAGCCAGCGCGCGGCGGCCTCCTGAAACATATCGAGCGCTGCAGCCGTAAATTCGGCCGTGACGATCTTGCCGCGCTTGCCGTCGGGATCGGCAGGGCTTTCACGATATCCGAAGCTCTCGCCCTTCTTACCCAGCGACCAATATTCGAAGGCACCCGCAATGCCGGTCGCGTGCTGGTCGGCGAAGCCGCCATGTTCCAGGATCAAACCCAGCAGGCCCAATTGCATCGCAAAACCAGCCTGAACTTGCTTGGCGCGCGGAGGCTTGCCTGTCTTGTAATCGACGATGGCCCATCGCGCGTCTGGCAATTGGTCGATGCGGTCGGCTGCACCATGGAGCGTAACACCGGCAATTACCGCCTGCCCCCTGCCCTCGACGATGGCGATACGCCTGCCATCTGTCGCATCTTCAATAACTTGTT
The DNA here is from genome assembly GCA_051305835.1 of Sphingobium sp. Taxonomy (GTDB): domain Bacteria; phylum Pseudomonadota; class Alphaproteobacteria; order Sphingomonadales; family Sphingomonadaceae; genus Sphingobium. The sequence goes on from JBPPMC010000367.1 coordinate 573, forward strand.
CGGCGATCCAGTGAATGGCTGCGAGGAGCCGCGGCTGCCACAATGCGCGCATGAGGGGGTGCGCATCCGCGCGGGCCAGCATATCGCGTGCCCGCTGTTCGAGGCGCGCCGGATCGCGATTATCCTGCTCCGCCCAATGTTGAAGGATGCGGTGCACCTCAGTCCCGCGCCATGCCGCGCTGGGATCGGCATCTACGGCATCAAGCACCGATAGACCGAGGATCTTGCGTGCATAGAAGGCGTAGGGATCTGCTTTGAGGCGGTCCACATCGGTGACGGCGATCTTGCGCGGACGCAGCTCCAGCGGCGGGCAGGGTTTGGGCTGCTGCGCATGCACATAGTCCTGCGCCTGATCGAGCGCGCGCCCAAGCATGACGTACCGATCCGCCTCCTTCCACTGCGCACCGGCCATCGCCTTGAGCCTCAGCCAGAAACGCGACGCCACGGCAGGCGCGCCAGCATCGCGGCGTGCGCGCGTGATGAGAACACGCGGCGCGCCCAGACCGCTGGCAAAATCATGCGCATATGTTCCGATGCGACGTTCAAGCCCCGGAAGCCCGAGTTCCTGCCGGATACGCGGCGCAAGCCAGGGGTCCGGTGCAGGGATGGCGGGCCATGTCCCCTCGTTCAGCCCCGCCAGGATCGTCAGGTCGGCCTGCTGCAATTGCGCTTCGATCAGGCCAAGGATCGCAATGCGGGGATGACCGCCCTGTGGCGGCCGCACCGCGACTTGGCCTAGCATTCGATCCAGCAGCGCCGGGATGGATTGCGGCGTAGCGTCTTGCGGCCCAAAAGGTGCGGCGGCTTCCATCTCCGCAAACAGCGCGCCGGCGGCATGCCCCTGATGCCCCGCCCACACGGCATCACCGGTCAGCGCGCTGGCCGTAATCCGCAATGCGGCCAACAGCGCAGCAAGATCATTCCCACCGGTGAAAGCAATTTCAATGGGTTGCAGCAGACTTCTGACAAATGGCCACCACGACGCCACTGGTTCCCGGACATGCTTTAAGCGGTCGTCATCGCGCGCCGTCATCACCGTATCAATGCCCGACAGGCCGGCGGGCGGGCGTGGGCCACGCAGAAGCAAGTCGAACCGGCGGACATTCTCCAGCCATTCGAGGCGACCCTCACCCCGCATGACGAGCGGATGCTTCAAAAGGTTAAGCAATGCGACTGGCGCAAATCGCTCTGCCGCTGCCTCGGCAAGCGCCACCAGCAATGTGCCCGGCAGCAGGCGCGACAAAGGCTGACCGGCAGAGTCATCCGCCTCGATACCCCACCGGCGCAGATGCGCAACGACGCGCGTCGCCAGCGCGCGATCCGGCGTCACCAGAGCAGCGGTGCGTTCGGGCGTCTCCACGACTTCGCGTAACGCTATGGCGATCGCCTGCGCTTCCTCTGCGGGCGTAGCGACTTCGAGCGCTTCCACGCCTGCAAGCGAGCGTTCGGCCGTTTTCAGGTCGCGCCATTTTGCCGTGAGATGGGGCACCAGCATGGCATGCGAGATGTTGCGGCTGCGGACGGCGCGGGCATCATGGCCTCCGCCCCATCGCCACAGCGCCACTTCTTCACGCGCCAGGCCCATTTGATCGAGCAGACGCTTCAAGCCATATTGCGGATGCGTTTCATGCGGACGGCGGCTGCGGCCGGTGACTGGATCGGGCGGGAAAGGACCGATAGCGTCCCACTCGTCCGTCGTCATGTTCTGATCCAGGTCTGCGAGCACCACCTGTCCCCGATCCATCCGCGTAATCTGCCGGAGCAATGCGGCAATTGCCGGCGCCGTGGTGGATATTCCGGCGGCAATCACGAACCCCGGCGGCGGGCTTTCCGCCCAGCGGCGCATGATGTGAGCAAGCAAGCGATTGCGCCGATCCGCCATGTCGATCATGCCGCGCTCCGCCAAAATCTGCGGCCAATGTTTCAGCAATATTTCAAATAGCTGAAGTGACTTCTGCCAATGTGTTGACAACTCTCCAGAGATATCCAGTTCATCCAATCGGCGCGGATCGATTTGCTCGATGATCAACTGGTCGAGCGTGCTGCCGAGCGCCTGAGCAAGCCGGATAGCCTCCGCCGCATCGACCGGCTGGCCGGTGCGGGCGTGGGCATGCTGGACGAGGCGCGCGAGCAGCATCTGGCGCTCCATCGGTGCGATTGCAGGGGGAATATCGGCCCCCGCGCCAATCGGATCGAGCGCGCTGCCTAGCGTCTCGTCCAGTTCCGGGTCGCCGATCGGCACCAGTCGCGGCAGAAGCAGGCCGCCTTCGGCACGACGAACAAAGGCTTCGGAAATGGTGCGCGCGGCGCGATTATTGGGAACGAGGATGATGCCACGCGCCAGCGCCATCGGATCGCTGCCATGCTGGGCGAGAATGCCCGCGGCCAGCGCATCGGAAAAAGCGCGGTGCGCCGGGATAGTGTAGACGGCGGCTTTGGTCCGCTCACCCATGCGAGATCACGGCTTCCACCACAGGGATCGCCTGCGGCGTACCGACATCGAACCAGAGACCTTGATGCGAAACGCCATAAAGACGCCCCGCCTCCATCGCGCGGTTCCAGAATATGTTGGTGGAGAACACGTCGCCGGGCGGATCGACGAGCAGCCGAGGCGAGATTATCTGGACGCCCGTGAACACGAAAGGCGCAATGTAGCCTGGCTTGCGACGTGTAAGACGTCCCTTTGTATCCATATGGAAGTCCCCGGGGCCGCTGTGACAATTGGCACGGGCATGCGGCACCATCAGCAGCAGCGCGTCCATCCGTGCATCGTCCCAGTGGTCCGCCAAAAGCGCGACACTGTTGCGCGGTCCGTCGATCCAGAGATTATCGCTATTGGCACAGATGAAGGGTTCATCGCCCAACAGGCTTTTGGCGTGCATTAGGCCACCACCCGTTTCCAGCAACTTTTGACGCTCGTCGGAAATGAGGATTTCCATCGGGCCTTTGCGCGTCTTCACATGCGCCTCGACCGTGCTGGCGAGATAGTGGACGTTGACGATGACCCGCTCTATGCCACCTGCCTGCAGTCTATCCAAAGCATGATCCATCAATGCCTTACCGGCCACTTTTACCAACGGCTTGGGACGTGTGGCGGTAAGCGGGCGCATGCGTTTGCCAAGCCCTGCGGCCATCAACATGGCCGTGCGAATGTGCGCGCTCATCGTTCGACAAGTGCCTGATGGCGTTTGTCGGCCGGTATGTTCCGGGCGAACCAGTCGGCAACCGGGCCAAGCGCGGGATGCGCGAGGTCACGCTCCAGCAGCCCCCACATTCGCGGCAGGAAATCGAGATAGCGCGGCTTGCCGTCGCGTTGCCACAGGCGTGTAAAGATGCCGATGATCTTGGCGTTCCTCTGCGCGCCCAGGACAGCATAGGCCGCATCGAAGTCCCCGCGCGGCGCTGCAAGTGCCTTGTAATGCGCAATCATCGCTGTTTCCACATCGGGCGAGACATCCCGGCGTGCGTCCTGTAGCAGCGAAACAAGGTCATAAGCGGGATGGCCAATCAAGGCATCCTGAAAATCCAGCAGGCCCAGGCCACGGGATCGTTCATGACCGGGGATCAGCATGATGTTCTCCGCATGATAATCCCGCAACACGGTGACCTTTGGCGCATCATCCTGCTCGACGATCGGCAGCACTGCATCCCAGGCCGAAAGGTAGCCTTCCTCATCGATTGATAAGTTCAAAGCTGTGCAATACCATTCCGTTAGCAGCAATACTTCCCGCCGATAGACAGCGCGATCGTAAAGCGGGACATCCGCCGCAGGGCGAGTGTGAATATCGGCAAGCAGCGACACCGCACGCTCATAGACGGCATGTTCCTCATGCGGAGTAGCATCCACATATTCGCGCACCCGATTATCGCCAAAATCCTCTAACAGAACAAGGCCGTGATCCAGATCGCGTGCGAGTATTTCGGGCGCAGCGAACCCTTGCGCGATCAGGTGATCGGCAACGGCGAGGAACGGGCGCGGATCTTCGTGCGGCGGCGGAGCATCCATCAGGACCGCTTGACGTCCAGCATCCCGAATGCGGAAGTAGCGACGGAACGACGCATCTCCCGCAAGCGGCAATATCTCGGCCTCGCCCCATCCCGCACGGGACAGGAAGGCGGGCGCGGCGGCGGGCGGAGTCATTTCGGAGGCCATCGGTCCCTCCAAGCGTCCGGCACCTGCGCTGTCAAGCACCGGGTGCCATCGCCCTCCACATCAATGGTCAGGATGAGGCTGTGGTCCCATAGCCGCGACCCAAGCCGCTCGGGCCATTCGATGATCAGCAGGCTGTCGATCAGATAATCGTCGAGACCAAGTTCCTGAACGTCGGCATCGTCATCCAGGCGATAGAGATCGACATGTGCGACGGGCAAGCTGACCAATGGCGGTTCATAGGGCTGCACCAGCGCGAAGCTCGGGCTGGGTGCATCTTCCTCCAACCCGAGCGCGCATAGCAATCC
>JBPPMC010000002.1:0-8174 GCA_051305835.1 Sphingobium sp.
ATCGGCCGCAATTTCCTGGTGAAGATCAACGCCAATATCGGCAACAGTGCGGTCGCCTCCGACGTCGCCAATGAAGTCGACAAGATGGTGTGGTCGATCCGCTGGGGCGCGGACACCGTGATGGACCTCTCAACCGGTCGCAACATCCATGACACCCGCGAATGGATCATCCGCAATTCGCCCGTCCCCATCGGCACCGTCCCCATCTATCAGGCGCTCGAAAAGGTCGGCGGGGTCGCTGAAGACCTGACGTGGGAAATCTTCCGCGACACGCTGATCGAACAGGCCGAACAGGGCGTCGATTACTTCACCATCCACGCGGGCGTGCGCCTCGCCTATATCCCGATGACCGCCAAGCGCGTCACCGGCATCGTCTCGCGTGGCGGGTCGATCATGGCGAAATGGTGCCTATCCCATCACAAGGAAAGCTTCCTCTACGAGCATTTCGACGAGATCACCGAAATCTGCAAAGCCTATGACATCGCCTATTCGCTGGGCGACGGCCTGCGCCCCGGCTCCATCGCGGACGCCAATGACGAAGCACAGTTCAGCGAGCTGTATACGCTCGGCGAACTCACCAAGCGCGCCTGGGAACAGGATGTGCAGGTGATGATCGAAGGCCCCGGACATGTGCCGATGCACAAGATCAAGGAGAATATGGACAAGCAGCTTGCGGCCTGCGGCGAAGCCCCCTTCTACACATTGGGGCCGCTAACCACCGATATCGCGCCGGGATATGACCATATCACCAGCGGCATCGGCGCGGCGATGATCGGCTGGTACGGCACGGCGATGCTTTGCTATGTCACGCCCAAGGAGCATCTGGGCCTGCCCGACCGTGACGATGTGAAGGTCGGCGTGGTCACCTATAAGCTCGCCGCTCACGCCGCCGATCTGGCCAAGGGCCACCCCGCGTCCAAGATGCGCGACGACGCCCTCTCCCGCGCCCGCTTTGAATTCCGCTGGCGCGACCAGTTCAACCTGTCGCTCGACCCCGACACCGCGGAACAATATCACGACCAGACCCTCCCCGCAGAGGGCGCAAAAACCGCCCATTTCTGCAGCATGTGCGGCCCCAAATTCTGCTCGATGAAAATCACGCAGGAAGTCCGCGACTTCGCCGCCAAGCAGAACCAGGAAGCCGACGCCTTCATCGCGGCAGGTGGCGACAGTGCAGTCGCCGAAGCCGGTATGGCCGAAATGAGCGAAGTGTTTAAGGAAAAGGGCGGGGAGATTTATCTGCCGGCGGAGTGAGAGGTATCCGTTGGCGGATACCCATTTGCCCCGCGCATTCAGCCTAGCCTTGGCCATCGATCCAAGGAGCCTTTGATGCCCACCATTCTCCGCCACGATGGCCACCGTTTCTATTTCTATAGCCACGAGCCAAATGAGCCGCCCCATGTTCATGTAGACAAGGGCGGCTCATCAATGAAGGTTTGGCTTGATCCGGTAGCGATGGCCAAGAACACTGGCTTTCGCCGCGCGGAGATAAATGGCATATTGGCTATGGTTGCGGAACATCGCAGTCGTCTGTTGGCGCGTGGCATGAACATTTCCGCTAGGGTCGCCGACGAGCGCGTGGCCGATGTGCGCTGCGATGATGACAGCCTGATCGTCGATCTTATGGATGGCCGGACGATCTCGGTCCCGCTCGCTTGGTATCCGCGCCTGTTGTCCGCCACCCCGTCGCAACGCGCGCATTGGGAAGCCGCTGGCGGCGGCTATGGCATCCATTGGCCTGACATGGATGAGGATTTGAGCACGGAAGGCTTGCTGAGGGGGGCTCCCGCCGCGAAGTTCATGTAACGGGAACGAGGGCGTTGTCGACAAGCTGCCGAAGTGCAATGAGCGAAGCGTTCAGGGAAACGTGCGGGGAGATTTATTTGCCGATGGAGTGAGGTCGAACAGTTGATATGCCAGATATACAATATGGCGGTAACGGATCGAATGAGCCTTGGACTTCAAGATCGTTTCCGAAATCGCAAATCCACTCCACCAGCCTTAGCGTCTCTCCACTTGAAATAATGAATGCTGATGGAGAACTGTTCACCCATGGAACAGTTTTTTTCTACAAAATGCAGGCCGATATTTATTTTGTGACGGCGTGGCACGTGGCCGCAGGCAGAAACTTTTTTAGCAGGGAACGGAATCCCGCAGGTTTAATTCCAACTTCATTTCGATGTTATTTACCCCAATTTTCTCAAATTGGCGAGCTTCTCAACATTATTACAGATGCGGTTGCACTAGACCTGCATGAATCTGCTGTAGGCAAATTAGTAGAGCCGCCGACTGCATTTGGAGTGCCCGTCGATATCGCAGTTGGAAAACTCACCGTTAGTTCAATAAGGCAAGGAAGCTTTACTTCCCAAGGTCTGAACGAATTTAGTTGGGGGATCAAAGAACGTGTGGGAAACCCGATCCAGACGATGGTTGGCGCCGATATTTTCGTGCTCGGGTATCCACTCAAGACATATGAAGGAACACGTACACCGATCTGGAAAAGAGGTTCACTCGCTACAGAGCCTTCTTTTGCTATTACTCCGAAAGGATCGTTCCTGATCGATGTCAATTCCACAACGGGAATGTCAGGTGGCCCTATAATTCGCCGCGTTACCACTATTACAGCCAACAATGTCGACTTAGGAATTGTTCAAGAGCTTCACGACGAGATGGTGCTGGGTATATACAGTGGTCGAGCTTTATCGCAATCTGAACCGAGCTTCGTTTTGGGATTCGGATGGCCGATCGATTTTGTGCACGAAATAATAAGGACCGGTCAGTGCTTTATGTAAGCCTTCACCGATAAACCTCACGCCACTACACCACACGCACCACAAGTATCGTAATCCGCTGATCCTCCACCCGCGCCACCACGCGGTAATCCCCGATCCGCCATCGCCAATATCCGGCATGATTCAAGATTGAGTTTCTGCCAGATGCGGTGAAGGAGTTGAAGAAACTCGACCGCGCCGCCGCCCGCATCATCAAGACTTTGGAAGCGCGCATCGCCGTGCTGGACGACCCGCGCACTCTGGGCAGCGCGCTGACGGGCGATTCCTCTGGCGGATGTGAAGGCGGCCCTTGGCCAACTCCCGCAGACAGACGTAAGGCATTTTGCATCAACAATGATGCGGAGGAAGCGATGCGACGTTGGCCTGCGCCCCGGCGTATTCGCGAGGGTTACGCAAACGCCAAGGCCGCGATATACCTCCGCTTCATGACCAGCTTTACCGTGAACGACCGCCCCGTCCGCTATCGGATGGACCCTGATACGCCGCTGCTGTGGGCGTTGCGCGATGCGTCTAACCTCACTGGCACCAAATATGGCTGCGGCACCGGGGATTGCGGCGCCTGCATCGTGGACATTGATGGCGAGGCGATCCGATCCTGCCAGATCAGCATCGCGCAGGCGGAGGGGCGCTTCGTCACGACGATCGAAGCGCTCTCGCCTGACCGCAGCAATCCGGTGCAGCAGGCATGGGCGGCGGAGAACTTGCCGCAATGCGGTTTCTGTCAGCCCGGCATGATCATGGCCGCCGCCGTGCTGCTCAAACGAAACGCCAATCCGACCGATGCGGACATCGACGCCGCCATAACCAATCTCTGCCGCTGCGGCACCTATCCCCGTATCCGCGAGGCCGTGCGCCGCGCAGGCCTGATCATGCGCGGAGACGAGCAGGTCGCCGCTGCGCCGCCGCCCGGCGTCCCGCTACAGGATGCCGCCCGCACCGTTCCCTCGCTACGCGCACCGTGACCACCCATTGTCGCATGATAGGTCGGCAACGAAGCGTTAAACAATCAAGCCTATCTCTGAACAATGGTAGGCAGTGGCAGAATACAGCTCCAACTCAGGCAGGAGCACGATGCACTACGGCGCATCATGCAGCGCTTTGTCGTGGCAATGCGCAGTGGCGACAATGCGGATCGCACTGCCTTGCTGCACGATCGCGTAGCCTTCTCGCAGTTGTTCGCCAACCATAGTCAGGTTGAGCAACAGAGCATTGCCTCGTTATCGGTGGCGCGATTGACCGCCACTGCCGTTGCGGTGATTAAGGAACACAGTGCCGGCATGCTGGCGCTCCGCCGCGATTATAGCGCGCATGTCAATTTCTGGAAACCCGATCATATCGCCCAAGACAATGCGCGTTATGCGGCCGCCGTGCTCGTTCTGCAGGAACGGCTCAAAGGATATATGATCATGGAAGAAGATCATATTTTTCCCCTGCTCTCCTAACCCTGCAAGCGCGAATCCTTTCGCAATGCTGACGCAACAATTCAGCATTGCGTCATCGCCGATCGCCCAAAAGCAGCGCACAAGGGGTCGAACCGATCCCCGGTGAGGATGAAGCAGATGACGATAAGGACCATGATGCTTGCCGGACTGATGGCCGCGACTGCCACGAGCGCAAGTGCGCCGGCTTTCGCGCAGAGCAACGATAACAACGGATGGCGCAATCGCAGCGAGCAAGGCGAAATCCGCAGCCAACGGCAGGAGCAGCGCCAGCAGTCGCGCGAACAGCGCGGCCCGTGGCAGGACCGCCGTGACCAGGCACGTGACAACCGCGCAGACGCCAATGCGCAGGCTCGGATCAGGAACCGGGGCGGCGAGGTCCGCGGCAATGTCGAGGTGCGCCAGCCGCAAGTCGTTCAACAGCAGCCCGCGCCGCAGGTCAATCGCGACTGGCGTGGCAACCGCGACGGAAATCGCGATGCGGTTCGTGACAGAAACCGGCAGGATGGCCGCGATAGCAACCGCAACTGGGGCCAGCGCAGCGCGGAGCGACAGGACTGGCGACAGGATCGCCGGGACGACCGTGGCGACCGCCGCGACTGGCGCCAGGACCGGCAGCAGGGTAGCCGCAACGACGGCAGAGCCGATGCCCGAACCGATGGGCGCAATGATGGACGCTATGCCACTAACCGTGGCTACACGGAGCAGCGCCGCTGGAACGACACCAACTACGGTAATCGCGGCTATGACGGACGCAACCGCCTGGATAACCGCGATCGCTGGTCCAATCAGCGCCGCTGGGACAATGGCTGGCGGAATGATCGCCGCTATGACTGGCAGAGCTACCGCCGCAATTATGGGCAGGTCTATCGCGCCGGTCGCTATAATGCGCCGCGCGGCTGGAACTATGGCTATCGACAGTTTTCGGTAGGGATCTTCCTGGACAGCATGCTGTATTCGAACAGCTACTGGCTGAACGATCCCTACCGCTATCGCCTGCCGCCCGCCTATGGTTCGCTCCGCTGGGTCCGTTATTATGATGACGCCCTGCTGGTCGATACTCGTGACGGCTATGTCGTCGATGTGATCAACGGCTTCTTCTATTAACCAGTAAGCGAGTTCCTGAACTGGCCTTCAGGAAACCAACTAGGCCCGGAGTGGAAACGCTCCGGGCTCTTTTTGTGATGTGCGATCTTGTGGCGGGGTCGGGCGGATGGCAGGAAATACGTCATGCAGGATGATGTGATCGACGATGGCGGCATCGCCTCCCCCCAACGAGCGGAAATCGGGAAGGCCGTCCGCAAGCGGCTGGACCGCAATCCAATGGTCAACCGGATCGCTACCGACAAGATCGACATCTACGGTCGCCATGCCTTTCTGAGCGCTGAGGAATGTGCGGGGCTACGCAAGATGATCGACGCCGACGCCCGTCCCTCCACCTTGTTCTCCGGCAGTGCGAATCCGGACTACCGCACCAGCCACACCTGCAACCTCAATCCCTGGGGTACGCTGGTCAGCGGGATCAGCGATCGGATCAGCGGGTTACTCGGCATCGACCCTGCGCACGGCGAGACACTTCAGGGGCAGCGCTATACCGCAGGGCAGGAGTATAAGGTTCACTGCGATTATTTCCCCGCCAGCGCCAGCTACTGGCCCGCCATGCTGCGGTCGGGCGGGCAGCGAAGCTGGACGGCTATGATCTATTTGAGCGATGTGGCGGAAGGCGGAGAAACGCACTTCCCCATGTGCGAATTCATGATCCCGCCGAAGGAAGGCATGATCCTGATCTGGAACAATATGGACGACCAAGGCGCCCCGAACACCGCCAGCCTGCACGCTGCAAAGCCCGTTATCAGCGGCACCAAATATGTCGTGACGAAATGGTATCGGGAGCGACCTTGGGCGCCTGCGCGGGCCGCATAAAGTTACACTTTATTACAGTGGCTTTCAGTTTCCTGACGCCGCCGTTCCCGACGCGTTCAGAACGACTACGCAATAAAGGCGTTGTTGATGCACGGCGTGCCCCCTTGAAGGACCACCTGCACCAGCAGGATCAAAACGCCCCATTCTGAATGGAGAGACGACATGCGTAAGTTCATCATATTGGCACTATTGGCTGCTACGGCCATTCCGGCCACCGCTTCGGCGCAGTCCGCCGGCGAAGTCCGGCGCAGCCAGCGCGACCTTCGCGAAGAGCAGCGGGATCTGCGGGATGCACAGCGTTACGGCAGCCGCCGCGATGTACGCGAAGAACGGCGCGATGTGCGCGATGCCCGCCGGGAAGTGCGCGAAGATTGGCGCGACTATCGACAGAGCCATCGCGAGACCTATGCCCGCGGCAACTTTCGCGCGCCGTTCCGTCAGCAGCAATGGCGTCCAGGTGCCCGGATCTCGCCCAACTATTACGGCGCGCGCTACTACATCAACGATCCATACCGTTATCGCCTGCCCCGTGCCGGCGGCCGCGATCTGCGCTACGTCCGTCACTATGACGACGTGCTGCTCGTGAACACGCGCACCGGACGCGTGGTTCAGGTCTACAACCGCTTCTTCTGGTAAGACGCTCACAGAACGGGATGACGTCACACCAACGTGCTCGTCATCCCGGACTTGATCCGGGATCCCGCTGCCTTTCTGCTATCCTAAAGAAGAAGCGGGTTCCCGGCTTAAAGCCGGGGAGACGATTATGGCGCTACTCAGTTTCCGTCCACGAAGGAAAGCCCCGTGCCAGGAACAGGGGGCAATTTCTCGAAACCCCGGTGGCCGCGCGCTCCCTTGCCGGAGCAGCGCGGCCGATGGCCATCGGGGGAGGTGACGACCATCAGTCCGAAAGGGGGTGGACTAATGGGTGCAAACAAGGAAACGACGTTAAGGTTCCGCACACCGCAATCACGCGTATAGCGCTTCCCCGATCAGCTTACGACTGTTGGCGATACCGTACAGCTTGATGAAGCTGCCCATGCGCGGCCCCTGATCGGCACCGAGCAGCGTCTGGTATAGCGCCTTGAACCAGTCGCGCAGTTCCGCGAACCCAAAATGTTCATCTTTGCCAATGGCATAGACGATATTCTGAATGTCCTCCGCACTGGCGTCGTCCGGAAGCGAAGCCAATTCCGCGTCCAACTGCCGCAGCGCCGCCGCCTCGCTCTCGGTCGGCGCACGGCGCTTCAGCGTCGGTGCCACGAAATCGCGATGATAGGCGAGCGCGTGGCCGATCAGGGCATCTAGGTCCGGATGCGTTTCCGGGGACGCATCCGGCACATAATTGCGCAAATACGCCCACACCTGCTCCGGCTGCGCTTCGCCCATTACACCGACAAGGTTCAGCAACAGCCCGAACGTCACCGGCAGCTTGCCCTCGGGCGGCTGGCCGTCGTGGATATGATGCACCGGATTGCCCAGCCGCTGCTCGACTGCCTGGCCTTCGTAATTACCCCGGAACTGCCAATATTCGTCCACCGCGCGCGGGATCACGCCCATGTGCAGCGACTTCGCCTTCTTCGGCTCGCGATAGGCATAGAAGGAGAGGCTCTCCTGCGGCCCATAGGTCAGCCATTGTTCGAGGCTCAGGCCATTGCCCTTGGACTTCGAAATCTTCTCGCCATTTTCATCGAGGAACATTTCGTAATTGAAGCCCTCGGGAGGACGCGCGCCCAGCGCGCGCGCGATCTTCGAGCTTTGCGTCACCGAGTCGATGAGATCCTTGCCCGCCATCTCATAATCGACGCCGAGCGCCACCCAGCGCATTGCCCAGACGACCTTCCACTGCAACTTCGCGCCGCCCGACAGGATCGACTGCTCGACAGTCTCGACCTCATCGACAAAGCGGATGATCCCGGCGTCGGCATCGACCACCTCGACCGGCACCTGCAACACGATCCCGCTCTTCGGGCTGATCGGCAGGATCGGCGAATAGGTAAGCTGCCGCTCCTTGCGCAGCGTC
>JBPPMC010000031.1:0-14774 GCA_051305835.1 Sphingobium sp.
TCCGCAAGAGCCTGGCGCTGGGCATCGCTCAACAAAGGGGGCTTGCCCGGTGCCTTACCATTAAGGAGCCCGTCAGGACCTCGATCATTGAACCGCACGACCCAGTCCCGCACGATCTGCAGCGTCACCCCGCCGATCCGGGCCGCATCGCTGCGGCTCCTGCCGTCATAGATCTCCGCCAAAGCCAGCAACCGGCGGCTCTGGTTGGCACTTTTCGTTGTCCGCGCCAGTCGTCTCAAGCTCGCCGCGTTAAAGTCGTCACGCAATCCGATCGCTGCACCCATGGCAATGCCCTCCGTCCGGCAGCCATAGATTCAGAGTTTCGTCCCTTTGGGAATCCCCCACGTGAGTCAGCATCACAGTGGGTTGGTATTAGTCTGGCCCCGCGCCGCGAGGGCGGCGCCGAGGCTTGAGAACCTCGCTTGGGAAAGTTTGACCCGCCATCGACGCGGCCGGGTGGCCGACGCGCATGTCCAAGCCGCTTGCGGCCAAAGGCGTCGGCGCATGTCTCAAGTGAAATGGACCGAGACGGCCTATGAGCGTGGGAACGAAGCTGGTTCCTCGCACTGGACCGGCATCTTGACGATCCTGACTAAGCCGCCGGTATCGGCCGACACGCTCCGCAAGAACCCGCTCGGCATCTACATCGACGCGATCGACTGGAGCCCCGAACTCGAGCCCGCGGCGTCGACTGCTGCCGCGCGCATCGCGCAATCGCCCAGCAACGTGCCGCTCGGCTCGCCGCTCGACCCGAACCTTGCCGCTCAATCGACAGCCAATCCGGAGACCCAGCCATGACCAGAACTCTCGCAGCAACCGCGCTGCTGGCGCCTTGCCTCATCCTTCTCGCCGGCAGCGCAGGGGCGACCTCGCCGATCCGCAACGCGTCGCGCGAAGCCGCGCCGGTCGCCGTCGCCAACCGTGCGGCGACGATCGAGCCGACCGCGTAGGGGTTCATCAACGCCGTGCAGATCTATCCGTTCACCGACGGCGCCATCTATCGAGTCATCACCGCACCGGAGACGGTCGAGCCCCCCATATATTGTCGGGCCGCTCCTACGCCATCATCGAGGCGACTCGTCCACGAGATCTCACGCATCATTCGCTCGCTCAGTGGCCTACGCTGGAGGAGCGCATGACTGGAGCGGCAAAGCCAGGTTCTCGCCGTACATAGGGAAGGGGGTACGCGGGGTTGCAGGCGCGGGATTGGGACTTACTGGCTCAGTGGCCTTATCGAGGCGGCTGGAAATCGGCCGTCTTTTTACTGCTTGCTTATGAACCACGAAAGCGGAGGCGCGTCCTAGAAACGTCGATCCCTACAAGCCGTGTGGGCCGAGTAGTTGGCGATGGAATTTACCGGTCTTATGTAGCAAACGCCCCAAGCGGAACCGCCCGATGAAACAGACTCCACAATTGGGCCTGTGTGGGGCAGGTAATGCAACATGGGGACAAAGAAAAAGCCGATCGCGTGGATACTGGCGGGTTTCTATTTTTTGTGGGGATTCGTTGGCCAGCCACTTTGGAACGTTAATCTGGAGAGGCTGGCAGAGAAGAACGGCGCTGATACAACCCTCATTGGTTTCGCGCCCCTGACGTGGCTGCAAGATTTCGTGAGCTATTTACCAAGCTCATTTGCGGCGGGTTTTGTTACAGGCGCATTGATTTTCGCCTATTGGGACAATGTGATCTCGCTTGTGCGCCGGACACCCCAACAAGAGCCGGAGCCAAAGCGCTTGCCAGACTTTCGCGCTTGGATCGGCAACATGTGGCCGGATTTCAGCTATGAAAATCGCAGCATTGAACTCTACATGAATATCATCAATGTTGGAGATGCCCCCTTCAAGCTGAAAAAGCCGCAGGGCGAGGTAGTCCTAAGATGCGCTCAAGGCCGTCATCGTCTGACTGGCCCACGGTTCTCTTCTGCCGCTGAGGATTTTCATCAGAGGGGCTAGCACTCGATCGTTGTGGTCAAGTTCGATGTCCCACCCAACCTCTGGGACATTTATCCGGATATGTTTATTTGGAACCAGCCTCGCACCTGCTTTGAACTGGCGGAGTTGACGATCATTATAGAATCTGAGGATGGGGCCGAAAAGGCCATTAAAGGGTGGGAGAGCATGCGGCTAACTGCTGGCCAAGAAGAAGTGCGTTCCGTCGAATCATTCCCTTTGTTGAAAAAGGAAGGCAGTTCTACAACCGAATCTCGTTAGATCCGACTGCTTCCAAGCATTGCACCAGGGCTTTGACTTCTGATCGTCTCAACTTCATGCAGCTGTGGTGTGTCCACAAACGTCAATTTCGTGGCTCAAGCGGAACTGTAAGAGGGCTTTTGGCCCAATCCAACAGATCGGCACGTTAGGTTGAAACCCCGGACCCCCAAAAACCCAGTAAAAGCGACATTTGTCCAACCATGACAACTTGGGGCGTTCTTGCCGTCCCTACGACAGGATTTTGGAGGCCCGAGCCGGGCTTAACTAGTTCCATAGATTCAACAGGGTTAGACGGTCTAACCTCCCTAAAACCTACCACGGAAAACTGCGGCGGGCGAGGGGTGATGGCTAACCTTTTGGAGGTTAGTCGTAGGCGGCTTGATGACGAACATCTGGCCATTGCCCGCAAGCGCTGCAAGTCAACGCCGCGCACATCGTTTGACCGCGTAGTCTATTTCGTGGCTGCTGATGACGGGCCAATCAAGATCGGCATGGCCTGCGACGTGAAGCGCCGATTACGCGAACTGCGGACCAAGACAAAAATGGACCTGAAGGTTTTGGCTACCGTTGGTGGCAGTTCATTCCGAGAGGGCGCTTACCATCAGCGCTTCGCATGCCACCGAACCCAGGGTGAGTGGTTTTCCCGCCATCCTGAAATCCTTGCAGAAATCGAGCGTCTTAATTCGACCCCCACCGATGCTGGCAGGCAAGGGCAGGGGTCTCACCAATACGCATGGAGGTGCGATCATGGCTGACACTAAGCATAGCGACACTATACCCCGCAAGAAAGGCCCGCACCGCTCCCGCCCGATTGAAGGCGAGGATGATGGCATCTGCTATTTCTTCGGCACGCCCAGGTCTGAGATTAAGATCGGCAGCACGCAGCAACCCGGCGCACGCTTTCGCCACCTCCGCTACTCCACCGGCCTGCTTGTTGGAAATTGGCTTGCGACGGCAGAAGGCGGCGCGGCGACAGAGCGCATGTATCACGAGCGCTTTGCCGAGCATCACGTGCGGGGAGATTGGTTCGCGCGCCATCCTGACATTATCGCCGAAATTGAGCGGCTTTCCCTCTTGAACGGAGCGTGATTCAATGACGAACGAAGCAGCACTTGCTGACCAAACGCGGACCACGCCCGAGCCTCCTGATACAAGCTGGGATATCGCAACTCGCGGCCCGCGCATGTCGGAGGCAACGGGGAAGGTAATCTTCAAATATCAAATGCCGGTGTTGGAAGAGTTCTCTATGCAGCTACCGGCTGATGCGCAGATCATCCGCATGGAAGATCAGGGCGGTATGTTCTGGCTGTGGGCTGTGGTGAACACCGACGCGCCGCTGGAGGTGAGAAACTTTCGTGCCTTCAAGACGGGTGCTGCCATGCCGACGGATTTAGATCTGCGCTACATCGGATTCTGCGCCGTCTATGTTCAGATGGAATTGGGCCTCTATATCTTTGAGGTCGTGTCGTGATTTACGGCAGCCTCCCGCAAGACCTTGGCCTCATTGACCTGTCGCCCGTCGAAATGATGTTCTGGATGTATTGCCCGATCAGCACTCCGCAAGAGGGTATCCGCCTGCCAGACAACCTGCGCTCTTTTGAGCCTCTCGTGGCGGCGGTCCACAACTACGATTGGGATCATTTCACAGAGCGCTACGTCTACCTCACTGCAAAGACGCTTTGGGTATCCGGCGACTTCATCGGAAATCGCCCTGGATGGCATAGCGACGGCTTCGGCACGAATGACGTTAATTACATCTGGTATGATCGCGCGCCCACGGAGTTCTTTGAGGATGGGTTCCAGTTGCCCGAAGATTGCTCGGACGCGATGGCGCAAATGGAGGACCGGGCTAACGGCAAGTCGATAGTGACGTACCCTGCCAAGCATCTTCTGCGCCTGACGCCTCATGTCATACATAGGTCGCCAGTCGGTTTTGAACCGGGGATGCGAACCTTCGTAAAGGTATCCGTGTCTAAGGATCGATACAATCTCGAAGGCAATTCCGTAAACCACAAGCTGAGTGAACGGTGGCCGCTACTCCCCCGCCAAGTCGAACGGAACCACACTGCCACCCCCTCCGCCGAGATCGCGGGGCTGTCAGTATGAGCCATTGGGAAACTCCCGGCGCGTCCGATGAATGGTACAGGCATCTTCCCAGAGGACGTGGTGAAAATGAGCAGCGTTAATCGTCAATGGGAAGAAGCGAAACGTGCGCGCGCCTCCCTCACCCCAGAAGGACCAAAGCAATGACCGATAACACGCAGGAAGCGGTTACTGCGTTCCCCGAAGTGATAGGGCGTTTGCAGCGGGGCGATCATGCTTCCGATGGGGAGCGCCTTTGCAACGATGGGCATGAGGTTCCCGCTGGGCATCCTCTCTACTGGCACCAGCAAACCAGTCAGTACGATGACAGCGACCCCTACTGCCTAGAGCACGCGATTGATTTGGCGGTCAGCGATAATGGATGGTGTCAGACTTGCATTGGCCGCGATCTGGCCACCACCCCAACCGATAACACAGGGCTGATTGAGCGGCTTGCTCAATGGCTTCATGACGAATGCGACTTTGATGAGGCATGGACGGGGCGCAGTTGGCCCGAGCACCCAGAGGACACCGGCCAACGCAAGGGCGGTTTCGTTAAGTTGGTTCCGACTGATGTTGTGGCCAGATTTCGAGAGGTAGCCTCCCGCCTAGTCAACGGCTTTTCTAGCGATTTCAGCGATGCAGCAGCCTTAGCCACGAAGGACGCTGAGATTGCGGCTTTGCGAAACCTGGCATCGAGCAAC
This sequence comes from Sphingobium sp., assembly GCA_051305835.1. GTDB lineage: Bacteria > Pseudomonadota > Alphaproteobacteria > Sphingomonadales > Sphingomonadaceae > Sphingobium. Next base: position 4,997 of record JBPPMC010000031.1, read on the forward strand.
CTCGCCACTATGGAAGAGCAACGCAGGAGATGCAGGCGATGGGGCCAATCTTTCGCTGAATTAGCAATGGCCATTGAGGAAACGCAGGCAGCACTAGGACCAAAGCCATGACGGACGCTGAGAGGATTGCGGGAACGTTGAGCGAGGCGCAGCGCAAATGGCTCAAGGAAGTCGATGACCGAACAACCATATGGGGCGTTGGGATAGATGAGGCTTTCTCTGCACTGCCCGCTGGAGTCGTTCAGCACGGTGGATGGGGCTGGAAAGCGCTTCCTCTTGGCCTAGCAGTCCGCACCCTACTGAATGAGGTGGAGGGATGAGCGGGCGCGAAAGGATATTCCTGCCCAGCGACTTTGACGATCATGGCAATCTGCTGCCGGGGTACACTGACCAAGAGGGCCGACACCAACGGTTCGATCAGCCCATCCGCATCCCGCTACCAGACGGCGTGCTTGAGCAGGGAATGGCGGAATACCAGGCGATGACAGGAAGGATTACCAATGGCGGTATTCATTGAAGGGGGTCGCTTCTGGATCATGAAGGATGGCAAGAAAGTGCCGTTCGTTCGTGGTACAAAAGGCACCGGAACCAACTTCGCGGGAACTACCGTTCGCAAGCGCAAGAACGCAGCACAGAAGGATTAGAGCCATGGACCCGAGAAAATACGCAGAATACCAGCGCGCACGCCAAAAGGTGTTGGACCTAGAGGAAGGCGGTAATGCGTCGAGAGACAGCCTATGGTCCGCCCGCGACAACCTGAAAGACATCCTCGCGAATATCGGTCGGGATGCCGTGGCTGAGTTCGAGAAGGGCCAGCCATGACCGAACCAACCAAGAGCGTTGACGTGGTGCAGTGCGATCGGGATGCGGCGCGAGAATTTCTAGGGGATGCTGTCGGTGTGTCCACCCGGCGATACGCACTTATGAGGGCTGCTTCCTCAAGGGCCAGTAGCGCTTGCGTGATTGGGGTGATTCGCATGGGGGGAGATTAGGCGCTGGATACAGCGATTAGCCATGCTGTTAGCTACTGCGGCGATGACCTACGACAGCCCCTCAATCGCGAACCGGCCATCCATACGCCCCTTGCCGAACTCATTGCTGTACATGCCGATCTGCGGATAGAGCGCGCAGCCCTTGCCGAAGTCTTCCAGGATGGTGGCGAATGATGCACCGTCCAGCGTGACGAACATGCGCTCGCCCACCTTGAACCGCATTATGAGATGATATTCATGGTACGGCACGAATAGCTTCTGGTTCAGCCGCTCACCCTTATAGAAGCAGCGGATATAGTGCTTGGCGTCATAAGCTGACTTGGTGAGGGACACCGCGAACGGGCCAGCGCCCGCGAACTTCTTATCGTGCAACTCTACCAGTTGTATCCAGTTCGCACGCTTGCAATTCTCGGACAGCTTTATGGTCAGATCAATGTCGTGCCAGCCATCTCCGAACGTCTTGCGCCACCCGTCCAGTCGCACGCGACGCACGCCGGGATTATCGCCTACGGGGCAATCACCCTCGTTGCTGGTCAGGCGCAGCCATTTGCCGTCCTGCGTGATGCAGGAGGGGCGCGGCAGTTCCTCGAAAGGGTGGCCTGCGACTGTGCGGGTCACAACCCCAGGTTCTTCGCGATCTTCTTCGCCTCACGCTTTGCCAGTGCATCTGCCACAACCTCCGCAGCCTGTTCCTTCAGGAGCGGCACAGCAGCCTTGATCAGCGCCTTGCCGATTTTGCCGAATAGCTTTCCGATGTTCATCGTTCTTCCTTCACTGAAACAGGGTCGCCGGGGAGGCCTGTGGGGACCGCATTGTTTTCAGCCACGGCCCGCATCGCGTCTGCCATCTTGCCGGTGTTTTCGACCTTGGCTTCGTCGCCCTTGTTGGCAGAGAAGTGGAAGGCGAGGATCAGATTGAGCAGGCCGGTCAGGACCACAGCCTGGAATGCGACCTCAAACAGCTTCTGCTCCCACAGCTTTTCATTCTCACGCGCCATAAGGAGCATCAGGGCCGTCAAGGCGAACATGCCCGTGGTTACCCACTGGCGCTCGCTTCCCCATCCCGGCATCCGGTCGAGCAGCTTGTCGAGGAATTTCCAGAACGTCACGACCCATAAACCTGTGCTTCATATGCCCTGCGTTTTGTGAGGCCGTTAAGAACCTGCCCAGCCTGCTTATTCCACTTGGCAAATTCCTTCTGTGCAGTGGTATAAGCGCCGCTTTTGTGCGCTTTCAGCAATGTGCTGTTGCGAAATGCTGTCTGCCCGATGTTGTACGCGAGGCTGCACATCGCATCATATTGGCCCTGCGTTGTCGGCGCGCCGTCCAGTGCATCCGTCACGCCCTGCGCGAACTCTGCGAAGTGTTCGGCAAAGCGTTCCTCGCACCGCGCCCTCGTCCACACCGTACCCATCTGCACATCTGGGCCGGTCGTGCCGTAGCCGATCGTTGGCCGGTCGTTCGGCGTGGGCATATAGGCCTGCACCATTCCGTCAGGGCGGACCTTGGCCAGCTTCTCGATCGCCTTCACATAGTCGATGATGGCCTGCGAGGGCTGTAATCCACCGTCGGCATCAGCAAGGGCTTTCCATATCGCAGAGGCCGTCCTTGGCCCCCATACGCCATCAGGCTCTACGCCGACCTTGCGCTGGATGTTTGCAAGCGTGCTCATGGCGCTTCCTTCTCAATGCCAGCCACGGCATCGTCCGCGTCTGTTCCAGCGATGATCGCGTCCAACTTTGCGTGTTCTGCTTTGGTGATGCGGCCCTGTTGGAACAAAACAGCCTGCGTTAAAGAGATTGCGAGCACGGACAGGAGCAGCGTTAGGCCGTCCACGGAGCCACCAAGGACGAGCCAGAGCGCGCAGAAGGCGAGGAAGCCACCTTGCGCCAGTGGTCGCCCTGCATGTTCGGCAATGCGCTCGGAGAGGATGCAGGCGAGGTTCACAGGTCCAGCCTCCCTGTCGCCTGAAGCCATATCGCTGTTGCAGCAGCCGCCACCCAGCCAACAATCGGAGACTTGAGCAGCCAATCGACAATGCCGAACACCCCATCACGCCGGATGTTGACGGCCTTCAGTAATTCAACGTCAGCCTTAACCTTGTCCATTTCCAACTTCGCAGCCAACAGCCGTGCAGCCAGATCGAGCGCGTCTTTCTCCCGAAGCGCTTCCATGTCGGTTCTGATCTTTTCGATGTTGCGCAGGACTTTCTCCTGAAAGCCCTGATCAATCTGACGCCGGTTGTTTTCGTCATGTCGGAACTGGTGGATGTACTCAGACAGTCCTTCGACCACGCCTTCCATCTTGCCCAACATGCGGCTCACTTCATCTAATTGGCCAAGGCGGATATCTTCAGCCACGGGCCACCTCCCGCGCATCCACGAACGGCAGGAGGTCGCCGGTCAGGAAACGAGCCGCACTCATAGGAACGGTGCCGTTTCGTAGCGCACGTCGAAGGAAATCAGATCACCAGAGACGACAGGGTAATTGTTGTCGTAGGAGAGGATGACCGCAAGATTGCTGTTTAACTGGACTTGCAGCATCTTCCCGGTCGTCAGATTACGGCCTGTGCTGTAATAGGTTTGACCAGACGCAACGGCCACCGGCAGCGCAATGCGCAAGTCACCGCTGCCTGTGCCGTTATTGGTGACAGTGGCGTCCACGGACCCATCGATGCTATTGCCTACACGCCTAAGCCGTGCTGCCGCCGTAGCGGAAGATATGCTGCCTATTTGCGCAGTGACGCCGAGTCCGGTGATGTCCGCATAATCGGTGCAGGAGATGAGGCCGACATTCGAATTTGTCAACTTAGCGCCATTCCCGCCCGCAACCAGAGGCTGCCCATCGATAATGATTTTGTTGCCGGTGCTGGCCGTAAACGCATCATAACCGCCATTCACGACATTCCACCCTTGGACGTCAGGAGCACAAATGCGGGCGACGTTGCCGGTGCCTCCACCCATCAACAGAGCGCGTTGTTGGATGTTTGCGAATTTATGCGCGACTGTTATCAGCTTGGCGGAATCTGAGTTCATCTCCACGGCATTGGTGCTACCCACCTCACCGAACGAATATCCGCCGATGACAGTCACATGAGAGCCGGTGCTGCCTGGTTCAAAGACAATACCACGACCGCCAAAGAGGTCGTTTTCCAAATTGTAGAAATTCGCGCTGTTGACGACACCGTTGGGATGCGAGCCAATCAGCACGCCGGTTTTGCTGAAGATGTTGAAATACCAACTGATCTGCGGGTTATCACAGTGGCGAAGGTGCATCCCGACGCGGTTGGCCATGGTATATGCGCGGGTGTGCAGGTCGTTTGACCAGAACGGCCACCAGCGAACGCCGTCCATTAGAAGGCCATCGTAGCTGTCATCAATCTGGATGCCGATAAGGAATGGCGACCCGCGCAGCTTGCGCGCATATAGCCGACCAGCAGGTCCACTTATTTGCCGCACGCCGCGCGTTGCATTGAGCAGCATCACATCGTTTAATTCGATGTCACAATTGTCGATCGTGAAGTCAAAATCATGGTCGTTAGGTTCCCACCCTGGGGCCGGAACAGGTTGGTCACGAAACGTGCCCACGCCCTCGAATTTCATATTCGACCCAAAGACGCCGTTGCCAGCGCAGGCGAAGCCAACTCCGTCATGCGCAATATGAAACCACGCGCCCTGACCGCGACTGCCGCCGTCCGCAAGCGTCGTGTAGGGCTGACCACCCGGACCAAGGACATGGCTGTTGCTGTAAACCGGGACAGTGCTGCCAAGTGCCAAAACAGAGCCGAGCGGCATGTGTATGGGCGCATCCTCAGCAAATGCCGCCGACAACGTGGACGCCATGTCATTGTTGCCGGTGATGTCCATGCCGAGCATGTCGCGGATGTCGAAACGGTCAGCAACCTTGTCCGCGATAGAGCGGTATTCTGCTGCCGTTAAGCCTGCGCGCTTAGTTGTGATCTTGCGGGAAATCGCGTCTTGTTCCGAGGGACTATTGGCTATTGTATCAGCGTCTACAGTACCGTCGCCAAGTGGCCCACTTGGCAACCCGCGCCGACCGCGAAGCCCGCTAGCTTTCAAATAAACGATATCAACCATTATACTGTTACCCCTGGGTTTATGGTGAAATCGCCTTCGACCCAGACATCATCCCAGCCCATCGGGTCTCGGATCACGAGGTCGTATTGGAGACGTATGTTGGCACCCGCCTCCACCCCCCCTGATAGGGCGGTGTAAGCTGCTGCCATTGAGGCTTCCGTCGCGTAAACCTGGATGCGACCTTCTGTCGGCGCGATAATCCAAACACCTTCGATGTTACTGGAGACGCTAGGTAAATTGACTTTGGCAGACCCCGGCTGCGCTCCATAAAGACGCAGTTGCAGGAACGCGGTGTGGCCAGTCAGATCGACCGGCTCAACAGCGCCAAGTTCAGTGTCAGCCGTGAATTGCCACTCCTGTCCGAAGAACGCGTTGCGGCGTCCGCGAAGCGCGAACTTTGCGGGAATTGTCATTTACAGGTCTCCGAAAACGGGAGGTTAGGTCGTTATGGAATAGACGAGGTGGCGCGCCGGATTGGCGACGGAGAGGTACGCATCCTCCGCGACTTCCGTTGCCTCGAAGATCGGGGCCGTGTTGCTGCGGGTGTCGTCGTCGTAATAAATCCAATAGGCTGTGCTTTGATCCAGCCCCGTCAAGTCGGCTCCAGTTATGGCAACGTCTTTGTCCGCGTAGCGGCGGATATGGTCGCTTATGGTGATAGTCGCAGTGCCGCCGACATTATTACTCGAAACAGTCAGATTAACGGGGTAGCTTGCCTGAATCAGCAGCGCGTCAGGCGTTTGGTCGTCAATCGAAGCGGCAACGTCATCTCTATCTTCGCCAGTCGAAAGGATGGGCGCGGGAGGTGCCGTTCCGTTAAGCGCCAGCACAACTGCGTGCTTAGCCGATGTTTCTTCCATCAGCGTCAGACTAACCGTCATGCGACCCGGATCGATCGAGCGGTCTACAATTACAGCATCGACGCCTACTAGGTCATGGTCGGGCAGGGCCAGCGTTAGCATGTCGCCTGGTCCATATTTCCGCATGCGAGGCTTGCAAACCAATGTGATCGGGAAGCGCTCGCGCCCATTGTAAAGTTCGTACCCAGCAAGCTGCGCCGCCTGATCCTTGTCCTGCACCAGATTGAACTGGCGCTCCTCGTTCTTCTCTTCGCCATCCGCCGTCACAAAGGCAGGAACGGTGACAAGAGCAGACTGCACATAGTCCCACTTGTTTGTTTCGCTGCGATACTTGGGCACGATCCCGTTGCGCCGGTCACGCCATGTCTGCATGCCGGTCACTTCTGCGTCATCGTCGGCAAGGTCAGCAGCGCTCAGCGTGTCAATAGCCACGCCAGGCGCATTGATCCGCAGGCCCAACTTGCCGCCAATGAACAGTGGCTCCGCGCCTCCAGCCTGTAGAATATCCTTCAGGTTCGCCCAACGGTCGCCCGGCTCATAGATGACGCCGCCAACCGTCCAGCCGTTCGCATCGCAGACGTTCGCCAGTGTGACGAAATGCTCTACCATGATACCGTCAATGGGCAGACCTACCCCGAACACCTTCTTGCCGTTCGCGTGGCTTCCCAGCGCATATTTGAGGGCATGCAGGCCGGGGTTCTCACTCCACGTCCATGTCAGATAGTTATCGACGCGATGCGAACCGCTGCCGCCTGGATAGGTGCTATCCAGCCGAGGGTCATAGCACTTCACGCCCTTCCAGATTGCACCCAGCACAGGAACGCCCGATGCAAACCGCTTAGCGTCTTTGTCGAACTTTAAGTTCCAGAGGATTGCAGCCTTGCCCGATAGCTTGTGAGCGCTGGTCCAGTTGGGCATGCCCGCAAAGTGTGGGGTCAGAGCCGTGTCAGGCAGAGCGCCGACGCGATGATCTGCGTACAGGTAGCCGCTATAATATCCAGTCGCCGCGCCGCCGGATAAGCCTACATTCGCATAGTCTGTGAATACACCTTCCAGCGATTCCATAGGTCCAGCGACCGAATATTCTATGACCATGCCACGATAGGGATTCTTGACCTTCTTGAGCGTAGCGCCGTAGCCGGTATCATGTCGCAGCATTCCGCCTGAATAGGTGCGGCCTATGATGTACGGGGCTGGCGCGTCTGTTGCGATTGTAACCTGATTGACGTTGCCCTTAGCTACTGGCTTCTTTGCTGTAACCGTCGCGCCCAAACTTGCGACCGCAGCAGCAAGGCTGGCATAGGTGGCAATTGAGGTGGCTGTTGCTGAAATTGCCGCCGCCGACGCTGCGCCTGCTGCCGTTGAGGCTGTAAACAATCCTGCACCCGCAGCCGCGCCCACGCCAGTCGCTACAAGTGCCACAGCGCCCGCTATCATCGCGACCTTGGCGAGGGTCCTGCTCATACCCTCCAAGCCCCCTTGATCTCGTTTGCAATCAACGGCTTTAGCCCACTCATGTCCGCTTCGTGATAGCCCAAGAGCTTGCCGCCCGCCGAAACCACGATGCTGTCAAAGCCTTCGTCGCCTTGAAGCAATGCCAGATCACCCACCAGCATCGCCGCAGGGGCAATCCGGGGAAGCATACTGTCAAGCAACCCTTCCAAGCTACCAAAGCCCGTCGCCAGCAATGCCCGCTGCGCCCCAATGGGAGACGTGAACGCCGGTATCACAGGAGGTTTGTGCCCCATGTTCCGCAGGTGCGTGCGCGCCAGATGGATGCACGTCACCTTGGCTTTCCAGTCAAACGCCTTGTGCCGGTATTTCGCCAGCGTCTTACGGGTAGCCTCCGCGCGCTTGTTCAGGTCAAACATAACTGACCGCAGCGCCTGGTTGCGTCTCTACTCCCCAAGCCACACTGATGCCCAACCCGGTCGCATTGTCTTCGCCTAACTCCCCCGGAAACACAGACTTATGACGGCGTGGGTTTAGGCTATTGCCTTCATTGACTGAGAATAGCCGCTCCGATGTGGAGACGACCCCCACATCCAGTTCGCGCTTGCCGCGCCCGATCCGCAGCGTGGTCTGGTCCAGTTGCCCGTCAAACTGAAGATCCGCAGCCTCCACTGGCTGATCGGTCTCCGCGTTCACCTCGACAATATAGAAGCGCGTGCGCGACCCCTGCATGCCCGATGCTGATATATCGCCAGCAGCCGCCGTAGAGACCGGCAGGAACGTCATGTTAAAGGCGGGCACTGTGTCGCCTACGCCTTCCGAAAAGGCTTCAAGGCTAGCTATGGTGCCGAAAAACTGGTCGGCGCTGGTGTATGTCTCGCCCGAAACCGTGACGAACCCGCCATCGCAAAGCCGGATCGTGCGCCCGTCGCGCAGTTCCATCTTCATCAGGCCGATAAGTTTAACGCTGTCCATCAGGCGGCTTCTTCAATCACGAAGGAGATGCCATCTGTGAGGCCACCAAGCGCCAGTTCCCATGTCGCATCGCTGTCAACCAGTCCCTCGATAGTCGGGTTCGTGAAGTTCACCCTTGCGCCGTCAGCGAATGGCATCCGTAGATTAGGCGTGATCACGATCGTCATGGTCCCGCTTACGTTCGCGACAGCCTGCGACTTGACGTTGTGCAGATAGCCTTGGCCTGTCGCGTCGTAGATCGTGAGCCAGAAGCCTTTCTTCGCTGCATAGTGAGGTGTCCCGCCGCGCAAGGCTATGGTGTTGCCCGCCTGCCCAGCGCCGTTAACAACGAAGTTCCCCGGCAGTCCCTGGTCCACGTTCTGAAGCGGATATTCGACCCTCAGCCCCTCTGCCTTAGCGGAGAGTAAATCCGAAATAATGAGCCGCGCATTCTCTGCCGTCCGAACCGGCAATGTCATTGCCACCCGGTAGCGATTGCCGCCACGATTGAGCCGCAGGATCTTCGCACCGGTTGCAGGACGCATCACGCCGCCGAAGTCCACAAGCGCAGGCGTTGCGCTGTTAGGGTGTACGCCGTCAGGTAATTCAATCATGCGAGACGCCTGCTATTGCTGCGGGCCATCGCCTTCTGCGTGCCTTGGCTGCTGCCTGTGACGATGGAAGGCGCGGCAGCGGAGACGCCAGATTGCACGCGACCGTCCACCACTACGTTGAAGTAGGGCGACGGGATGATCTGAACGCGGGAGCCACCGCCGTTGTCATTGGCACCATTGGGGTGCACATATCCCGAGCGAGAAGCCGTAAAGAGTTCCGGCCCACGTTCGCCGACGACATAGGACTTGCCACCCGACACAGGGCCACCGTTTGCGCGGAAGCCGGAAATAGGCTGGAAGCTGGCAAATGAACTCTTGAGGCTTTTACCGAACAGTCCAGCACCAGCAATCGAGCCAAAGGCATTGAAGGCGGAAGATAGAATATCAAGAATACCGCCACCCTTGATGGCGCTTGCCAAGTTGGACAATGCGTTGAGCGACTTGTTCGCCATATCGACAAATGCTTGGCCCGCTGCGTCAGCGCTGGTCTGAAGACTGGTCGTCGCTTCTGCCGCTGAATCCTTCACGGTCTGCCAAGCTGCGTCAAGCCTCGCGGCTGCCTCCGCCGAGACCTTAAGTGCTGGCGATACTTCATCTGCGGCTGCGACTTGAGCATCGCTCACGCGGGCGCTCTGCCGACTGATAGCGTCGGTTCTGACCTGGGGGCTAAGTGACTGGTCCGCTTGCAGGGCTGCCAGTTTTTCCATCTCAGCGCGCAGTTCAGCCGTCTTCGGATATAACTCGTCGATGACAGTCTTAATCTTGGCAGCCATGTCGCGAAATTTATCGCCGGTGGTTTTTGTAGCCTTC
>JBPPMC010000111.1:0-30578 GCA_051305835.1 Sphingobium sp.
ACCGTGCGCTTCGCTGATGTCGCAAGAACGATCAAGCGCGCCAGTGCTCCTGGCACAGCCTTCGCCTATAAGACGATCGACACCGCTGTGCTTGGCTGGCTGATCGAACGTGTGTCTCGTGGCAGCGTTGCTGCCTATACCGCGCGCAAATTGTGGGAGCCGCTCGGGGCAGAAGCGGACGGCTATTACATTATGGACGGTGAACCAGGCACAGGCCGCGAGTTCAGCGGTGCAGGGTTCAGCGCGACGCTTCGCGATTGGGCGCGCTTTGGCCAGATGATGCTCGATAATGGCAAAGCGAATGGCCACCAGATCGTCTCCCCGCAATGGGTTTCCATGGCCAGCGCGCCAGCCTCCGCTGAAGATGCGAAGGGCGGCTACGGGCTGCAATGGTGGACCATGCCGGGGACGCCTGCCTACACCGCCCTTGGCTTGCAGGGACAATATGTCTTCGTCGACCCGGCGACAAAAACCGTTGTCGTCAAGCTAAGTTACTTTCCACCCGCCGGTGACAGCGCCTCCGAAGAAACGAGCGCTTTCCTTGCCGCGGCATCGGCCTGGTCGCCACGCTGAGCCAAAGGCCAGCGGACCCAAGCCAGCACATTAATCGTAAAAGGGAACGAACATGAAGACTTGCAAGCTATCCGTCATGACCGCGGCGCTCTTCACATCAGCAGCCCATCCCGCCTTGGCCCAGGACGTGCCGACGCCACCAGTGTCGGCAAAGGCTCCCGACGCCAGCGATGTCTTGACCGACATAGTCGTGACCGCGCAGCGCCGCACCGAGCGGCTCCAGACCGTTCCGGTTTCGGCGACAGCGTTCGACACTGCCTCGCTGACCAAGAACGCCGTGACGAACCTTGCCGACCTGCAAACAGCGACGCCGGCATTGTCGATCACCAATGGTGGCATCACGCAAAACGTCAACATTCGCGGCATCGGCCTTGCTAGCGACAGCCCTAATGTGACCGCGGGTGTGGCCGTCTATGTCGACGGTCTGTTCCAGCCGCCGATCGTGCAGGCGAACAGCTTCTACGACCTCGCGAGCGTCGAAGTGTTGCGCGGGCCGCAGGGTACGCTGGTGGGCAGCAATTCGACAGGCGGCGCGATCTTCATGAATTCGCGGTCTCCCGACCTTGACGGCGGGATCGGCGGTTATGGCGAGATCAGCTATGGCAACTACAATGCCTTTACCGGCGAAGGCGCTCTCAACCTGCCGATCGCCCAAACGCTGGGCGTCCGCGTAGCGGGCTTCTACCGGCGGCGCGACAGCTATTTTCGCGACATCGGTTCCTTCGCGAACGATGCGGGCAGCCTTGAGGAAAAGGGCGGCAGAGTGACGCTCCTGTGGAAACCCGGCAGCTTTTCGGCGACAGCAAAGGTCAGCCTCAACGATCGCGACACCGGCGGCTATCCCTATCGGCCAATCCCCGGCACCCGCTTTTCAGCCTATCGCGTAGGCGACATTCGCACGCTCAGCTTCGACACGCCAACGGGCAACCGCGATCTTGGTTTTCAGGCGGGGTTGGAGTTGCGTCAGGAACTGGCAAGCGGGATCGTGATCCGCTCGCTTTCAGGATACCAGAACAAGCGGATCAAGAATCTGGTCGACGTTGACGGTTCGCAGGCGCCATTGGCGGCTGGGGGCGACATATCGCAAGATTATTTTGCCGGTGAGAAGCAGTATAGCCAGGAAATCAACCTCATCTCGCCCACAGGCGGCCAGTTCAACTGGATCGTCGGAGGCTATTTTCAAAGAAACGACATCACAGTCCGCATCCTCGAAAATCAGGGCGGCTTTCCAACCGACATCACGCCTGTCAATCAGCGCACGACGACCGGCATATTCGCACAGGCCAATTATCAGTTGACGTCGCAGTTGGAGCTGCAGTTGGGCGGTCGCTATTCCACTTACAAGGCGACCGGATCGGGATCGGTCTCGATCGGGAGAGGCATTCCCGGCTTTCCTGCCGCTGGCTTGAGCGTTGCCGATCTGTCCGGCTCGCACAAGGATTCGCGCTTCACCGGCAAAGCGGCGCTGAATTGGAAAGTCGACGATGCGAACCTGATTTATGTCCTGACGGCGCGCGGGTACAAGCCAGGCGGCTTCAATTCCGTCGCGTCCGAGTTCAATCCTGAAACCGTGATGAGCTATGAGGCGGGCTGGAAATCCAGTTTCCTCGGTGAGCGGCTCCGCACGCAGCTAAGCGCTTTCTACAATCGATACAAAGGTTTCCAGTTCAGCGTCGTCGAACCTAGCACCGGGTTTTCCGGCGTGGAGAATATTTCAAGCGTCACCATCAAGGGTCTGGAAGCGCAGTTGCAGGGCAAGATCGGCGGGTTCGGATTCGACGCCAATGTCGCCTACGTCGATTCCAATCTGGGCAGCATCACGTTCGTCAATACCCGCAGCCTGCCGGGAGGAACGCTCGGCCCGCAATGCCCCACGGGAACGGCGTCCAGTCCGCCACGTTGCTTCGATTATCAGCCATTCATTCAGACATCCGGCAACGGCTCAAACCTTTATGCTCCGCGCTGGACGTATAATCTTGGCGTCGACTACAGGTTTGCGGTAGCAAATGGCACTCTGACGCCGCGGATCAACTACGCCTATATCGGTCCGCAGTTCACCTACATCGGCTATTCTCCAGTCAGTGACAGGATCGCGGGCCGTGGTCTGCTGTCGGCGCTGGTGACTCTCGACATGGGGAGCTGGCAATTGACCGCCTATGGCACGAACCTGACGAACAAGGATTATGTCAGCGGTCAGTTTGCGACGAATGAATTCTATGGCACACCTCGAGAATATGGCGCCCGCGTCCGCTTTCAGTTCTGATAGCGGGGCGCCCGACAGAGAACCACGCGATGGGATATGCACATAATATTCGCGACCAGCGGTTCGTCTTTCGGGATCTGAAACACGTAATGGCGAGCGCATCCCCCGAGCGTTCGGGCGATGCGCTTGCCGGTCTGGCAGCACAGAGCGCAGCAGAGCGAATGGCCGCTCGTTGGATCCTCGCCGACCTGCCTCTGGCCAGTTTCTTGAGCGAGGTTCTCGTTCCATATGAGACGGACGAAGTCACACGGCTCATCATCGACAGTCATGACGCAGCCGCCTTCGCCCCGATCGCGCATCTCACTGTGGGGGGCTTTCGGGACTGGTTGCTGGCGACCGAGACCGACAGCGAAACATTGTCTCGTCTCGCGCCGGGGTTGACGCCTGAAATGGTGGCTGCCGTCTGCAAGCTGATGCGCAATCAGGATCTGATCGCCGTAGCCAGGAAGGTGCGGGTGATCACCGCGTTCCGGACCACCGTCGGTTTGCCCGGTCGGATGTCGACGCGATTGCAGCCCAACCATCCTACCGACGACCTGCGTGGCATCGCCGCCAGCATATTCGATGGGCTGCTGTTCGGTGCAGGGGACGCGACTATCGGGATCAATCCGGCGACCGACAATGTTTCCAATGCAATCGAACTGATGAAGATGCTGGACGATCTTCGTCTTCAATATGATATCCCGACCCAGACCTGCGTCCTGACGCATATCACCAACGCCATCGAGATCATCAACCTCAACGCTCCCGTCGACCTCGTCTTCCAGTCTGTGGCGGGCAGCCAGGCCGCCAATCGCGGGTTCGGCATCGATCTGGCGATCATCAAGGAAGCCCAGGATGCCGCGCTCTCGCTGAACCGCGGCGCGATCGGCCGGAACGTCATGTACTTCGAGACGGGCCAAGGTGCTGCGCTGTCTGCCGAAGCACATCATGGCGTCGACCAGCAGACTATGGAAGCCCGCGCGTACGCGGTCGCCCGCGCGTTCGATCCGCTGCTCGTCAACACCGTCGTCGGCTTCATCGGCCCCGAATATCTTTATGACGGCAAGCAGATCATTCGCGCCGGCCTGGAGGATCATTTTTGCGCAAAGCTACTCGGTCTGCCGATGGGTTGCGACGTCTGCTATACCAACCATGCCGACGCGGACCAGGACGACATGGACGTATTGATGACGCTGCTTGCAAATGCCGGCTGCACATTTCTCATCACCGTGCCCGGTTCCGACGACATCATGCTCAATTATCAGAGTCTGTCCTATCATGACATCCTCTACTTGCGCACCGTGCTCGGTGTCCGGGCGGCACCTGAATTCGAAGCGTGGCTGGAGCGGATGCACCTGCTCGACGCCCAGGGGAAAATTCGTCGGCTGGGCAGCGATGATCCAGGGCTGCGGATGATGATCGGTCGATCGGGCTTCGCCGAATGAGCAAAGAGCGACTCCCTTCGCCCCCGTCAGCGCAGGCCGGGGACACGCCCGATCTCTGGGATGTGCTTCGTAGGGCAACGGCGGCGCGCATAGGTTTGGGTCGCGCCGGTGACGCAATACCGGTACAAGCGGTGCTCGCATTCCAGGAAGCGCATGCGGCGGCGCGTGACGCGGTCTACGCGACGCTAGACGCGGACGCGCTCGCGGCTGATCTCGCTCCGCTTTCGACCCTTGCGGTTGCAAGCCAGGCTACCGAGCGACCGATCTATTTGCGCCGTCCTGATCTCGGTCGGCTGCTGGCACCGGCATCTGCGGCGAAGCTGCGGGGCATGCCGGAACAGGGCTATGATATCGTCTTCGTCATTGCCGATGGCCTGTCCGCTACCGCCGTGCGCCGACATGCGGTGCCGATGATCCGTGCGGCGATGGAGGCTCTTTCCGGGTTCCGGTTCGCGCCCGTGATCATTGCTCATCAGGCCCGCGTCGCGATCGCCGATCCAATCGGTGAGGCACTGGGAGCGCGTCTCAGCGTGATCATGATCGGCGAGCGACCCGGTCTGACCGTATCGGACAGCCTGGGGCTATACCTGACCTATGATCCCCGGTCCGGTCGTCGTGATTCCGAGCGCAACTGCATTTCCAACGTCCACGACCATGGCGGCCAGACCTATGCGCAGGCGGCACGCACCTTGTCCTGGCTGGCCCGCGAAGCATTGCGGCGGTCGCTATCGGGTGTCGACCTGAAAGATACCCTGCCGTCCGAGTCACTCGACGCGGTTGCCGACACGCCACGACTTTCAGATCGTAAGCAGGACAAGACCGAATGAGTCACGGATCAAGCAGCAATCTGAAGAAAACGCTCAATGCTTTTCACCTTTGGGGCATTGCCGTGGGCCTCGTTATCTCCGGCGAGTATTTCGGCTGGAGCTATGGCTGGGCCGCAGCGGGCACGCTCGGCTTTCTTGTCACCACTGCTTTCGTCGCAGCGATGTATGTCGCCTTCATCTTCTCCTTTACCGAACTGACGACGGCGATCCCGCAGGCGGGCGGCCCGTTCGCCTATGCCAATCGCGCCTTTGGTCCCTGGGGAGGGGCGATCGCAGGCTTCGCTACGTTGATCGAGTTTCTCTTCGCGCCGCCGGCCATTGCACTGGCGATCGGAGCTTATATCGCGGTACAATTCCCTACGTTCGACCCGAAGGTTTCGGCACTCGTTGCCTATGGGCTGTTCGCGACACTCAACATTGTCGGCGTTGGGATCGCGGCGACGTTCGAACTGTTCGTGACCATCCTTGCCGTGGGCGAACTCCTCGTTTTCATGAACGTGGTCGCACCGGTTTTCTCGTTTCGGAATTTCGCCGCGGGGGGCTGGGCTGGCAGCGACACGCTGGCTCTGCCCGCATTGGGTGGAATGTTCGCAGCGATCCCCTTCGCTATCTGGTTCTTCCTCGCCATCGAGGGCGTTGCGATGGCAGCCGAAGAGGCGAAGGAGCCGAAACGGACCATTCCGATCGCTTATATCACGGGCATCCTGACGCTCACCATATTGGCTTTCGGCGTCATGATCATGGCGGGCGGCTCGGGCGACTGGCGGAGCCTCGCCAACCTCAACGATCCGTTGCCGCAAGCCATGAAGCGCGCTGTCGGATCCTCAAGCGGTTGGATGCACATGCTGGTGTGGCTCGGACTGTTCGGCCTCGTCGCATCATTCCATGGCATCATCATGGGCTATTCACGGCAGATCTTCGCACTGGCCCGTGCGGGCTTTCTACCCCACGTGCTGCGCAGTCTGCATCCGCGCTTCCACACGCCGCATGTTGCGACGGTCGCGGGTGCGGTCGTCGGTGTGGCCACCATTTACAGCGATAACCTGTTCGTCGTGGGGGGGCAGTCCCTGACTGCGAGCGTCGTGACCCTTTCGGTCTTCGGCGCCCTGACGATGTACATAACGTCGATGCTCTCGCTGTTCCGTCTGCGTCGGATCGAACCCGATCTCGCGCGACCATTCATGGCGCCGGGATACCCGATCGTGCCGGGCTTCGCGCTCCTGCTGGCCCTCTTCGCGACTGCCTCGATGGTGTATTATAATGGCCGGATTGCCTTGCTATTTCTTCTCGTGATGTCGGTTGCGGTCGTTGCATCTGTCCGCCTGCGATCCAAAGCAAGCCCTGCTTAGCAAATGCGGATCGCAATCGTTCCTCTCCGCCACGGGCTACAAGAAGAGGGTCCAGGGTTGTGCCGGAACGACGGGTTGTCCCACACGCTGGACACCTGCAAAGCCCGGCGCATTTGGGGCAATCATGACTCACGCGGAGGGTAGCCATCGGAAGTTGCTGACATCGATCCAATGTCGCTTTTCAGCCTGAATGATCTTCGGATCTGGTCAGGCTTGTGCTTCCGCGCCATTCTTTCGTTCGCCTTGATGAAGAACCATGAGAGGCGATGAGCCAGCCGCAAGCGGGTAGATCATCGGCTCTGAATCATCAAAACACACCCGATCGCGCGCCAGGCATTTCCATCAGCGCTGAAACCGCGGACCAGTGCATGTCGCTCGTTCCCTCGCCGATCGACATGCCCATGGCGTCACGCAGGTAGCGTTCGATACCGGTGTCAACACAATAGCCGCTGCCGCCGAAAACCTGCATGCAATCACGCGCGACATCGACGGCCATTTCGCATGCCAGCGGCTTGACGATATGGTTCAGCATTGTGTCCATGCGTCCTTCTTCAACCAGACGCGCGGCGTTGTAGAGCATGTGGCGAACAGCTTCGATCTGAGCCTTCATTTTCGCAAATTTCACCTGGATCGCGCCCAAAGACAGGATCGGGCTACCGGCGTTGGTCCGATCCCGGGCATATGCGAGCGTTTTTCCGAAGGCACCCTCCGCGATCCCCAGTGAAATGGCGGATATATCGAGGACCGTGTACGTGGATTTACCCGTCAGCCCGACGAGCTTGCGGTCTAAAACCCAGTCGGCTGCTTCAAGACATTGCGAAACTGGCACTCTGACGTCCGACAAGGTGAGGGCGCCAAAGGTCGTACCCAGGCCCATCATCCGATCTTCCGAAATCGTGAGGCCGGGGGTCCCGGAGTCGAGCGGAAATCCCCACATCGTCCCTTGATACAGGCCGAAAACCACGATGAAATCAGCGTAAGGAGCGCCCGAACAATAGTTTTTCGAACCGTTCAGGAGGAAGGTATCCCCCTCCATCGTGGCAAGATCACTCCATTCGGAATAGTTTGCGGCCCCACGCGGATCAGTGCCCGATGCCGACATGGAGGCGTCGCCCGACATTACTTTCTCGAACCATTTTTCCTTGGCCACCGGCAGTTCGAGTAGCACGTTTGAGAAATTGCCGTTTAGCACGAGGTGGTTTGCGAGCGCGGCGCTCTCCTTGGCGAGTTCCTCATACACCAGGAGCATGGTCGTTTTGGGAGCATCCATCCCCCCTTCGCTTTCCGGTATGGAAAGCCTGAAGAAACCCAGCTCACCCATCCTTTTTCCCAGTTCCCGCACGATTTTATGTCCGTCGGGACCATAGATATCGAGAGCGCGCGGTTTCACTTCCTTTTCGGTAAAGCGCCGAGCGACATCGCGAATGGATTCCTGCTCTTCGGTCAAGAAATAAGACATCGCTGCCCTTTCGTTAGGTGAAGTATACTGTCCAACACGTGGCAGTAACCGGCGTTGGACATTTTGGCGTCAAGGCTGAGACACGCATCCGTCTGTCCCGGCACATGAAGAAAATCGTGAGATAGAAAGAACGCTTTCAGCAATATTAGCAGAGATGATTGATAGTTCATTTCAAAGCTGCGGGGGCGGATCGCTGCATCGGTCCGCCCCCTTGATCCGCCTAATTCCCGAACCTGTAGCCCAGCGTAATGCCGTAGGTGCGTGGGGCACCTGCCTGCCCGGCGGCCGCGACTGGCGTGACCAAGTTCACGAACTCATCATATCTCTCGTTCAACAGGTTCTTCATCCAAAGCGATGCGGAAAGCTGGCCGTCACTGGACTCCCAACGCTCCGTCAAGTTTATGAGAGTACGCTTCCTGAGCGGAAACTGTTCGAAGGTGTCGGCGTAAGTCGCGCCTCGGTAATTCGCCCCGGCGGTTGACTGGAAGGTGCCGATGGACGTCTCCAACCTATGGCTTATGCTTGCGTTCAAACTGAAATGGGGCGCCTGCGTCGTCGAGAAGCCACTGGCATCTCTTGAATCGGTGACAGCGAGTTCGCCGCTGGGCAGGATCTGGTAAAATGGCGCATCCGGATAGTCGGTGAACTTGGGATCGAGAAATTCAGCGGAAACCGCAAGGTCAATGTTCTTTACCGGACGCGCCTGAATATCTATATCCACGCCCCGGATCCTGGCGCCTGCTGCATTCTTCGTCACGAGCCCGCCCAGCTCGAAAAACTGCAACTGCAGATTGGTATAATTATATTGGAAAGCCGCGACGTTGATGCGTAGTTTCCGATCAAACAACTGGCTTTTGAAACCGATTTCATAGGCATCAATGGTTTCGGGCTGAATTACCGGATTCCTGTCCGGGCTGAAGCCGCCAAGCGCCAGGGTATTGAACCATCCAGAGTTGAATCCGCGGTTGAACGAAGCATAAATCATGAGATCGGGCGAGAATTTATGATCGACCGATGCGCGGAATGTCGGCTTCTTGAACGTCTTGGATTGGCCGCCTTCGCTGCCGGGAATTACGAACCCGCCTATGTCGTTGAAGCCACGCTGCGAGCGCTTTTCTATGGTGTATCGGGCGCCCAGAGTCAGCGTAGTGCCGGGCAGCACCTCAAGTGACGCCTGCCCGTAACCGGCATAGGCGTTGCCCTTGTCGTTGGCCCAGGAGTTCAGGGGCTGGTCGGCGGGTGTTCCGAAAACGAACGGCATACCCGGTCCAAAGAAAATGAACGGGTTTACCTTGGGCGCCTCATGAAAATAGAAAAGTCCGGCGACCCACTTGAAGCTGCCATTTGAGGGAGAGCTGATTTGAAGCTCTTGCGAATAGGCGGTATTTTCGGCGTAGCGATTGATGTTCACCGAATTGACCGGCGTGCCATCATAATCGATCTGGAGAAAATTCTTGTTTTTCCGCCAGGAGCTGATGCTCAACAGATTAAGTTCACCGAGCTTGGAATTTACAGTCAGGCTTAGACCGCCTTCTTTCGTGGTGAAGTAGGGAGCCAGATCGGCATTTACATCATATTTTCCCGTAAAGAACTGCTTTGTCTGCGTGACCGGGCTGAATGTGAAGTTCTCACCGGCGCGTGGGTTAACGTTAGTTCCATGATTTCCAAAGCCATAGGAATAGTCGGCCGCTAGCTTGATTGTCGTGGTGTCCGAGACATCGAGGACGAACTTCGCCCGCCCGCCATATTTCTTGGTTCGAAAGAATTCGGAGCCATTATAGGTGTTCGTGCCCCAGCCGTTCATCTGGTTTTCGTAGAAGGCGGCGACCCCTAGGCGCAAATTCGAGGTCAGGCCGGATGCGACATAGGCCTTTGCCGAAACAGTATCATAGTTTCCGTAGCCGATTTCCATATCCGCCGAGGGCGTCGACGTAGGATCCTTTGTTATGATCTGGATCACGCCGCCGGTCGCGTTGCGGCCAAAGAGCGTACCCTGTGGCCCCTTGGCGATCTCCATCGAGGCAACATCGTTGAATGCCTGCGCGCCAATGTTGAACGGCATGTAGACGCCGTCGATGAATGTGAGCACCGCTGGAGATGCAGCGGAATTGTTGTTGCCTACGCCGCGGAGATAGAGCGGGGTGCGTGGCCCATTGGGGGCGACGGTCAGGCCAGCAACCAACCCGGGTAAGTCATCCGACGACAGGGTGCGCGAAGCGGACAGCCCCTCCGCAGTGAAGGCGGCTACGGCGATCGGCACGGTTTGGGCCGATTCGGCCCGTCTCTGGGCCGTGACGATGATTTCCTGTAGACCGCCCTGTTGTTCCGGCGAGGCCTCGCCGGTGGTCGCTTGAAGGGGCTCCTGAGCAAATGCTGCCGCCGGCAGCAGCGAGCAAAGAGCCACGCTGGACGCAAGAAGAGCTAGGTGACGATTCCCTGACATGAGTAAAATACCTCCCCAAATGATTGTTAATTTTATTATAAACTTGTTCGAATACGTAAAAAGTGCGCTGTTATTTCAGGGCATAAGCTGCCCGGAGGATGGCCATGCGCGCCAATTCTGATGTTAGCGGGCGTCGCCCTTCAGGCGTGATGCCTGTGCTCATCCAAGAAAGCGCGCGCATGCCTCACCCGGTCTAGGCTCGGCGTAACTTTTTTGCCGCGCGCCTCTCAAGAACAGCCGCGGGTCAATTCAGTTCGAAGAAAGCCTTCCAACCTTCCACGGTGACACTTTTGGCCAGTCGCTGCGTTTCGACCGGGTCGGTCAGTTCGAGGAGGAACTTCCCCTCCACCCAAAGCTCCAGAACGCTAAAGCCTTCTTCGCCGGGGATGCGAACGCTTGGATAGGCAGGCCAACCGACTTCTTTGGCGATCGCGAGGATTTCGTCTTGTGGCGTGTCCACGCAAATACCGATGTGAACTTCAGAATTGGGGGTCGGGGTGCCTTCACGCGCGCCCAGCGCAACCTCATCACTGTCGGGGATCAGAACTGTCCCTCGCGGCGTGCACTCAAGCTGGCTGAAACCATCCTTCGACCACACCATCCATGCATCCGGCCCGCCGGGGGGGAAGCGGGTGATTTCACCGCCCAAGATGCGACCCAATACTTCCGCCGCTTTTTTGGGATCGTCGGCGGGTATCGAACAATGCTGCATTCTCATATTGCTACTCCTCTCATGCATACCGAAGATGACGACAGCGCGCTCAACCCGCGGCAGCGCCAATTCCTAGCTGCGAACCTGTTCTGATAAGTGTACGAATTTCAGGATGGATGTCAAGTGGCGTAAGATGGGCATTGCGCCTGCTAATGATGGAGAGGGCAAAGCAGAGTAGGCGTCCGCCGTTTAGTGAACTTGACAAACGCATCACGAATCTACATTCCGGTAGGAGTACATGTTCGGTATTAAGAACTATTCTGTGCATCTGGCCGTGGTGAAACCGGGCGCATGCATATGCCACGGTTGGCATACCGGAACATATTTGGCGGGGGAATTAATGTGAGCAGTGTCGGTGGCCCTGTTACGGAGAGCGATCCAATGGATACGGTATGTACCAGATGAGAATGCTGGCGGAATGTGGGGCAAACTCATGTCACGCAGACGTGGGGCAGCCTTGTGACGGTGCTGCGGTCTCGCGCTTGAGAGCAGCACACTGACGAGAAGCATTCTTGATCCAGGAAATGACGCGGAGGGGCACTGGGCTTGTGAGCCAACAGCGTCGGCGCGTCATAATTTGCAGGCCGTCCGGCCAATTACGTGAACGGGAATTCAATGTCTGATTGGAATGAACGCTCATCCTCAGAACGCGAGCAAATCGCGGAAGATTGGCTGAAGCGACTTGAGGCAACGCTGTCGTCGGGCGACATTGATGGCGTGGCGGACCTGTTGAAGCCGGATGGCTATTGGCGCGATCTTTTGACGCTGGATTGGCGCTTCACTACACTTCACGGAGCAGAGGATATCTGCGCATGGCTGTCCGAAAAGTTTAGCCAGCATCGCGCCTACAACTTTCGGGTTGAGGGTCAGCCCTATGTAAGTGCGCTTGGCCCGTTGGCGCAAACGCTGGAATTCTTCTTTACCTTCGAGACCGAAATTGCCCTGGGGCGCGGGCATATCAGGCTTGTGCAGGCGGATGATGAGGCGCGCGCCCGTGCCTTCACCGTGCTGACGAGCATGAAGGACTTGAAGGGCTTTCCGGAACGGGCGGGCCGGAACCGGGTGCGTGAGCTGCCGCCGGTCGCAAACCAAGAGCGTGATCCATTCGCACACTCGAATCCGGACGTCCTCATCGTCGGCGCAGGGCAGGCCGGATTGATGATGGGGGCGCGCCTGCGCCAACTTGAGGTCAAGACGTTGATCGTCGAACGCGCCGCGCGCGTAGGGGATATATGGCGGAAGCGGTATCGCGCGCTCAAGCTGCACAACGACATCAGCATGAACCACTTTCCCTACCTTCCCTTTCCCGAAAGCTGGCCGACCTACCTACCGAAAGACAAGGTGGCAGACTGGCTGGAATTCTACTCGGACGCGATGGACCTCGACATCTGGACGAGCACGACGCTCCAAGAGGCCTCCTTTGATCCGGTCCGCAAGCACTGGAACGTTTCGTTGCGATTGGCTGACGGCACCGTTCGGCTCATGAAGCCGCGGCATATCGTGAGTGCAATGGGCGTGGCAGGTCTGCCGCATATCCCTAAATTTGCGGGGACCGAGGAATTTCGAGGCTCCATCCTGCACTCGAGCCAGCCTTTTGACGACATCGATGTAGAAGGCAAGAAAGCGGTGATCGTTGGCGCAGGTACGAGCGCGCATGACATCGCCCAGAACTTCTGCCTTCGCGGCGCAGCCGTGACGATGGTACAGCGCTCGTCCATTACGGTGTTGAGTCTGGAACCCAGCGGACAACGGGCCTACCAGCTTTATCGCGACAATGATGGCGTGCGGCCCATCTATGATACTGACGTGATGGGCGCGGCGACGCCCTACTCGTTGCTCGCCAAACTTCATGGTCCGTTAAGCCGATCGATCCAGGATGCTGACCGTGAACTGCTGGATGGCTTACGCGCCAGGGGCTTCCTTCTGGACAATGGTGAGGATGACACCGGCTTCTACATGAAGCTGCTGCGCTACCACGCCGGCTACTATCTCAATATCGGCGCTTCGGATCTGATCGTGGAAGGCAAGATAGCCGTGAAATCGGGTGTCGGCGTCGCGCGCCTGACGAAAGATCAGGTCATCTTGAGTGACGGAAGCGCGCTGGATGCGGATATCGTGGTTTTCGCGACAGGATATCAGCCGCTTCAGGAGCAGGTTCGACGGCTTTTCGGCGACCATGTGGCGAACAAGATCGGTCCGATCTGGGGGATCGGCCCGGACAACGAGCTCAGGAGTATGTTTGCGCCGACCGCTCAGGAAAACTTCTACATCCTCGGCGGCGGTTTCCCCGGTACGCGCTTCTACTCCCGATTCACCGCACGCTACATCAAGGCGTCCCTTGCCGGTCTCGTGCCGACGCGCGACGACGGCGCAGGGGCCAAAGACAGGCCGGCTGATGATCTCGTGCATGAAGATGCGCGGAGCGCTTGAAGCATGACCGAAAAGCAACAGCTTGCGCCGCGCAAGGAAGGCGCCTTGGAAGACTTCTATGTGAGGGCGGATCGCCTGGGCCTTTCGCCCTTGTGGCTGTCGCTGGCTGGCCTGGTTCCGGCCGAGCCGAAATCGCCCGCAGTGCCATCGATCTGGCGCTATGCGGACACCCGGCCCTACCTTATCGAAGCGTCTTCGCTCATTGGAACAGAGGAAGCGGAGCGCCGCGTCCTTATGCTTGAGAATGCGGCCCTGCGCGGCGAGGCCAAGATTACGCGAAGCCTCTATGCTGGCTTGCAGATCATACAGCCGGGAGAAGTGGCGCACAGGCACCGGCATGCGGCTTCTGCGTTGCGCTTCATAATCGAAGGGCAAGGCGGCTGGACATCGGTCGACGGTGAGCGAACATATATGGAGCCGGGCGACTTCGTGGTGACGCCGTCCTGGACCTGGCACGAGCATGGGAATGAGGGCACCGGCGCGGTCGTGTGGCTCGACGGTCTCGACGTTCATATCGTCAATCTGCTGGATGCCAGTTTTCGCCAGGACCAGGACGATGCACCCGCTCCCCCGCAACGGCTGACAGGAGCGTCCGAACGGCAATTCGGGGCGAATATGCTGCCGGTCAATTGTAACCGGAACAGAATTACGTCGCCGCTTTTCAACTATCCCTATGCCAAGGCGCGCGAGGCGTTGAGTGGCCTTGCCAGAGACATGCCTTGCGACTCTCATTTCGGCTATCGGCTGCGCTATTCCAACCCGCTGAACGGCGACTGGGCGATCGCTACCATAGCGACCTGGATGCAGCTTTTTCCCACGGGCTTTCGTACGGCGGACTACCGCTCGACCGACGGGACTTTGTTCGTCGTTGTCGAAGGGGCGGGGAGATCGAATATCGGAGGCGTTTCCTTGCAGTGGACCAAGGGGGACGTCTTCGTGGTGCCCAGTTGGGTCACTCATCATCATGAAATGTTCGAAGAGTCGGTGCTTTTCGGCGCTTCGGACCGGGCCGTTCAAGAGAAACTTGGACTATGGCGGGAGCATCGCCAGCCCCCGATGTGAAGCAGACGTACCGAATATCTGAGTTCCGCTGAGACGGTTCTCTCTTGAGGATTTAAGCTGACATGAAGCTATGTCGTTTCAACGATAGCCGCCTTGGTCTGGTCGAGGGCGACCTTGTCTATGATGTCACCGGAGCCACGCGGACTCTGCCCAGTATATCGTGGCCCGCGCCTGCCGGCGACCTGCTGATCGAATATCTTGAGGCCATCCAGCACGAAGCGCTAACGCTCAAGCGCCAAGCGCAATCGTACAGGGTCGATGAGGTACGCTTCCTCAGTCCGGTTGCAAACCCATCGAAGGTAATTGCCGCTCCGGTCAATTATCTGAAGCATCAGGCCGAGGCGAACGCGGATGGCGGCAAGAACTTCGCGACCAATGTGCAGACGATCGACACATACGGACTTTTTCTGAAGGCGAACTCATCGGTCGTCGGAACGGGTGAGGGGGTCCAGATCGCGTTCCCGGACAGGAGGACTGACCACGAGGCCGAACTCGTGGTGGTTATTGGAAAGGGCGGCCAAGGCATCTCCTGCGAAGCGGCGCTGAGTCACGTAGCGGGCTACACTTTGGGCCTGGATATGACGATCCGCGGTTCCGAAGATCGGAGCCTCCGGAAGTCCCTCGACACTTTCAGCGTCGTTGGTCCTTGGCTCGTCACACCCGATGAGGTGGGTGATCCCAACAATCTGGATATGGTCCTGACCGTCAACGGGAACCCAAGGCAGAAGGCCAATACGCGCGACCTGATCTTCAACGTTCAGAAATTGATAAGCTACGCTAGCAGCTTCTATACCCTGAATCCCGGCGATCTTTTGTTCACCGGAACGCCGGAGGGCGTCGGCCCTGTCGAACCAGGGGATTGCATCAGCCTGGGGATCGAGAGAATTGGCCAGGCGGACATTCTAGTAAGGGCCGCGCGTTAGCGTGAATCCAGTTGCGGGTTCGGGCCATATGTATGGGAACGGCCACTGCCGCATCGCACCAGCGTCCATCTGAACGGAATTAGCGAGCGGCAATCAGATGATGCGTTTGAAGAACTAAAATAATCATGGGAGACTCAATTGACCCTCCAAAGCAGATATTTGCTCGTCGATGGCATGCGCACTCATTATTTCGACGAAGGTAGCGGGCCGCTTTTACTATTGCTGCATAGCGGGGAGTTTGGCGCATGCGCCGAATTGAGTTGGGAACTCATGCTCCCGGCACTCGCGAAACACTACAGGGTCGTTGCCCCCGATTGGCTTGGTTATGGTCAGACCGACAAACTATATGATTTTGCGGGGGGGCAAGCCAGAATGCTCGCGCATATGCGCCGGTTCATGGGAATCATGGAACTGGAGGAAGCGCATGTGATTGGTAATTCGATGGGGGCCGGCCTTTTTGCGCGGGCAATGGCCCATGACCCCGCAGCCTATCGCATTCGTTCTATGGTGATGATTGCGGGCGGAGGCTTCAACCCGGATAATGAACATCGCCGTGCAATGATGAATTATGACGGCACGTTGGAAGGTATGAAGGCCATGCTGGCCGCCATGTTCGTCGATCCTAAATGGAAAGATGACCCTGCCTATATCCAGAGAAGGTGGGAAATCAGCATTCGACCAGGCGCATGGGAAACTATTGCGGCAGCGCGTTTCAAAAATCCCACCATTCCTGCTCGCGAGTTTTTCGGCCGAGCCGATGATACACCTTATCAAAACCTTACCATGCCAACGCTCATCATCGCCGGTGATGACGACAAGCTTCGTCTTCCGGGGTGGGAAAATGAGCTCGCCCAGCAAATTCCTCGCTCCGAAGTTCATGTTGTTTCTGGAACGGGGCACTGCCCTCACATTGAGCGTCCAGAAGAGGTAACCCAGGCAATCCTGAATTTTCTCGCAGGTGTCGCCAATTAGATCGAATCCCAAATATTCAGACGTGCAATTTCCAATTTTTCGAATGCGCGCTCTGAAATTTCGGGTGCTTTAGAGAAGCCTGTGTCTCGATGACCAGACCTTTGGAATGTGGTTCGAGACGAAGCTGAGTGCGAAATCAAAATAGATTAGGAGACAATAAATGACCCACGAAGGACGAGTAGCTGTCGTAACCGGGGCTGCCGCCGGAATTGGCCGGGCGACGGCTCTGGGCCTTGCCCGCCGAGGCGCGACCGTGGTCGGTGTCGATCTTAACGAGGCGAGCGAGACTGGCGAGATTGTTCAGGCCGCAGGGGGAAAATGGCTGGGTTTGAAGGCGGATGTCTCATCCCCAACTGACGTTGCAGCGGCAGCAGATGCAGCCATTGCCGCGTTCGACAAAGTTGACATACTCGTAAACAATGCGGGCATATTCCCGAAGCATTCCTTCGATGAACTGACGTTTGAAGAATGGAAACGCGTACTATCGATAAATCTCGACTCTCAATTCCTCATGAGCAAGGCCTTTGCGTCGTCTATGAAGGCGGGCGGCTGGGGAAGAATTGTGAACCTCACATCAGGATCGGTGCAGATCGCCGCCGATAATTTTTCCGCCTATAAGGCGAGCAAGATGGGCACCATCGGTCTGACGCGCGGTATGGCCGCGGATCTTGGCCGTTTCGGCATCAACGTTAATGCCGTGAGTCCATCGCTTACCCGAACTGAAGGAGTCGTGTCCTATGGCGCAAACGATATGCTTGATGCTGTCGCCAATATACAAGCGATCAAGCGTGTGTCCGTACCGGAAGATATTGTCGGCCTTATCCTGTTCCTGACAGGCGAGGATTCCCATTTTGTGACCGGTCAGACCATCCTCGCGGATGGGGGGTTCACCTATATGTGAGCCGTCGGGAGCGCGAATCTCCGCAACCGTGGGTGGCGAGCACCCACGGTTGCAGTGGCTAAGAAAGGCCGACGGGGCCAGCATCGCGTCTCCTTAGAGACTGGCGGAAAAGACTTTTGCAGACCTTCCCCATTATACGAAGTCATGGGATCGGAGATCCTGGCACGCCGACCCACGCAAGTGCGTCGGGCATGGTGCTTTATGCGATGCACTGCCCAGTCATGCCGTTGCTTTTCCGGTCTCGTGCACGAGCATTTCCTGCTGCCATTGCGCCGCGCATTCCGTGACATAGTCCTCATAGCGTCGCGGCGCCCTGCCCAACAAATTCGTAAGCACGTCGAGTTCTGCGTCATTACTGAGCATGCCCGATTGCACGAGGGTCTGGAACAACGCGCCGAGGTCTTCGACGACCCAAGTTGCGGCAAAAGGCCTGATCAGATCCTGCCATTTACCGATGTCCGTTTCATAATGTATCGGACGATCCAGCGTGTTGCTCCAGATTGCGCTGCATTCAGGTCCTGTCAGGTTCCGTGGACCAGAGACGCCGTAATCCTGGCCATCATGGCCGTCGGTCGTCAATATGATTGCCGCGGCTTCAGCGATATCGCGCACATCGACCCGCCAGCAACCGATAGCGCCCATCGGGTTCAGATAGACATTGTCGCGCAGCAATGCGTCGCGCGAATATTCGTCATTTTGAAAGAAATGGTTCGGGCTGATGATGGTATAGCGCATGCCGGAGGACCGTACAGCTTCCTCGATCGCCAGCTTGGAACCCAGATGCGGGACTTTATGCAGGTGTCCAAGACTGTGCGACGATTGATACACGAAACGAGGGACGCCGGCTTCTTTCGCCATCGCGACGACCATCAGACCCTCTACCGTCTCATTCAGCGTCGGCGCATTGAGCATGAAGACAGCGTCGATCCCGTGGAAGGCAGCGCGCGCGCCTTTGGGGTCGCCGACCACGTCGGCGACATAAACTTGGGCACTGGCCGGAACCAGTGCGGCGCGATCGGGATTTTGCACGAGGACACGGACGCTTTGACCCCGCTCAAGCAAAAGCCGAACCAAATGTGCGCCGACTTTCCCGGTGCCTCCCAGAACCAGTATCGTCATGACATCTCTCCTGAATTGATTATGCCTGCTCGAGCAGGAATTTTAGCATGACGGCGGCCGTCTCTTCGGGCTGCTCAATGTTCGGGCAGTGACCGCCGTCTTCGAACACGACCAAGCTGGAATTGGGAATTTGGCGGACCATATCGTCGGCGTAACCGGGCAGGCGAAGTTTATCGATGGCACCTGCGATGATCAGCGTCGGCGCGGTGATGTTCCCGTAGGGTGTAGTGTCCGCATTACCGAAGTCGCTGCGCGGCTTTGCTGCCGGGGAGCGAAAACGGGCCGCGGCGACGCTTTCCCATGCCCCCGGTGCGAGGCTGATTTCCGTGCGTCTTTTTATATAGACGGGATCGCGATACCACACCGGATTTTCAAATATCGCTTCCAGAACATACGCCATCGCTTCTTCCGTACCGTCGTAATCGAGCAGGCGCTGGCGATGGTCATTGGCCGGCACGAACCCGCCACCGCTGATCGAAATGAGGCGATCGATAGGCAGGGGGCAAGGCTGTTCGGCCGCCATCTGCAGCAGGAAAGTACCCCCCATGGAATTGCCGACGAAGTGCGCCTTGTCGATCGCCATGACCTCGACGAAGCGCGCCATGTGCCAGCACATGCGCGCGCGCTTACCTTCAAAGTCGTGCACCTTGGCAGTTTGGCCAAAGCCGAGCCAGTCCGGGGCGATAACCCGGAAGTGCGGCGACAGAAACGGGATAAGATATTCCCAACATAATTCGGCATTCGCGCCGAATTCGCCGCCATGTAACAGGACCAGCGTCGGACCCTCACCGGCCTCGATATAGTGGGTGCGAAGGCCGTCGATGTCGATGAAGCGACGGCTATGCTCATGCCTGACCGCAGGAACCGTGTAAGACGCCATTGGATAGAACCTCTGTTGTTCTGAAATGAAAAAATTGCCTGCGTGAAAGGGGAGATTCTGGCTAGGGGCGGGCGATACGCCGCGATCCGTTATTCGGCATTTGTATTTTGCAGGGTGCGTAGTCCCCGGACCTTTTCCGCCCCATCCAAACCTCCCAGCGTGTTCCGTTATAGGAACATGATCGCAGATGTGTTGCGGGGTAACGCAGACTAATGAATGAAGCAACTAGAAACTGGCGGCGGAAACTATCGCCGAGCCGTGCTGCCCTGTGGCGATCACGAATGACTCAATCGGACTTGCGCCGTCCAGCATGAAGCGGTATTCGTGCTTTAATAAGGAACAAGTTCGTAATAACGAACAATCTTGTCTTTCGACAGACGGGAGAGGATCGCGCAGGCAGCCTCTCCGCGCTGCCGACTTCGGGAGAGACTAATGACTGATTCTCGCAGCCTTACGAACCCATTATTCAATGACAATCGTCTGAAACTGGGTGTGTTTGGCGCGAACGGGCCGGGTGTGGCATTCACTTCAGTCCCGGAACTGTTCAAGCCGACGTGGGAAAACAGTTCGGCGGTCGGACGCCTCGCAGACCGTATCGGACTTGAAGCGATCGTGCCCTATGCCCGCTGGAAAGCCATTCGCTCCGATCACGCGAGTTCGTTCGAGACTTCGACCTGGGCTGCGGCGATCAGCGCGCAGACGCAGCGGGCAAGCGTAATGTCGACGACGCATGTTCAGGCATACCACCCGGTCATAGCGGCCAAAACGGCCGCCTCGCTCGACCGAATTTCGGGCGGCCGCTATGCGATGAATATCGTATGTGGCTGGCTGAAGCCCGAAATTGAGATGTTCGGCCAGACTTTGCTGCCTCATGGTGATCGCTACGACGCAGCGGATGAGTGGCTCACTTTGATGAAGCGGCTGTGGAATGAGGATGCGCCGGTAAAGTTCGAGGGGCACCATTATTCCGTCGATGACGCCCGAATTGATCCTTCCCCCGTGCAGCCCGGCGGTCCAGCGCTGATGAATGCTGGCGGATCCGATCGAGGGCGTCAGTTCGCGGCAAAACATGCCGATATCGCCTTCATCTTTGTGCAGAGTTATGATTCCGAAGCGCTCCGCGCCAACGTGCAAGACTATAAGCGGCTCGCCAGAGAAGAATATGGGCGGGACATCCAGGTGTGGGTGCTGAGCTATGTCGTACAGGCCGATACGAAGGTCGACGCCCAGAAATATGTCGATCGCTATGTGCTCGAATATGGCGATGTCGCGATGGCCGATACCTTTGTCGAGGGGGCGATCGCGAACGCCAAATCTGCGCCGCCCGAAATCGTGCAGCAGATGCGGTATCAATTCATGGCCGGAGTCGGGGGTCTCCCCTTGCTCGGGACCTCGGACGATATTGCGGAATCCCTGCATAGCCTTTCCGCATGCGGCGTCGACGGCGTTCTATTGTCCTGGATCGACTACATACCGGGCCTCGAACTTTTCGCCGAAACGGTGCTGCCGAAGCTGGAACAGCTAGGCCTGCGACGTGCAGTCTCACGCAGTCATGAAAGGCCGACGGCATGAATGACGCGGACCATGCGCGCATGTGCCGAAGCCTGCCCACTCAGTCGAAACGAGGTTCCTGATGTCGAATTTCGCAAAAGTTGATCCAATCTCCAATGACGACGCGTTTATCGCCAAGGCTTTGCAGGATGCGTCCATACCTGCACTCATGGCATCGATATCCCATCTGGCGGGTGACATGCAGGTGTGGGAAATAGGTATTAGTCCTGCGGCCGCGCCGTTCGGGCCGGTCGACGTCGACGGCCTGACCGAAGAGCAGCGTGAGACGGTCCGGGCAA
This sequence comes from Sphingobium sp., assembly GCA_051305835.1. GTDB lineage: Bacteria > Pseudomonadota > Alphaproteobacteria > Sphingomonadales > Sphingomonadaceae > Sphingobium. The sequence goes on from JBPPMC010000111.1 coordinate 21,191, forward strand.
AGGCGCTCGAATTGCTCATCGCATATCGTGATCGTGGATCGCCGACCTTGCCGCTGTTCGACAAGGAAACGCTGCTGCGAATGATGCGCCTTGTGGTCGGCGATGCGGTTACCGACGACTATTTGCCTTTGCTGCTGGCGGATGCACGGATCGACGACCAGATCATTGCACCCCGCGCCTGGTCGGCGGCAATGAACGAAAAGGCGGGGGATTTCAGTGTCGTCATAGTCGGGGCCGGCATGTCCGGCATATTAATGGCTATCCGCATGAGCGAGGCGGGGATTCCGTTCGTCATCATCGAAAAGAATAAGGACGTCGGCGGCACGTGGCTGTTGAACAGTTATCCGGGCTGCCGGGTGGATGTACCGAACTTCTTCTACAGTTACTCGTTCGAAAGGCGTCCTGACTTCCCCCATTATTTTTCCGAACGCGATGTAAATCTCGCCTATTTCAAAGAAGTTGCGGCAAAATACGGCATTGTGGAACGGGTGCAGTTCAACTGCGAAGTGACCGAAGCCGTCTGGTCTGAGGCCGATTCCAACTGGCAGATCAGCGTCCGGCGCAGCGACGGACGGATGGACAAGATTGTCGCCAAGGCCTTCGTGCCTGCGGTAGGGCAACTGAGCCGGCCCAAAATACCCGATGTACCCGGAACTGCCTTGTTCAAGGGTTTAACCTGCCACACCGGCACCTATGACCGTTCGATTTCCTATAAGGGTAAGAGAGTTGCAATCGTCGGCACCGCCGCCAGCGCCATCCAGGCGATCCCGGAACTCGCCGAGCAGTCGGACCAGTTGTTCGTCGTACAGCGAACCGCACATTGGTTGTTGCCAGCGCCCACCTATTTCGATGAGATCCCGGCTGGGATGCAGTGGCTGCTCCGCCATGTGCCTTATTATTCCGAATATTATCGCGCACGTTTCGCCGCCCGCTCTCTCTATGGTTTAAGGGCGATGACCCGGATCGACACATCCTGGCCGCACCAGGAACGGTCGGTGAGCGCGGTCAACGACCAGGCGCGCGAGCGTCTGACCGGTTATCTGCAAAGCGAGTTAAGTGATCGTCCCGACTTGCTCGAACATCTCACCCCCAAATATCCGCCCTTCGCTACCCGTATCATGCCCAATAATGGCAGCTATCTGCGCGCCTTGAAGAGGGACGATGTAGAACTTGTGACGGGCGAGATCGCCGCGCTTGACGAAACCGGCATCATCATGGCCGATGGCCAGCATCTCGACGTCGACATCATCATCTATGCGACGGGATTCCACGCGACGCGCTTCATGTATCCTATGCGGATCGTGGGCAAGGGAGGCGTGGTGTTGAGCGACTATTGGGGAGCGGACGCCCGTGCGTATCTTGGCGTAACGGTGCCCAACTTTCCGAACATGTTCATGATCTTCGGACCGGGCACCGCAGTGTTTAACGTCATATTCCTGGCGGAATGCAACAGCCGCTATGTCATGGACGCGCTTACCGGCATGATCGAGAACGATCTGGACGTGATGGAGTGCCGCAAGGACGTTTATGAAGATTATATCGAGCGATATCGTGCGGAGGCTGAGACACTGGTGATCTCAAGTCCTTTCGTCACAAGCTGGTACAAAAGCGCTACAGGCAACATCGTATCGAACCTACCGTTCGAAGTGGCAGACTATTGGAACTGGACGCGCAAGGTGGATTTCAAGGACTTCATCCTGACAAGGGACGATGCCGATCACAGCGCGGTGCAAATGACGGGCGCGAACTGATGCGCTGGCACTGCACGGCGTTCCTGACAGTGCATTGCAGACGCTTTACAAACCAATTGCATCCGGCCGCCGCGCTATCGGGACAAACACGGGACCATCATTCGTCAATCGGCGGTTGATGGGCTGGGATCATCGAATAGCCGGCTCATATCGGCGGCGCACCCTTTAAGGATCCGCGCGGCGGTCAGGCCCAACTCATCGTTGTAGCGCGCAGCGGGGATAGCAAAATTCACGGATCCAACCGGGAAGTCATCCGGCCCCAGCACGCCAACAGCGATACCGACGATGCCGATGGTCCATTCCTCCATCGAATAGGCAATGCCGCTTTTCTTGATCTTCTTGATGTCTTCATCAAGATCCGACTGCCGAAGAATTGTGTGTTCCGTCGCTGCTTCGAACTGAACACGCTTGAGATAGCCCGCATAATAGTCGTCGGGCATGAGCGCCAGCATGGCTTTGCCGCCCGACGTCGCATAAAGCGGGGCGACCTGCCCGACCTTCATGTGCGTTATAAGGCGGTGGCTACCGACTACGGTCGCTACCACCTCCTGCTGATCGTCGTGAAGCTGATTGAACGCGCTGGTCTCACCAAGCTCACGCGTGGCCTGTTGAAGAAGGGATGCCGCTTCTTTTACCAGGTCGCCCGCTACCCGCCCGATCCTGACGAGCTTGAGAAGCTGCGGTCCGAGCTGATATGACCGCCCATCTGGTCCGGCCACGACATAACCGCGCATGACCATGTTACGTAGCAAGGGGGTAAGGCTGCTCTTGGGAATGTCGAGGCGTTCGGCAATGTTGCTGTGCGATATCCCGCGCCCCGACCTGGACAGCAACTCGAAAAGATCCAGTACCCGATCGGCAGATTTCACCTGCGAATTTTGTTCTATCGTCATCGCTATCAATCGGTCCTTTTCTCCCATTGTGTAAACACAAACATTGATAGATGCCAAGGATCATTGAAGTCTACCGGCGTGCCCCGCGCAGCCGCAGGGTATGTCGCCGCCGCATCATCGATTGACACAAAAAGAATATTGAGTGCATATAGTGGAATATGTTCTCATGAAGGAATTAATGTCGTCATGGCGTCCACGCTCGAAAACCCTGAAGACGGCTTTGTCGCGACGGTGGATCGCGAGGCTGAGCGGGGGCGTATGCCCTTCTATGACAAGGCGAATGTGCAGAACCTCGCGCCGCTCTGGCGCGTCCTGCACGGGCTTGTCACCGACGTCCCCAGGCCAACAGCATTACCCGCCCATTGGGACTATGCGACCGTCAGGCCATTCCTGATGGAGGCTTGCGAACTGATCTCCACCGAAGAAGCGGAACGCAGGGTTCTGGTCCTTGAAAACCCAGGCTTGCGCGGGCAGTCGCGCATAACACCAAGTTTGTTTGCAGGCCTGCAAGTCATCCTGCCGGGCGAGATTGCCCCGGCTCACCGTCACGTCGCCTCGGCACTGCGCTTCATCGTCGAAGGAAGTGGTGCATATACGGCGGTCGCAGGCGAAAAGACCATGATGGAGCCGGGTGATTTCGTCATTACGCCGTCCTGGACATGGCATGATCATGGCAATCCGTCAGAGAACGCGATGGTCTGGCTCGATGGCTTGGACATGCATGTGGTCAATATCCTGAGTGCCAGCTTCCGGGAAAGCCATAACGATGCGGAGCATTTGGTCACCCGTGCGGAGGGGGCGTCGTTTGCGGAAGCAGGCTGCAATCTCCTGCCCATAGACTATAAGCCGACATCGCAGACCTCGCCCTTGTTCAATTATCCCTATCGTGTCAGCCGGGAGGCGCTCGATAGTCTCAGCCGCGCCCGGGATCCGGATCGCCATCACGGCTTCAAGATGGTCTACATCAATCCAGTGACCGGCGGCGCGGCCATGCCAACGATGACCACCGCCATCCAGTTCCTTCCCCGGGACTTTAGCACCGAAACGTACAAGTCCACGGCCGGCACGGTCTTCTCGGTGATCGAAGGAACAGGAAGCGCAGTGATAGGCGATCTCAAGTTCACATTCGGACCGAGAGACCATTTCGTTGTGCCCAGCTGGGTGCCTTTCACCCTGACAGCCGATCAGGATGCGGTGCTGTTCAGTTATTCTGACCGCGTCATTCAGGAAAAACTTGATATCTTTCGGGAGATGCGCGGCAATGCGTGAGCCAGCCTATATATTCGACGCCCCCCGCCTGAACAGCGTGACCATCCAGAATGACCATAAGCGATTTCCGGTACGCCGGATCTACTGTGTCGGCCGTAACTATGCAGAGCATATTCGGGAAATGGGTGCCGACGAACGACAAAGTCCCTTCTTCTTTCAGAAGCCGTCCGACGCGATCGTCGAGGATGGGGCAGTTGTTCCCTACCCTCCGCTGACGAAGGACTTTCAGTATGAAACCGAATTTGTTCTGGCGATCGGAAAAGGTGGCGCCAACATAAAGATTGAGGACTCGGCGAGCCACGTCTTTGGCGTTGCCGCCGGGATCGATCTGACTCGGCGGGATGTCCAGGTCGAGGCGCGCAAGACCGGCCGCCCATGGGAGATCGGAAAGTCGTTCGACAAGTCAGCGCCGATCGGCACGATCGTCCCGCTGAACGGCGGGCCATTGCCTACCCGTGGCGCCATATCTCTGCACGTGAATGGTGCGGTACGCCAACACGCCGATATCGCCGACATGATCTGGAACTCCGAAGAGATTATATCTGAACTGTCCACGCATTACACCCTGCAACCGGGTGACCTTATCTTTACCGGGACGCCAGCAGGGGTCGGTCCTGTTGTCGCCGGTGACGAAGTGGTCGGAGAAGTAGAGGGCGTCGGCACGATCCGCATCACGATCACCGACCCGGCATAATTTCTGAATCGGCAGGTCCGGCTCTTCGGACCTGCCAATTCTGTTCTTCGTTGCGGCGCGACTTTCAGACGCTATCGGATGAGTATCCGGGATGCTGGGCATCGGCGCAAGGAGGACTCCGCGTCGGTCGATCAGACGGTCGTGCGGCGACCTGACCACGAAGATCGCAGCGTCGATAGATGCGCTGCCTTACGCAACCGCCGTCGCCCCAATCGCCTGCCTGATCTGACGAACGTCCCGCGCTGGCGGGGCACCGAACTGGCGGAGATATTCGCGGCTGAATTGCGACGCGCTCTCATAGCCGACTGCGAAGGCCACATCGGATGCGCTATGATCGCCAGCCAGCAATAATTGCCGCGCTTCCTGCAACCGGAGTTGTTTCTGATATTGAAGCGGACTGAGACCCGTCATCGCCAGAAAATGCCGATGGAGACTGGCACGGCTCATGCCGCTGGCATCGCACAATGCCTCGATGCGCAGGCGCGTATCGTGATGGTCCCTGATCCACCCTACGGCACGCCGGATGCGCCCCAGTGCACCCTCGGGCTGGGCGATCTGACGCAACAGGCGGCCCTGCGGACCTTGCAGGAGGCGATAGAGCAATTCGCGTTCCACCATAGGCCCGAGAACGGGGATATCTGCCGGGGTATCGAGCAACGACAGCAGGCGTAGCAAGGTGTCGCGCAGTGGCGCCGTCATGGGATTGACCGCGATTCCGACGCCGTGGGAATCCGCGTCGCGCACTTGCGGCATGGTAGAGGCGACATCGGCCAGCAGCGCAGGGTCCAGGACGAGTGAGACCGCGACATAGGGCTGGCCGTTTTCCGCATCGAGTATCTGGCCGCTCAGGGGCAGATCGAGTGCGCTGATCAGATAGTGCGAGGGATCATAGCTCAGGAGCTCGTCATTGATCGCCACATGCTTCGAACCCTGCAGGATGAAGCAGATCATCGAACGATACAGGCATGGCGCCTTACCGGTGGTGGCTTGCCCGACGCTGATCTCCAGCCGGGGAACTGGCGTCACGATGAGGCCTGACGGCGCATGGCGCAGAGCGATGTCGAGATGCGGTATGAGATGATCGGTCATTGTGGGACTATGGCATCACCAGTTTCGCATGCAAGGCAATTGAGACAATTGGGCAAAAGGTTGAGCGTATCGGGCGGGCGGGTGCAGCCACTCTCGCCTATCTTGGGAGCATCGGGAATGCGCCTCGGCGCCGCTACCCAGAGTTACCATTTCATAAGGACAGACCATGACCAAGCAGATCGCTCTCATCACTGGCGCCAGCCGCGGCCTCGGCCGGAACATGGCGCTGCATCTCGCCAAACGCGGTGTCCACATCGTCGGCACCTACCGTAGCGGCGCGGCGGAAGCGGACGCACTCCGCCTGGAGATCGAGGCGCTGGGGGGCACGGCTGTCATGCTGGCACTCGATGTCACCGATACCGCGAGCTTCCCAGGCTTTGCCGCGAAGGTCGCCGAGAGCCTTAAAGCCGACTTTGGTCGCGAGCGGTTCGACTTTCTCGTTAATAATGCCGGCAATGGTCTGTTCGCCAATTTCGCAGAGGCGACGGAAGAGCAATTTGAATCGCTCGTCGCCACGCATCTTCGCGGCCCCGTCTTCCTGACCCAGAAGCTGTTGCCGCTGATCGAGGATGGCGGACGCATCCTGAATATATCCTCCGGATTCGTGCGTTTCACGCTGCCGGGTTACAGCCTTTATGCGGCGATGAAGGCCGCGATCGAGGTACTGACCCGATTCATGGCCGTGGAGCTTGGGGAGCGGCGTATTCGGGTGAACGCGATTGCGCCCGGCGCGATTGCGACCGACTTTGGCGGCGGTGCGGTCCGCGACAATGACGATGTCAACGCCTATGTCGCGCAAGGCATTGCCCTCGGTCGTGTGGGTCTCCCGGACGACATCGGCAGCGCGGTCGCCGCGATCCTGTCCGACGACATGGCTTGGGCCAACGGCACCACCTTTGATATTTCGGGCGGACAGTTGCTCTAAGCCCGGCACGACATCGCGCATCCACTCGTCAGCACTAGGGGACATTATCATGCCAGACAGCAGCCTGACGCTCATCAGCAATCCGCTTTGTCCATTCGTCCAGCGGGCGGCGATCGTGCTTCTGGAAAAGGGTGTGCCGTTCAAGCGAGTGGATGTCGATCTTGCCAATAAGCCCGACTCGTTCCTGGCACTCTCGCCGACCGGCAAGGTGCCGTTGCTGCGGGTGGGCCAGGCAGAGGGGCAGGGGCCGGACGCAGTCCTCTTCGAAAGCGTGGTGATCTGTGAGTATCTCGAGGAAATCCTGGACGGCGAAAAGCTGCATCCACTCGATGCGCTGTCTCGCGCCCGGCACCGAGGCTGGATGGAGTTCGCCACGATAACGTTCGCCGATGCGTGGCAGTTTCTCAATGCCACCGACCCCTCGGTTGCGGATACCAAACAGGCGGCGTTCCGGGGCCGGCTTCAGCGACTGGAATTGGTCCTTGCAGACGGTCCATATTTCAGCGGCCCCGCCTTCTGCATGGTCGATGCCGTGTTTGCTCCCCTATTCCGCTATTTCGACATCCTCGATCCGGCGGTGTCGCATGGTATCTTCGAAGATCTTCCCCGCGTTACGGCGTGGCGGGCGGCGCTGGCGGGACGACCGAGCGTCATTGCCGCGGTTTCAGGAGATTATGCCGAGCGGTTCCAGCAACATCTCCATCAGCATCAGGCGCTCCTCGCGAACTGACTGGCGATCGGGCGCCAGCCAGCGACTGTCGTAGGCCATTGCCGACCGGTGATTGCGGACGATAGGGGAGAGTGCAATGTAAGCAGTTGGCGCGCCGTCGCCACTGTCCGCGGGCGGGTTTGGCTGCGTACGGAATCCAACCGAGCCGAAATCGGCCAGCATGAGGATGAACACCATGTCGACGAGCGTTATCGATGGGCCAAGCGGTCTGGACCAAGTGCGTTCTCTGCTCGCAGCAGGGCGGCAGCCGCCCCTAGGCGTCAAGCTTGGTATTTCACTGGTCGAAGCCGATTATGGTCACGCCGTTTTCGAAGCGATACCGGATGAATCGTCGTACAATCCCATGGGTTCGATACATGGGGGCTATATCGCATCCATGCTCGACAGCGCTTGCGGCATCGCCGCTCACACGGCCCTCAAGCCAGGTAGTGGATATACCACTCTTGAGTTGAAAGTGTCGTTTCTGGCGCCGCTCTCCAGTCGAAGCGGCACGGTACGGGCTGTCGGCCGCTTGATTTCGATGGGACGACGAGCCGGGTTCGCGGAAGCAACTCTCCATGATGGATCAGGCAAACTATGCGCAACCGCGACATCCACGCTTCTCGTTTTTGACCAACGTGTTCCGTCTACGCAGGCCTAAGCGCATCGACGCGCGCCGGAGTCCAATCCGGCGATAAGCCCTGTGATCTGAGATTCTAGCGGAGCCACGCCATCGCCCGCTTTCTGCTAAGGCGTTGCGCGCAGGCCCGCCATCATCACGTCCAGCAGACGCCGCGCGCTGCCCTTCCAATCTGGCTGATCGCTGCCGCTGCAGATGCCGGCCATCATGCGGGCAACGTCGTCAAACCCGATTTCCGGGCGGATCGTACCTGCCGCCTGCGCCGCATCTACGAGGCGACGCAGCGCCGCGGATAAAGTGGCCTCCGAACTGGCATGAATCTGCGCGCCCGCTCCCGTATAGGTGCGCAACGCAAGAGCGATCACGCGCTTTTCCGCCACATACTCGATAACTTGGCCCAGCCACAGCGCCAAGGCTTCCTCTGCCCGATGCTCCCCGAGCAAGGCGTCGGCGGCCTCGGTCAGTTGCTCGACGTCGCGCTCATAGACCGCCGCCACGAGTTCATCACGGGTCGGGAAATGGCGGTAAAGCGTACCAATGCCGACCCCCGCGCGCCTCGCGACGTCGCCAGGCGGCACGTCCGCGCCCAGTTCGGCGAATGCCGCTTTAGCCGCCGCAAGCAGCAGATCGCGATTGCGCAGGCCGTCGGTGCGCAGCTTCCGCGCGCGGGGTGAAGATTTTATTGACATGAGTCCTTGATAAACGGAAATCCATTCCGGATATATAGCCGGATCAGCTTTCCACTTAATTCATGGGTACGGCCGAAACAATGACCGATTATCAGGGTCTGGCCATTGCGCGGCCCGTTTCATGCAAACGCATCACCCGTCGAGGTGCGCTCCATGGGTGATTGATCTCGCCAACCGTGGGCGTGGGAACAAAAGCTGGCCCTCTGGGGCGATCGGCTCATCGAACTCCAACGCAGCCATCTACACCTTCATCTGAAAGAAACCGCCATGTCGAAATCCACGGGCTTCACCGAAGCCGATGTTCCGGACCAGTCCGGGAAGACCTGCATCGTCACGGGCGCCAATGCCGGCGTCGGTTTCGAGATCGCGCGTGTCCTTGCCTCCCGGCGCGCACGTGTCCTGCTTGGCTGCCGCGATGGGGCAAAGGGAGAAGACGCGATCGCCCGGATCCGAAAGGTCGCGCCCGCAAGTGATCTGGCATGGCTGCCGCTCGATCTCAGCGATCTTGAATCCGTGCGAGCAGCGGCCGAAATCGCCGGAAAAGAACCGCGCCTCGACGGGCTGATCAATAACGCCGGGATCATGTATCCCCCGCTGACGCGCACGAAGCAGGGGTTCGAATCGCAGTTCGGCGTCAATCATCTCGGCGTCTTCGCGCTCACTTCGCTGCTCCTGCCCAAACTGGCGGAGACACCGGGATCGCGGGTGGTCGCAACCGCGAGCGTCGCG
>JBPPMC010000130.1:0-52157 GCA_051305835.1 Sphingobium sp.
GATATTGCTCGGCTGAAAGGTGCGCTTCATCGCTCATTCCTCAAATACTAGTTCTAAAATCGGCAAGACAAAAAAGGGCCGCCAATCCGGCAGCCGCGTGTCGAGGGGGTCCACTAGGGAAAAGACGCTCCTAAGTCAACCACTCGAGGTGGCGAAAAAGCTCTCCTGGCCCTAGCTTTCGCACAAGGCCTTCAACTGATCGGCAACTGCGCCCCAGCCTTCCTCGAAGCCCATTTCACTATGCCGTTCCATCGCTTCCTGCGTCCAGTGCCTTGCTTTCGCGGAATAACGTGTGCCATCGCCCTCAGCTTCGATTCCGAAGATGCCGATCATGAAGGGGCCACTTGGCATCAAGTCGGCGGTCAGGGCATCCGTGAAAGCAAAGCGCCGGCCCGGCTCATAGGCGAGGTAAATGCCCTCCTGCGGATGCTGCTCACCCTCGGGGCCATGCATGATCATGGCGGAACGGCCACCGGGCCGCCGGTCCATCTCCACGATTTCCGTTGTCCAGGGCTTCGGGCACCACCATTCGGTGAGGCGCTCAGTCATAACGTCCCAGACTTTTTCCGGCGATGCGGCGATGTGTCGTTCAACGGATAGCTCATGTGCGGGATTGTCGGTCATGCGTCATCTCCTTCGTAAGCACGTTCCAGTGTCGCAATGTCCAGCTTCGACATCTTCATCATGGCCTGCATCATGCGCGCTGCCGCAGGACCACCCTTTGCGTAAAGGGGGACCTTCATGTCGGGCGCGATCTGCCATGACAATCCGTATCGGTCCTTCAGCCAACCGCATGGGCCGGGGCTTCCGCCATCGGCTATAAGAGCCTCCCAGTAACGATCGACCTCCGCTTGATCGTTGCAGGCCACGGACATCGAGACGGCCTCTGTAAACGGAGATTTCGGGCCATTCAGCGCCTGAAAGTCCTGACCGAACAAAGAGAATTCAACGATAACGGCAGTGCCGGCGGGCAGGTGCATGCCTTCGCCATAGCGTGCGACATTCGTGATCGCGCCTCCGGGGAACAGTTCGGTGTAGAAGGTGGCGGCCTCTTCGGCATTTCCATCGAACAGCAGGCAGGGTTTGATCTTCGCTGTCATGCCGCATCCGCTCCGATACGCGGACCGACCAGTGCAAAAGACGCGCCCTGCGGATCGGCCGCCTCTATGACAAAGACCGGCCCGGGAACTTCGTGCGGCCCTATGCGCACCTTCCCGCCTGCCGTCGTCAGCCGATCATGCGCGGCGTCAATATCTTCGACCCAGATATAATGCGTCCATCTGGGCGCTGGCATATCCGCCGTGCGGGCCATCAGGCCGCCCAGTGTTGCACCTCCCGGCAACCCGTAAAAATGGTAGCTCCCCATCGGTCCCATATCCATCGCGCCTTTCTCTTCCCAGCCTGCATGATGGCCATAGAAGGCGAGTGCCTGCGCAGCATCTCCGGCAAGCAACTCGTTCCAACCGAACTTGCCAGGATTGGGGGTAGGGGAGAAGGCCGTCGCTGGTCCTTCGCCTTCGAGCTGGATGATGTAGAAGGTCGCGCCATGCGGATCGGCCAGCATAGCGATGCGCCCGACCTGCTCGATATGCGTTACCGGCATGTGCGCCGTTGCGCCATCCGCGACCATGGCCGCCAACGCCGCATCTGCGTCCGGCACGGCGATGTAGCCGAACCAGCCCGGCTGCGCGCCTTTGGCGGCCGCCTCAGCGGAAATGTTGAACATGCCGCCGATCCCTTCGCCGTCCGCCGAGAGAATGACGTAAGGTGTGCCATTCGCTTCAACTTCGGACATGGTCCAGCCCACGACCTTGGCGTAGAATTGCCGGGCGGCGACTACGTCGCTGGTCATCAATTCGTACCAGACGAATGGATTGCCACCCGGATGCACCGACGGTGTCATGGCCTCTCTCCCTTATGCTCTTTCGTCGAGCAGCGTCGCAAAGCCACCATAGATCAGCCGGTCACCACTGAACGGCATTTCGCCATCGGGCTTCATGCGGTCGTCATTCATGACCTTCTCCATGCCCGCATCGCGGATGTCTTTCGATGGCCATTCGATCCAGGAGAAAACCACGCTCTCTCCCTCGGTCGCGATGACCGCGGTGCGAAAGTCGTTGGTCTTGCCGGGCTTGATGTCATCGCCCCAGGTCTCCACCACGCGTAACGCGCCATGTTCGATAAACACCGGCGCAGCTTTGGCGGCCATTGCCCGGTAGGCTTCCCTGTTGCCATTCGGCACCGGGATCACGAACCCGTCGATATAGCTCATGCTGCTTCTCCTTCCTTTGCATCTTCGGTGAAGTCGGCCAGTTGCGCTGCGAGTGCTGTTTTAAAGGCCGGGCGATCAAGGCAGCGCGCATAATAGCGGGCAATGCCGGGCTGCTCCTGCATCAACGGGCTTTCGTCCAGCCCGCGCAAAACGCTCGCCATCATAAGGTCGCCCGCGGTGAAGCGATCCTCCAGATAATCTTTGTCACCAAGCCAGTCACTCAGCTTTGCGAGACGCCGCCGCACCTGATCTTCCGCACCCGGACGCCGCAGTTTCGCCCATTCCTCGCCTGCACTGAACACATCGATGGTGTTCAATTCGCCGATCATCGGTTCGATGCTGTTGAGGGCGGCGATCACCCATGTCGTCGCCCGCGCCCGCCCAGCGGGATCGGCGGGCAGGAGTGCCTCGCAACTCTGCGCGATATGTAGCACGATCGCGCCACTCTCGAACAGCTTCACGGTGCCATCGTCATAGGCGGGCACTTGCCCAAAGGGCTGTTCCTCGTAGTAAAACTCGGGTCGCGGCTTCATGACGTGAAACAGGCGGGTGCGATAAGACTTGCCTGCTTCCTCCAGCGCCCAACGCACGCGAAGGTCACGAACATGGCCACGCGCAAAGGGTGGAACCCATGAGAAACCCGTGACTTCAATCGTGGCGCTTGGATTGCATGGCATCGTGTCTCTCCTGGCTTTGGCGCATCGACGTTTTCCTTCGAGGAATATCGCCTTGGGCGCGCTCGCCACCAAAGTTTTCGAGTCGTCCTGTTGCACAGCCTGCCAACGGTAATTACTTATTGCAACAGTGAAGTTATAAAAACTAACTAAGGATACTGGGTTGAAGAGACGCGCCTATTCCGATGGTTGTGCCGCCGCCCACGCTCTCGACCTGGTAGGGGATCGTTGGGCCATACCGGTGATGCGGGAGATGATGCTGGGGCCGCGCCGCTTCTCGGACATCCGCGCTGCGCTGCCGGGCCTCAGCGCCAATGTCCTGACGCAGCGTCTTGAGGATCTGGAAGCCATAAGCGTCGTCCAGCGCCGTAAGTTGCCACCGCCCGCGTCCGTCCAGGTCTATGAACTGACGCCATGGGGTCTTGAGGCCGAGGAATTGCTGAAAGTACTGGGCCGCTGGGCGGCGCGATCTCCGCATCGCGAGCCGGGGCCGATGAGTCCTGTGTCGGTTATACTCTCGATGCGGACAATGTTTTCCGCAGAGAGGGTGGGGGATTTGACTATGTCCGTGGGCTTCAGCTTCGGTCCGGAAACATATCGCGCGGAGATATCCAACGGTTTGTTGGGAGTGGATCGCGGCGAAGTAACCGATGTCGACGTGCTGTTTTCGGGAGATCAGAATGCTTTCGTCGCGAGCCTCTATGGCGGCGTGGCGCTGAAGGACGTTGCCGATCAACTGACCATATCGGGCGACTCTGATTTGATACTCCGGTTCATGACCCTCTTTCCGCTGCCCGATGCTGCACCGAACCTGCGGCAAGCCGAATAAACCGCTCGACTCTTCGTCCTCGCATCTCCAGAAGGGCGCGAACAAAAGCGGCACAACTTGTGGGGGTTCGGCTTGGTCGCAACAGTATCGACGGTCGCCTACCTTGGGCTGGAGGCGCGCCGCGTAGAAGTGCAGTGCCAGTTGGTGCCGGGCTTGCCGAATTTCATCGTCGTGGGTCTGGGCGACAAAGCCGTCACCGAAAGCAAGGAGCGCGTGCGTAACGCGATCGCCGCCATTGGCCTGTCGCTTCCGCCCAAGCGCATCACCGTGAACCTTTCGCCCGCCGATCTGCCAAAGGAAGGATCGCACTACGACCTGCCGATCGCGCTGGCTTTGCTGGGCGCGATGGGCGTCATCGATGCAGAAACGCTGAGCGGCTATGTGGTGGTCGGCGAGCTTGGGCTGGACGGACGCGTCGCACCGTCGCCAGGCGTGTTGCTGGCCGCGCTCCATGCGGGCGAACAGGGCTTGGGCCTGATCTGCCCCGCTGCGCAGGGGAGTGAGGCGGCGTGGGCCGGACATGTGGAAGTCGTCGCCGCGCCGGGCTTGCTGCCGCTGCTGAACCATTTCAAGGGCACCGCACTGCTGTCTGCCCCGCAGCCTGGCGAAGTCGATCCCCCGACCCGCACTGCCGACTTGCGGCAAGTGAAGGGGCAGGAAACCGCCAAGCGCGCGCTGGAAATTGCAGCGGCTGGTGGCCACAATATGATCATGGCCGGACCGCCGGGCGCAGGCAAATCGCTGATGGCAAGTTGTCTCCCCGGCATCCTGCCCGAACTCAGCCCAGCCGAAGCACTGGAAGTTTCGATGGTTGCGAGCGTCGCCGGGACGCTGGAAGGTGGTCGCCTTAGCCGCGCACGTCCATTCCGTGCGCCGCATCACAGTGCTTCCATGGCCGCACTTGTCGGTGGCGGGCTTCGCGTCAAACCGGGCGAAGTCAGCCTCGCGCATTTGGGCGTGCTGTTCCTCGATGAACTCCCCGAATTTCAGCGCGCGGTGCTCGACTCACTGCGCCAGCCGTTGGAAACCGGCACCGTCAGCGTGGCCCGCGCCAACGCGCACGTTACATTTCCCGCCAGGGTCCAGTTGATCGCGGCCATGAATCCGTGTCGCTGCGGCCACTTGGGCGACCCCGCATTGGCTTGTGCCAGAGCGCCGCGCTGCGCCTCCGACTATCAGGCCAAGGTTTCCGGCCCGCTCCTCGACCGCATAGACCTGCATATCGACGTAAATGCCGTCACGGCAGCCGATCTCGTCCTGCCGCCGCCGAGCGAAGGTTCCGAGCAAGTCGCCGCCCGGGTTGCCGCCGCCCGCGCGATCCAGACCGCGCGCTACGCCGATCGTCCCATCCGAACCAATGCCGAAGTGGATGGCGACTTGCTGGAGCAAGTGGCAACGCCCGACGAGCCGGGCCGTCAGCTTCTCGCGCAGGCGGCAACGTCGATGCGCATGTCCGCCCGAGGCTATACGCGCGTCCTTCGCGTGGCGCGCACCATCGCAGACCTGTCCCACAGCGATGGGGTAGGACGTGTACATGTTGCCGAGGCACTGAGCTATCGAAGGCGCGCGCCCGTCAATTAGGGGCGCGGCGTCACAGCATGCCCTTTACCATCGGCATGATGTTTCGCACGATCACGGCGACGCCCCGGCCTGTCGGATGAATATTATCTCTCAACTGCAAAGCTCGGTTGCCCGCAACGCCCTTCATGAAGAACGGATACAGCCGCGCGTCATACTGCCTTGCAAGCGCCGGATAGATGGGATCGAACTTCGCCCGGTAGGCGCTGCCCATATTCGGAGCGGCCAGCATGCCCGCCAGCAAGACCTTGATCTTGCGCCGCTTCAACTCGGCGAGGATCGCATTCAGGTTCGCGCGGGTTTCGGCCGGATCGATGCCACGCAGCATGTCGTTGCCACCCAATTCGACGATCGCCAGATCAGGCGCACGGGGCAAAGACCGCAGTACCCAATTCAGCCGCGCCTTGCCCTGCGCGGTCGTGTCGCCAGAGACGCCTGCGTTGCGCACCGTCACTTGTACGCCATCTTTCCGCAGTGCGGCCTGCAACTGCGCCGGAAAACTTTCGTTGGGTTTCAACCCATAACCGGCGGTCAGGCTGTCGCCAAATGCCAGCACCAGCTTCTCCGCGGCCTGCGCGGGCAACGCCACCAGCAGTCCGATCATTACACCCACTTGGCCAAGATGCCGCAACGCACCATATAGTCTGCTCGTCCGGCGCCCGTTCGTCTTCATCCTGAAAGTCTCCATCGCCTATGACAGCACTCCATATCGTGATCGATGCCCGCGATGTCACCCTTTCGCTGGGCAAGGATGCCGCGCGGGTGGATATTTTGCGGGGGGTCAGCCTGTCGGTTGCGGCCGGTGAAAGCGTTGCGCTGCTCGGGCCGTCCGGATCGGGTAAATCCTCGTTAATGGCCGTGCTGTCCGGTCTGGAGCGGGCGACCACCGGGGCGATCAATGTTGCGGGCGCTGACTTCGGTGCGCTCGATGAAGACGGCCTGGCGCTGGCGCGTCGGGGCCGTATCGGGATCGTGCTCCAGGCATTCCATCTGCTGCCCACCATGACGGCGCTGGAAAATGTCGCCGTGCCGCTCGAACTGGAGGGCGCGACCAACGCCTTCGCCCGTGCGGAGGCGGAGCTTGTATCGGTTGGCCTTGGCCATCGCCTGCCCCATTATCCCGCGCAAATGTCCGGTGGCGAGCAGCAGCGTGTCGCCATCGCCCGCGCACTGGCACCGCGCCCGGCGTTGCTGTTCGCCGACGAGCCAACGGGCAATCTCGACGCGGCCACGGGCGAAGCGATCATGGACCTGCTCTTTGCCCGGCAGAAGGAGGCCGGGGCGACGCTCGTGATGATCACCCATGATCTCGCTCTCAGCCATCGCTGCGACCGGATCGTTACCATGCGCGATGGTCAGATCATATGAAACTGGCGCTGCGTTTCGCGCTCAGGGACTTGCGCGGCGGGCTTACCGGCTTGCGACTGCTCGTGATCTGTTTGTTTCTCGGCGTCGCTGCGCTGGCGGGGATCGGGAGCCTTTCGTCCTCTATCAATGCCGCGCTGTCGGAACAGGGGCAGAGCATTCTCGGCGGCGACATCGCCTTCGATCTCAATCAGCGCAGCGCGACGCCCGATGAGTGGGCAGCGATGGAAAAGCAGGGGCGCTTGTCTCAAGTGACGCGCATGCGCGCAATGGTGGCGCGGGCGGATGGCGCGGATGCGGTGCTGAGCGAACTAAAGGCCGTTGATGCTGCGTGGCCGCTGTACGGGAGTTTGACGCTGGCAGGTGGCGGTACGCGTCCCGGCATCGGCGAAGTTGCGCTTGCGGATTCGCTTGCCGATCGCCTTGGCATCCGGACCGGAGGGCAGGTGAAGATCGGCGACAAGGTGTTCCGGGTCTCCGGCGTCATTGCAGCCGAACCCGATCGCGTAGGCTCAGGCTTCTCATTCGGCCCGACCGCGATCATTGCCGCAGAAAGCTTGGACGCCACCGGCCTGCTACAACCTGGCAGCATATACGAAACGCAATATCGCGTCCGCACTCCGGCCGATACCGATCCGCAGGCCGCGATTGCCGCCGTCAATGCCGCTGCTCCGCAAGCTGGGTGGGAAAGCCGGGACCGCGCGAATGGGTCGCCCGGCACGCGACGCTTCGTCGATCGTATGGGACAGTTTCTTGCGCTCGTCGGCCTGACCGCGCTTGTCGTCGCAGGCATCGGCGTAGGGAACGGCGTTGCCAGTTATCTTGACGGGAAACGTCCCGGCATCGCTACGCTCAAGGCGCTGGGCGCGTCTAGCCGCACAATATTTCTGACCTACCTGTTGCAGATCGCCATCGTGTCGCTGGTGGGCATAACGCTCGGCCTTATCATGGGCGCAGCGCTGCCATGGCTCGTCACGATCTTTGCGGGGGATATGCTGCCAGTTCCGCCAAGTCTCGGCATTTATCCTGCTCCGCTGGCGACAAGCGCCACCTATGGCCTGCTGACAGCGTTGCTTTTCGCGCTGGTTCCGCTTGTACGCGCGCGCCATGTTGCCGCCGCGACGTTGTTTCGCGGCGGCTTGGGCGATAGCGGTAATTCGGGGCGGGGCGTCTGGGTTGCGGTGCTCGCCATAACCGGTCTGATAGCGACACTTGCCATCGTGACGGCGCGAGAGCCGCAACTCGCCGCCATATTCCTTGCCGCAGCACTGGGGTTACTGATCGTCCTCTCGCTGCTGGGCACGCTGGTGCAGCGCGCTGCCGCCCGTCTGCCGCGCCCCTCTCATCCGCTCGCCCGTCTTGCCCTCGCCAATCTCCACTGTCCCGGCGCGCAGACTGGTCGGCTGATCGTCGCCCTAGGCCTCGGCCTGTCGCTCTTCACGACACTTGCGGTTGTGGAAACCAATCTGTCCGGTCAGATGGCCAGCAGCATCCCCGCCAAGGCGCCCAGCTTCTTTGCGCTGGACATTCCATCAGAAGGGATCGGCCAGTTTCGTAACATCGTGACGCGCGAAGCACCCGGCGCGGACATCGTGACCGTACCCTCCTTGCGAGGACCGGTCGTCGCCGTGCGCGATCAGCGGGTGTCCGACATGAAGGACATTCCCGAAGACGCGTGGATTTTGCGCGGCGATCGTGGGCTGACCTATGCCGAAGAGCTTCCGAGGGGAAATACCATCGTCGATGGCCAATGGTGGCCTAGAGGATATTCCGGCGAGCCGCTGGTATCGGTGGACATCCGTGCGGCGAAGGCGCTGAACCTGAAGATCGGGGACAAGTTGACCGTGTCCGTCCTCGGCGTCGAAGTGCCGGCGCGCATTGCCAGCTTCCGGGAGATCGATTGGGACTCGATGGGTCTCAACTTCGGCTTGATCTTTTCGCCGAACGCGCTGGAAGGTGCGCCGCACAGCTATCTTGCGACCATAGCCTTGCCGGGCGGAGCGGGGGCCGCGCAAGAGAAAGCCATCAACCGCGATGTCATCCGCGCGTTCCCTTCCGCGTCGCTCATCCGGGTCAAGGAAGTTATAACTTCGCTGGGGGACTTGCTGGCGCAGTTGTCGGCAGCGGTTCGGGTCGCAGCTTCTGTTGCCGTCATGGCGGGGATTGCGGTGCTGGTCGGCGCAATTGCCGCTGCTCGCCGTACGCGCACCTATGACGCGGTGTTGTTGAAGTTGCTGGGCGCTACCCGGCGTCAGGTGCTTGCCGTGCAGGCGATGGAATATGCGGCGCTTGCCGTGATCGTGTCGGGCATAGCGCTGGCCGTTGCCGCAGGTGCAGGCTGGTATCTCGCCACGGAGACGCTGGGATTGCAGTGGGCGCCGGACTGGACGGTCGTGCTGCTTACGCTGGCAGGCGGCGCTCTGCTGACATTGGCGCTTGGGCTTATCGGATCGCTGCCCGCACTGGCCGCGAGACCGGCGCGGGCATTGCGCGAGCTTTAGGCGGCGTCTGCTACGATATCCTCGCCCACGCGGGTATAGCGCCCATCGACGTAGATCAGCGGGTCGATCACCGGGCTGTTATACACTTCCACGACGTCACCGATGAAGATGGAGTGGGAGCCATAGGCCACTTGCCTGGTCTGACGGCAGATGAAACTGGCCTGCGCATCTTCCAGGCGGGGGACATCGATGCTGGTGTTGGCCCAGCTTCCGATATCGAACCGTGCCTCGCCCTTCACCTTGCCGCTGCACGCAGCGGAAATGTGCATATGCGCAGCGTCCAATATGTTGATGCAGAAATCCGCGCCGGAAGCCAGAACCGGATGCAGCGACGCTGACTGGTTGACGCAGATCAGCATGCTCGGCGGGTCCATGCTCAACTCGCTAACAGCGGTCGCCGCCATTGCGTGCCGCTGACCATCTTTCTTCGTCGTGATGATAACCACAGCCTTGGCCAGACGACGCAAGCCGCCGCGCATCTGAGTGGAGATCGTGTCGCTATCCTGTGCCATGCCCGACTTTCGCTGATTGTGCTTCGTTCCGCCGATACAGTGCCATTGCCGCTATGCCAACGTACAGACAGAACAAATCATACTGGCACTGAAATTTGCATAAGCCCCGGCTTGACCGCGACGGTCCGGAGCAAAGGACGCGCAGGCATCACATAGTATAAGGTCGGCCTTTTGGATGACCGTCATCACCCGCCTGGGAGGACGTCTCTTGCGTAAAGTCCAACTGAGATCAGTAGGCCGGTCGGCTTTGCTCGCGATGATGCCGCTGTTTATTGCCGGATGTTCACGCGCCAGCACGCTTGCGCCCGAAGGCCCTATTGCGGCAGCCAACCGCACCATTCTCCTGAATTCGCTCGTGATCATGCTGGCCATCGTCGTGCCCACCATCATTGCCACGCTGGCATTTGCATGGTGGTTCAGGGAGGGCAACGCCAAGGCGCGCTATCAGCCGGACTTCGTATATTCCGGACGGATCGAGATGATCGTCTGGTCCATCCCTATCCTCGTCATCCTGTTCCTCGGCGGATTGATCTGGGTCGGTACGCACCAGTTGAATCCGGATCAGCCGATCAAATCCAATGTGCCGCCGCTGGAGGTGCAGGTCGTATCGCTCGATTGGAAATGGCTGTTCATTTACCCGCAGCAGGGAGTCGCATCGGTCAACGCATTGGTCTTGCCCGTTGGAGTGCCGGTCCATTTCCGGCTGACGTCGGCGAGTGTCATGAACACCTTCTTCGTGCCTCGGCTGGGGTCGATGATCTACACGATGAACGGCATGGAGACGGAGCTTTATCTCCGGGCTGACCGTGCTTCGACAATGTACGGACGTTCGGCAATGTTCAGCGGTGACGGGTTTCCCGACATGCACTTTGCCGTCAATGCAGTGCCAGCGTCGGGCTTCGCAAACTGGGTGCGGCAGGCGCGTAGTTCCGGACCGGTGCTCAACGCGCAAAGCTATACGGCGCTTTACCCGCAAACGCTGAAAGTGGAGCCATTCACCTATCGCGCAGTGCAACCAGGGCTGTTTGAGGCGATCGTGTCGCAGAAGATAAAGCCGCAACCTGGGCCGCGCCAAGGTCGCGGCGGCGAACCGGGTGTATCGCCGCGCACACCGGAGAGTAAGTGATGCTCGGTAAACTCGATTGGTCGGCCGTTCCTTTCGACGAACCCATTCCGCTGGTGGCGGCCGCAGTCGTTTTTCTGGGGATGATGGCCGTTCTCGCGTGGGTGACGAAGAAGGGCTATTGGCCATATTTGTGGCATGAGTGGATTACCAGTGTCGATCACAAGCGGATCGGCATCATGTACACCATGCTCGCGCTGCTGATGCTGATCCGTGGCTTCGTCGATGCCATCATGATGCGCACGCAGCAGTCGATGGCGGTGGCAGGCGCACAGGGCTATCTGCCCCCCGATCACTATGATCAGATATTTTCCGCCCATGGCACGATCATGATTTTCTTCGGGGCGATGCCGTTCATCATCGGCCTGATGAACTTTGTCGTGCCGCTTCAACTGGGCGTGCGCGACGTGGCGTTCCCGACGCTGAACTCGGTCAGTTTCTGGTTGACAGCGTCGGGCGCTTTGCTGGTGAACGTGAGCCTCGTGATCGGCGAATTCGCACGGACTGGCTGGCTGCCTTATGCGCCGCTTAGCGAGACGACCTATTCCCCCGGCGTCGGCGTGGATTACTATCTCTGGGCGATCCAGATATCTGGTGTCGGTACGCTGATGTCCGGCATAAACCTCGTCACGACGATCCTGAAGATGCGCGCGCCTGGCATGTCCTATTTGCGCATGCCGATGTTCTGCTGGACTTCGCTCGGCTCGAACATGCTGATCGTCGCGGCCTTCCCGATCCTGACGGCGACGCTCGCCATGCTGACGCTCGACAGATATGTGGGCTTCCACTTCTTCACGAACGAAGCGGGGGGGAACATGATGATGTTCGTCAACCTCATCTGGGCGTGGGGTCATCCGGAAGTCTACATCCTGATCCTGCCAGCCTTTGGGATTTTCTCCGAGGTCTTTTCCACCTTCTCCGGCAAGCCGCTGTTCGGCTACCGCTCGATGGTCGCAGCGACCCTGTTCATCGTCGTCGTGTCCTTTTTCGTATGGCTGCATCATTTCTTCACCATGGGTGCAGGCGCGGATGTGAACGCCGCATTCGGCATCGCGACATCGATCATCGCGGTGGGCACGGGGGTAAAGATCTACAACTGGCTTTTCACCATGTATGGCGGCCGCATCCGGTTCCCCACGCCGATGCTCTGGTCGCTGGCATTTATGGTGACGTTCGTGATCGGCGGTATGACCGGCGTGCTGCTGGCCGTGCCGCCAGCAGACTTCATGCTGCACAACTCCATGTTCCTGGTCGCGCATTTCCACAATGTGATCGTTGGCGGCGTCATCTTCGGAGCCTTTGCGGGCTACACCTTCTGGTTTCCCAAGGCCTTCGGTTTCCAACTGGACGAGAAGTGGGGAAAGATCGCGTTCTGGCCTTCGCTGATCGGCTTCGTGCTGACCTTCGGCGCTTTGTATGTCGTTGGACTGGACGGAATGACGCGCCGGCTCCAGCGGATTGATGTGGACGAATGGATACCCTGGCTCCACGTCGCGCTGCTGGGGGTCGGCTTCATGCTTGTGGGCGTGGTGGCGCAAGCTGTTCAACTGGTCGTCAGCATCCGCGACCGCGAACGTCTGCGTGACCATACAGGGGATCCATGGGACGGTCGCAGCCTCGAATGGTCGACGCCATCGCCGCCACCCCATTTCAACTTTGCGGTCCAGCCGCAGGTGCATGGCGAAGAAGTCTATTGGGGGATCAAGCAACGCGCGATCGAGGAACAAAGGCTAAGCCCGGAACCTGAGTACGAGCCTATCGAAATGCCGCGCAACACGCCGACTGGCATCATAACAGCCTTCTTCGCGACACTCGTAGGTTTCGCGTTGATCTGGCACATCTGGTGGTTGGCTGGAGTCGGTTTTATCGGAGCCTATGCGACGTTCGTCGTCTTCGCGTGGCGCGACGCGGAAGAGTATGAGGTTCCTGCGGAAGAGGTGGCGGAAGCCGATCGCGCGCGTCGCGCATCGCGTGAGGCCTGGCTCGCGAAACGCGGGGAGAGCCCCGCATGAACGCAACAGGAGCGCAGGCCACTTCCCCCGGCGCAGAGCGCGGCGGTCACGATCCTCACATGCTGGGGCGGGGCCATGGCGGGCATGGCCATGGAGCGACCGGCCATGGCGAAGGCGGACCATCCTCCAAACGCATGATCGTCGGCTACGGATTCTGGATTTACCTGCTGTCCGATATCGTGATGTTTTCCGGCTTCTTTGCCGCTTACGCCGTGCTGGCGCACGAGACGGCGGGCGGCCCGACCGGGCGGGATATATTCGGGCTGGGGCGCGTGGCGATTGAAACGACATGCCTGCTGCTTTCCAGCTTCACGTGCGGGCTGGGCAGCATCTACGCCGCGAAAGAGAATGTGCGGCAGACGCAACTCTGGCTGTTTGTCACCGGGCTGCTGGGGTTGATATTCCTCGGCATAGAATTGCAGGAGTTCGCAGAACTGATTTCAGAAGGAGCGGGGCCGCAGCGTAGTGCTTTCCTATCCTCCTTTTTTGCGCTTGTCGGCTTGCATGGCCTGCATGTTGCGGTGGGGTTGCTTTGGCTCGCCACGATGATGGCGCAAATAGCGGTGAAGGGCTTCCGGCCCAATATCCAGCGGCGGCTGCTTTGCTTCAATCTTTTCTGGCATGCGCTCGACATCATCTGGGTCGGCGTATTCTCGATCGTCTATCTTCTGGGAAGCGGCGTATGAGCAGGGACATCAATCATGACGTAGACGATAGCGTGCCCGGTGAAGAGCGCATCAATGCGCATGAACCCGCAAGCGGGATACACGGCTATCTCCTGGGGCTGGGGCTTGCCGCGCTACTCACGGCGGCTTCCTTCTGGATAGCTTACAGCGATCTGATCTGGAGACCGGCTGTCCCAGCCGCCATCGTGGTGCTGGCGATCGCGCAGATGGGTGTGCATCTGGTGTTCTTCCTGCACATCACGACCGGGCCGGACAACACCAACAACGTCATTGCGCTTGCCTTTGGCGTGCTGATAGTCCTGTTGGTGATATTGGGATCGATCTGGATCATGGCGAATCTCGACCATAATATGCAGATGGGACCGGACCAGATGCGGCAGCACATGACCTGACCGATCCAGAGCGCCAATCACCGCAATCCTTCTTGCAGCGGATGCGCTTCGGGTGTCTGATGTGATCATGGATATCGCAAATCTGGGGCTGCTCGAAGATGAGGAGATCGAACTGGATCTTGCTGCTCTCGCGCTGAGCAAGCTGGATCACGAAGGCGCGGATCTTGCTCCCTACGTTGCTTTGCTTCAGGAAATTGC
This sequence comes from Sphingobium sp., assembly GCA_051305835.1. Lineage (GTDB taxonomy): Bacteria > Pseudomonadota > Alphaproteobacteria > Sphingomonadales > Sphingomonadaceae > Sphingobium. The sequence goes on from JBPPMC010000130.1 coordinate 14,143, forward strand.
CGAACGTCTGGCAGCGGTGGGCGCAGGGGCTGAGACTCCGCAGGAACAGGCTGCGGCCCTTGCCGCCGTGTTCGCGGAAGAATTTGGGTTCGCTGGGGACGTAGAGACCTATGACGCGCCGCTGAACGCAGACATGATCCGGGTGCTGGACAGGCGGCGTGGATTGCCGGTCAGCCTTGCGATTCTGTATGTGTCTGCGGCACGGCGGGTACGCTGGACAGCGCATGCCCTCAATACGCCGGGCCACGTCCTTGCAAGCGTTGGATCGCAACCCGCTATACTGATCGATCCCTTCAATAGCGGAGCGACCGTGACTTCTCAGCAGCTGCTCGCACTGTTGGCGCGCACTCTGGGAACGGGGGTGGAGGTAGATGGGGATCACATCGCTCCGATGGCGAATCGCAACGTTCTGGTGCGGCTGTTACTCAACCAGGCATCGCGTGCGGAGCGGGAGGGCGACGTCTTTCGTGCCACTGTGCTTTATGAGCGTATGACGCAGATAGCGCCGCAGAACGGACATGGATGGTGGGAGCTTGCCCGGTTACAGCTGGTCGCTCGCGACGTTGAGGCAGCCCGCAGAAGTTTGAGCGCCATGCTGGAAGTGACACAAGATCGTGAACGGCGGGAACATATCTCCGCAGCATTGGACGCGATCGCCCCTCGATAACTACAGTACGGTTAAGAGGCGCCATCGAGAAATGCCCGCATATCGCGGCCGTTGGCACGATTAATAGTGTCCGCACATTTGCAGAGCGCTTGTGCGGCGAGAATGTCGTTCTTCACGCTCGCAATGACTTTGCCTCCGCCGGCGCTCACGATATGGGCAACATCCTCACAGAAAGTGCCCATTTCGTTGGAAAGATCGGCCAGAAGGCGGGCCTGGTCTCGCATTTCAGGATCGGAACCATTCTGCGTGGCCGCGATGAAACATGCAAAATAATGCGCGTCCCGGTCAGCTGCTTGCAAAGCCGCCTTGCAGATCACGGAAAGGCGCGCATCGTATCTCGCAAGCTCCGCTTGGTCAGGATGATGTTTCAACGACAATTGCAGCGCCTTGCGCGCGGTGGCGCAGGCCAAAGCGAGCGTTAACGCTCCAGCTGCGCCTGATCCTGGAGCGGGCTTCGTGGAGGCAATGCCCGCAAGGACCGAGGTGACCGTCTCGTCTGCAATGGTCATCTCCGCCGCTGCGCACGGGTTGTCGTCCGCGCGACTGCACTTTGGCACTTGGGCCTACTGATAGCCTCCTTCCTCTTCACGTTCCTCGGCAGCCTCCTTCTGTGCTTCTTCCATTGCCTGCTCTTCGTTTTCGGCGGGCTTGGAGCCGTCGTTGCTTTTCGGTGCCTTGGGATCGTTCGCCATGCCAATTCCTATCCATATCCAAACAGCTGATTTGGAATAAGAATAACCGGTGCCGTACTTCTATGTTCCATCATCTCTCCTCCTTCCGCCGCGCGCCTCCGGCAAGGCATCGGGGATTGAACTTTCGATCACGCACCGATCGATGTTGCTCCCGCGTCCACAACGGCCCGGCAACTTTAGAGCGCTGCCGTTTTGTTGCCGATACGCCTTTATAAGTGCTGCCATACCCTGCAGGACCGCCGCCGAACCCAGCAGGAACGAACCGTCGATTATCAACATAGCCGACTCCTTCTCTTTTGATAATGTTCACTAAATGTTCTTTGTAGGAAAGATGTGAGACCGAATAAACTTGGCGTCATGGAGGCTTGATGCATCCCCGGGCGGCGGAGCGAGCATCTGGTGCCCGGCTGCGGAGAGACCAGCTACAGGGCGGCAGGCAAACTTGCTGGACGAAAAGCGCTCGTGACCGTCGGCAACTCCGGTATTGGCCGCGCGGCCGTCATAGCCTTTGCAGGGGAGGGCGTGGACGTTCCGATTAATTATTATCCGACCGAAGAACCCGATGCACAGGATGTCGCGAAGCCGATCCGTGCATCTGGATGCCCTTGCAAGTCGCTGGAGGCCAGCTACCGGGCAAGCTGGGTGAATTCGAACAGGACACGCCGCCGGGCCGCGCTGTTCAGCCTGTCGAGCTTGCGCCGCTCTATGTCATGCTGGCGTGGGCCGAGTTGAGTTACACGGACGGCAGCATATTTGGGGCAAATGGTGGGGCCGGCGTCGTGTAGAGATGGTCCTGCACCGCTATTCGCCCGCCTCCCCTACGACAGCCTCCTCCACGACAGCCTCTACCAGAGCGGCGGTGCGCGTCATCCGCAGTTTGCCATTCTTAACGGCGAAGGCCATCCGTCCCTCGACCAGATCAACCGCATCGCGGCCGAACTGCTCGTACCGCCACCCCTGAAGGATCGAGAGACCATCGCGTTCCCCGGCCGCCAATGCGTCCAGATCGTCGGTGCGGGCCAGTAGCCGTGCAGCTACGTTGATTTCCCGCGCACGAATCTTCAGCAGCAGCTTGAGCAGGTCAGCGACCAGCGCGCCGTCCTTGCCAAGTCCGGGCTTTTTCGGATCCCGCTCGGGTATCTCCTCACGATCAAGCGGCTTGGCATGGGCCAGCGCCAGCATCATCCGCGCGCCGATATCGTTGTTCTTCCACCCCGCCGACAGGCCGCGCACTTTGGTCAGGTCATCCTGTGTCCGCGGTGGGTGAGAGGCGATGTCGGCCAGGGTTTCGTCCTTGACGATGCGACCACGCGGCAGGTTTTTGTCCTGCGCTTCGATCTCGCGCCATGCGGCAAGCGCCTTGAGGCGACCAAGCACATCTGCCTTCTTGCTGGCGATACGTACGCGCTGCCATGCTTCTTCCGGCGCGTTGACGTAGTTCGATACGTTGCTGATCCGCTCCATCTCCTGATCGAGCCAGTCGCCACGCCCGGTTTTCTTGAGGTCGGCCAGCATCATCGGAAAAATCTGGATAAGATAGGTGACGTCGCCAATCGCGTAATCGATCTGGCGTTTGTCCAGCGGACGGCGTCCCCAGTCAGTAAAGCGCGCGCCCTTGTCCAGCGTGATGCCGAGCCACGCATCGACCAGATTGCCATAGCCGATCTGCTCGCCAAGGCCGAGCGCCATGGCCGCGATCTGTGTGTCGAACATCGGATAGGGCGTTTTGCCCGTCAGGTTGTAGATGATCTCCAGATCCTGACCGCCGGCATGGAAGACTTTCAGCACGTCATGATTGTCGACCATCAGGTCCAGGAGCGGTTTCAGGTCCAGGCCTGCTGCCTTGGGGTCGATGGCGGCGGCTTCCTTGTCATCGGCGACTTGCACCAGACACAGGTCCGGCCAATAGCTGTTCTCCCGCATGAACTCTGTATCGACGGCGATGTAGGGGGATTTGGCGATGCGTTCACAAAATTCAGCGAGGGTTTTGCTGTCGCTGATCAGCGGATGAATTTGCATATGGTCTTCGATCTTATTATGGGCTGGCCCGCTCCCTGGCGGGCTCGTCGGTTTCGACATATCGGCCATAGCCCCGATCCACGGGTTTGTCATTTCCGTTAAAGCGTTGGAAGAAAACAGAGCCATGCACGTTTACCGCACCCATAACTGCGCAGCCCTCCGTGAGAGCGATGTCGGCGCGAATGTCCGCCTTTCCGGCTGGGTGCACCGCAAGCGCGACCATGGCGGCGTGCTGTTCGTAGATTTGCGCGATCATTATGGACTGACGCAGATCGTCGCGAAGGCGGACAGCGAAGCCTTGCGGGTACTTGAGGGGCTGCGGGTCGAATCGGTGGTGACGATCGACGGAGAAGTGGTCTCACGCGGGCCGGAAGCGACCAACCCGAACCTTGCGACCGGCGCAATCGAAGTCGTAGCGGACAGCGTGACGGTGCAATCCTCCGCACATGAGCTGCCCTTGCCGGTGGCGGGGGAGCAGGAATATCCCGAGGATATCCGCCTGCGCTATCGCTTCCTCGACCTGCGTCGCGAGCGGCTGCACAAGAACATCATGCTCCGTTCCTCGGTAATCGCATCGCTGCGCAACCGGATGATCGGGCAGGGCTTCACCGAGTTCCAGACGCCGATCCTGACCGCGTCCTCGCCAGAAGGCGCACGCGATTTCCTGGTGCCGAGCCGCGTGCATCCGGGCAAATTCTATGCGCTGCCGCAGGCGCCGCAGATGTTCAAGCAACTCCTGATGGTGGCCGGGTTCGACCGCTATTTCCAGATCGCACCTTGCTTTCGCGATGAGGATGCACGCGCCGATCGCTCACCCGGCGAATTCTACCAGCTTGATTTCGAGATGAGCTTCGTGACGCAGGACGATGTGTTCAATGCCATCGAACCCGTGCTGCATGGCGTGTTCGAGGAGTTTGCGGACGGTAAAGCCGTGACGCCTTATCCCTTCCCACGCATCGCCTATCGCGAGTCCATGCTGAAATATGGCAGCGACAAGCCGGACCTGCGCAACCCTATCGAGATCACGGACGTGACCGAGCATTTCGTCGGGTCGGGCTTCGGCATCTTTGCAGGGATCGTGGAAGGCGGCGGCGTGATCCGCGCCATCCCGGCTCCGGGTGCGGGGGCGGGCAGCCGCAAGTTCTTCGACGATATGAATGTGTGGGCGCGGAGTGAGGGCCATGCCGGCCTTGGCTACATCAACATCAAGGACGGTGTGCCCGGCGGCCCCATTGCTAAGAACCATGGCGAGGAAGCGACGGCGAAGCTGATCGCGGCTCTGGGCCTTGGTCCCAACGACGGCGTGTTCTTTGCCGCGGGCAAGGAATTACAGGCGGCGAAGCTGGCGGGCGCAGCGCGCACGCGGACCGGCGAATTGCTGGGCCTGATCGAGCAGGACGTATTCAAATTCTGCTGGATCGTCGATTTCCCGATGTTCGAATATGACGAGGAAAACAAGAAAGTCGATTTCAGCCACAATCCCTTCTCCATGCCGCAGGGCGAGATGGACGCGCTGGAGAATATGGACCCGCTCGACATTCTCGCGTGGCAATATGACATCGTGTGCAATGGCGTTGAGCTGTCGTCAGGCGCGATCCGTAACCATCGTCCGGACATCATGTACAAGGCGTTCGAGATTGCTGGCTATTCGAACGATGACGTAGAGAAGAACTTCTCGGGCATGCTGAACGCCTTCAAGTTCGGCGCACCGCCCCATGGTGGCTCCGCACCGGGCGTCGATCGCATGGTAATGCTGTTGGCGGATGAGCCGAACATCCGTGAAGTCGTGTTGTTCCCGATGAATCAGAAGGCCGAAGACCTGATGATGGGTGCGCCGAACAATGTGTCGCTCAAGCAGCTTCGCGAACTCAGTATCCGGGTTGTGGAGCCTGCGCCAAAGGCATGATCCGAAACGGGCAGTTGCGGGACGACCCTGCAACTGCCCGCTCTGTTTAGAAGCGGTCTTCGAACAGGGCGACGATGGGATAGATGCTTTCCACCTGGCTGCGGTGAATGTTAGTCTCCGCGTTGTAGCGATGCTGGAGCAATGTGATCTGATTGCGGTCGCGCTCCACCAGCTTTGCGACTGTCACGACGGACTTACCTTCCGCACCGCTCAGCGTCACAAACACATCGCCGCCGATTGCAGCCGGTCGCACCTTGTCGATCAGAACCATTTCGCCCGCGCGAAAACGGGGTTCCATGGCGTCGCCAGGCATATAGGCGGCGACGAAACGCTCTTTGTCCATCAAGGCGAACTGCGGCAACTGCTGGACCTTCGCTTCTTCAAGAGCGGCGCAGTAAAGCTCGAATTCAGCAGGTACGGACAGCCGCGCCGCTACATCCGCATCGTCCAGCGTCCCGAGAACGTAAATGCCCATGGGCGGCGTAGGCTGCGCCATGAACGGCTGTCGCGGCTCCGCAACTCGGCTGACGTTTCCATTCTCGTCATTGGCCGTGGGGAAGACCGCGCGGATCTTCGCCAGCGTTCGTGTGGACAGCGTGTAGTTGACCGTCGATTCGGGGTAAATTCGGGTAAGCGTAGAAGGCGACAATCCGGCCTTTCGTGCGATTTCCGTCACCGACAGCCCCGTCGTGCTGACGATCCGTCCTATCAGTTGCCGGGCTTTTTCTTGCTCTACATCTTGCATCTTCAACAGGCGGCTTCCGGTCAGCTGGAAACCGCTCCCCCTTTCGCGTGGTGCGTTCGAGAATGTAACGCTCGTCAGCCTACTCATTCGCAAAGTGGGTTCCATGTGTGAAAGGTAGCTCCATTAAAAAACAAAGACGCGCTTATGTCATTGAAAACGCATGGCTATATCGAATGATTTGCGTGCAATATATATTGCATCCATTTTGAACGCAACACCGTTTGCGTTCCTACACATATCAATTCACACTTCGGCGACACTCGTGGGGCATAAAATCACTGGGGAGTAGAATGAAGCAAGATTTCCCGGTAAAGCCGAGAGCGCCGTCACCGGATGAAAATCAGCCTCAAGATCATGATCCGGTTGAGTTCCTCATTCAAATGCTCTCGCGGGCCGCTGGCCCCCTTGCGCTTATATGTGGCTACATCGCCGTTTATGCAGCCTTCAAATATATGCGTTGATCCAACGCCTATTATGCCTGCTATCGCTCATGTTTCGATCAATTCTGAACGCCCCAGGGGTGCTAATCCTCCTATGGTGCAGTGCGCAAGAGCAACGGCCGAATTTGCGATGAAGCTATATGGTTAAGAGATAAGTCGTTCTTCCGGCACGGGATTGCCTGGTCATGCCTTCACAAGATAAACTCCTGGCGCGACCGATCGATTTATACTCTTCCTGGCGGCGCCGTGCCGCAGCGCCGCCGAATAGCGTTACATCGGCACCATGCGGCCTGCTTGGGACAATTGTGATGTTCGGAGTAATCGCGCTAAAGGCTATGGCGGGATGGCTTGTCGCGGTCATAAGCGATTGGCGTCGGACAGCAGAGGGTGAAAAGTGGCGGGCGATCTGGATATCGATTGGGGCAACTGCACAGGGTTCGATGAAGAAAGGCTGGGCCGAATAGGCACGTTTCTTCAGCAGCGCGTTGCCTCCGGCCTTCTTCCCCATGCGCAATTCCTGCTTTCGCGCGATGAGCAGCCGGTGGTGTCCTTTGGCATAGGAGAGGCCAGGGCTAACGGCGCTCCGTTGGTTCGCCACGCGCTGTTTCGCATTGCCTCCATGACGAAGCCGATTACGTCGGTTGCCTTCATGATGCTGGTGGAGGAAGGTGTTGTCGCTTTGAACACGCCCGTACACGATGTTCTGCCCGAGTTTCATAACCTGCAAATCAGGGTCGGCGGCGGTGAAGAAGGGACGCCGTTCGTCACACGGCCCGCCGATGCTCCGATGCTTATGATTGATCTGCTGCGTCACACATCCGGACTGACATATAGCTTTCAGGAACAGACACCGATCGATGCGGCCTATGCGGAGCAGAAGCTCGACGTGTTTCATCCGTCGCGAACCTCCGATGAATATATCGCCGCCGTCGCCGCCCTTCCGCTTGAATTTTCTCCCGGAGCGGGGTGGATTTATTCGATATCTACCGATGTGCTGGGGGTGATCGTCGAGCGCTTATCGGGAACATCTTTGGCCGATTTCTTCGCGAAACGAATTTTCGCGCCGCTTGGCATGAAGGACACATTCTTCACTCTGCCGGAACCTGATCAGCCGCGTCTCACCGACGCATGGCAAATCGATCCGCAGGGAACTCGGACATTATACGACCGGGGGGAGAGCAGCCGATGGCGACTGCCGCTGCGGACCTATTCGGGTGGCGGCGGCCTTATTTCGTCGACACAGGATTATCATCGGTTCTGCCGCATGTTACTGCGCGGCGGTGATCTTGATGGCGCCAGACTCCTGTCCCCGAAAACCGTTGCATTGATGACAGCCAACCATTTGCCCGGTGGCGGCGATCTGGCGAGTATTTCCACGTCTCTGTTCAGCGAGGGCGAATATATGGGTGTGGGCTTCGGCTTGGGTTTCGCCGTGACGGGAAATCCAGTGGCCACGATGATGCCGGGTTCTGCCGGAGAATATTATTGGGGTGGCATGCTTTCGACATTCTTCTTCATCGATCCAGTCGAGCGCATAATAGCTGTATTCATGACGCAGGTGATGCCATCGAGCGCGGTGTCTGTCCGGCGCGAGCTGAAAACGCTCATCTATTCGGCGCTGACCGACAGCCGGGCGTGGCGAGGATAAAGGCGTCATGACCGAAAAGCCGATAACACCTGAGGCGCTTGTTGCCGGGCTGGTCCATCTGCTCGATGTCTCTCCCCTTACGGACCATATGTTTCGGGGTGCACAGCGGCCGGGCGGCGTGGGCCGAGTCTTCGGTGGCCAAGTCATCGGGCAGGCACTGGCCGCAGCGATCAAGACCATCGACAGCGATAAGCTGGTTCACTCGCTCCACGCCTACTTCATGCGGCCGGGCGATGAAGATCATCCGATCGATTATCGTGTCGAAGCTGATTTCGACGGAGGAAGTTTTTCCAATCGCCGTGTCGTTGCCATGCAGAAGGAGCGGCCAATCCTCAACATGGTGACATCGTTCCAGCGGCAGGAATCCGGCCTGGAGCATCAGGCTCCCATGCCCGATGTGCCTTCGCCCGAACAACTGGAAGATCAGGCCGATTATGCACGGCGACACCGGGACGAGGTCTCGCCGGGGCATTTCCATATCCTTACCCGCCCCAGTCCCTTCGAAATTCGTGCTGTAGGGAAGCCCACATTCTTCCTCACCGGAAAGCACGAGCCAACATATCATATGTGGTTCCGCACGCGTGCGCCGGTAGCTGGGGGACAGCATGTACATCGGGCAATATTGGCGATGGCTACGGACCTGGCTTTGCTTGCGACATCGCTCCTTCCCCACAACCGATCTCTCGTCAGCAAGAATTTGCAGGGCGCCAGCCTTGATCATGCGCTGTGGTTTCATAACGACGTACAGGTGGACGACTGGCTGCTCTACAGTATGGATAGCCCCTGGACGGGGCATGCTCGGGGTTTCAATCGCGGCATGATCTTCGATCGACAGGGCAAGCTGATCGCGAGTTGCGCGCAGGAAGGATTGATCCGCATTAAAGGGTAAGAAACGGTTGGCGCGTAGGACCATGTCGTGCAATCCTGATGGCACAAAGAGGAGAGGGTTCAGCATCGTCTGTCCCGAGGGGGTCTCGTCACCATGAATCTTACAACAGCTTTGCCCAATCTCCCGAAGCCTGCTCCGCGGCAGTCCGATCCGGCAGTGCTTGCGCATGAGATTGTCGAGCGCCTGACTTATCGGCTAGGTAAGGATGCGACGGCTGCTCAGCCGCATGATTGGCTGCACGCCGTGATCCTCTCGATCCGCGACCGGGTGATCGATGCCTGGATCAACTCCACGCATAAGACATACGAAGCGCAGGGCCGTCGCGTCTATTACTTGTCGCTGGAATTCCTGATTGGTCGGCTGATGCGCGATGCGGTGTCCAATATGGAACTGCTAGACGAGATGCAGCAGGCGCTGGCGTCTCTAAACGTGGACATTGACGTGATCGCGGAACTGGAGCCTGACGCTGCGCTCGGCAACGGCGGCCTCGGACGGCTTGCCGCATGCTTCATGGAAAGCATGGCGACAGTCGACGTGCCCGCCTATGGCTATGGGATCCGCTATGTGAACGGGATGTTCCGGCAGGAGATTTCGGACGGCTGGCAAGTCGAGCTTCCCGAAACCTGGCTGACGCATGGCAATCCATGGGAATTCGAACGACGTGAGGCGAGTTACGAAGTTGGCTTTGGTGGCCTCGTCGATCCGGTAAATGATGACGACTCCAGCCCGCATCAGATGAACTGGAAGCCTGCTGAGCGCGTCATTGCGACGGCTTTTGACACGCCCATCGCGGGCTGGCGTGGCAAGCGGGTCAATACGCTGCGGCTGTGGACCGCGCAGCCCATCGACCCGATCCTGCTCGATCGCTTCAACGCGGGCGACCACGTCGGCGCATTGCAAGAAAGCAACCGTGCCGAGGCGTTGACGCGCGTGCTGTATCCCGCCGATAGTTCTCCCGCCGGGCAGGAGTTGCGACTTCGGCAGGAATATTTCTTCTCGGCCGCATCGCTTCAGGACATCGTGCGGCGGCATATCCAGTATTTTGGTGACGTCAGGACGCTGCCGGACAAAGCCGCGATCCAGCTTAATGACACCCATCCCGCCGTGTCGGTCGCAGAGTTGATGCGGCTGCTCATCGACGTGCATGGTTTGGAATTCGACGAAGGTTGGGACATCACCCGGCGCACCTTCAGCTACACCAACCATACGTTGCTGCCTGAGGCGCTGGAAAGCTGGCCGGTGCCGTTGTTCGAACGCTTGCTCCCCCGGCACATGCAGATTGTCTATGCCGTGAACAGCAGGCTCCTTGCCGAAGCGCGGGGTGCGGGCGGGTTTGACGATGTTGCCATTGGCACGATCTCGCTGATCGACGAGGGTGGAGAACGTCGTGTGCGTATGGGCAATCTCGCCTTTGCCGGGTCGCACAGCATCAATGGCGTTTCGGCGCTGCATACCGATTTGATGAAGCAGACGGTTTTTGCCGATTTCCACCGGCTTTATCCCACGCGGATCAACAACAAGACGAACGGCGTCACGTTCCGCCGTTGGCTGATGCAGTGCAATCCGGGCCTCTTCGGACTGATCCGCGAGGCGATAGGCGACCGGTTCATGGATGATCCTGAAGGCCTGCGTGATCTGGACGCATTCGCGCATGACAGCGCTTTTCAGGAGAAATTCCTGGCAGTGAAGCTCGCCAACAAACAGCATCTGTCGCAGGTTATGCGCGAACGGATCAATGCGCGCATCGACCCGACCGCGATGTTCGATATCCATATCAAGCGCATCCACGAGTATAAGCGGCAGTTGCTCAACATCATCGAGGCGGTGTCGCTCTACGACCAGATCCGCTCCCACCCGGAGCGTGACTGGGTGCCGCGTGTGAAGCTGTTCGGGGGGAAGGCTGCGCCGAGCTATCACAATGCGAAGCTCATCATAAAACTCGCCAATGATGTGGCGCGTATCGTGAATCACGATCCGGCGGTGCAGGGGCTGCTCAAGATCCAGTTCGTGCCGAACTACAATGTTTCGATGGCGGAAATCATGATCCCCGCCGCCGATCTTTCGGAGCAGATTTCGACGGCGGGCATGGAAGCGTCAGGCACCGGGAACATGAAGTTCGCCGTCAATGGCGCTTTGACGATCGGTACGCTGGATGGCGCGAACGTGGAGATGCGCGACCATGTGGGTGAAGAGAATATCCTGATCTTCGGTCTAACGGCCGAGGAAGTGAATACGCGCCGCGCCAATGGCTATGACCCGCGCGCCGTGATCGATGCCAGCACGGAGTTGTCGCAGGCGCTGAATGCCATCCGATCGGGCGTATTCTCGCCCGGCGATCCCAATCGTTACGCCGATCTGATCGGCGGGATTTGCGATAAAGACTGGTTCATGGTGGCTGCCGATTTCGAAAGCTATGCGGCGGCTCAACGCCGGGCCGACACGCTGTGGAACGACAAGCCCGCCTGGACGTCCAAGGCGATCTATAATGTCGCACGCATGGGCTGGTTCTCGTCGGACCGGACCATCCGGGAATATGCAAGGGACATCTGGAAGGTGCTGCCGTGAACCTGGAGTGTTGACACCTGAGCAGGCGGAAGCGCTCATCGAGGGGCGGGAGAATGACCCTTTCGCGCGGCTTGGCGTCCATGCTGATGGCGCGGTATTTACGGCACGGTGTTTTTTGCCGGACGCAGTTGCGGTCTGCGCCTCGACGCTGGATGGTAAGGCGATTGGCACTCTGGACGGTATCCATGAAGCAGGATTGTTCGTGGGCGCGGTGCGGATCAAGGAACGCCAGCCACTTCGTTATCATGCAACCTATGTGGACGGCAGCAGTCACGACTTGATCGACCCCTATAGCTTCGGTCCGGTGCTGGGGCCGATGGACGATTATTATCTGGCGGAGGGGTCGCATCTGCGCCTGTTCGACAAGCTGGGCGCGCACGTGATGGAACATGAGGGCGTCGCGGGCACCCATTTCGCAGTATGGGCGCCCAATGCGCGACGCGTGTCCGTGGTCGGGACGTTCAACGATTGGGATGGCCGACGCCATGCGATGCGGCTGCGCGCGGATAGTGGGGTGTGGGAAATCTTCCTGCCCACAGTAGAACCGGGCAGTGCCTATAAATATGAGATCATGGCCAGCGACGGCGTCGTCCTGCCGCTGAGGGCCGATCCGTTTGCGTTCAAATCGGAATATCGCCCCGCGACGGCCTCTATCGTGGCTGCGCCATCTTCGCATATCTGGAACGATGCCTCGCACCGCGCGCATTGGCAAAAGGTGGATGCGCGCCGCCAGCCCATCTCGATCTACGAAGTGCATGCCGGATCATGGCAGCGTGATGACGCTGGCAATTTCCTGCATTGGGATGCGCTGGCGGACCGGCTGATCCCCTATGTCGCTGACCTTGGTTTTACGCATATCGAGTTCATGCCGATCAGCGAGCATCCTTATGACCCAAGCTGGGGGTATCAGACGACCGGATTATACGCGCCGTCCGCCCGCTTCGGCGACCCTGATGGGTTTGCACGTTTCGTGGATGGCGCGCATCAAGCCGGTATCGGCGTGATACTGGATTGGGTTCCGGCGCATTTCCCGACCGACGCACATGGCCTTGCCCGTTTTGATGGCACCGCGCTCTACGAGCATGACGATCCGCGAAAGGGCTTTCATCCCGACTGGAACACGGCGATCTATAATTTCGGGCGGCGGGAGGTTTCAGCGTTCCTCACGAACAATGCGCTATTCTGGGCGGAGCGTTATCATGTCGATGCGCTGCGCGTCGATGCCGTCGCGTCGATGCTCTACCTCGATTATTCGCGCAAGGCAGGGGAGTGGGTGCCCAATGCCGATGGCGGGCGCGAGAATTGGGAGGCCGTCGAGTTCCTGCAGGGCATGAACAAAGCGCTGTACGGCATGGACATGGGCGCGATCACCATGGCCGAAGAGTCAACAAGCTGGCCGGGCGTATCGCGGCCCGTGCATGATGGTGGCCTGGGCTTCGGCTTCAAATGGAACATGGGTTTCATGCACGACACGCTGCGATATTTGCAGCGCGATGCGTCGGACAGACAGCATCATCACGACGATCTTACCTTTGGCCTGCTCTATGCCTTTGCCGAGAATTACGTCCTGCCGCTCAGTCATGACGAAGTGGTGCATGGCAAGGGATCGCTGCTCAACAAGATGTCCGGTGACGACTGGCAGAAGTTCGCGACGCTGCGGGCCTATCTCGCGATGATGTGGGGATATCCGGGCAAGAAGCTGCTGTTCATGGGGCAGGAATTTGCACAGCGGGCCGAGTGGAGCGAGGAGCGGTCCCTCGATTGGCACCTGCTGGATGATGCAAGGCATAGGGGCGTGCAGTCGGTCGTTCGGGACGTCAACCGGCTGTACCGCACAATGCCAGCGCTACATGCGCGCGATTGCGAGGGCGAGGGCTTCGAGTGGCTATTGGTCGACGCCGCCGAGGATTCCGTGTTCGCCTGGACGCGTCGCGCGCCGGAAGCGAAACCGGTGGTGGTAATCAGCCACTTCACGCCAATACTGCGTCACGGCTACGGTATGCGATTGCCGCATGGCGGACGCTGGCGCGAGATGTTGAATACCGATTCTACTGATTATGGTGGGAGCGGAGCGGGCAATGGCGGCGTTGTAGAAACAGCGGACGATGGCTGGGCGCATATCACCCTGCCGCCGCTCGCAACGATAATGCTGGAACCCGAAGCCGAATAACGGCGCGAAGGAGAGAATGATGGACAGGAAAACGCACCCCATCGCGCGAGATGCCATGGCCTATGTGCTGGCGGGGGGGCGGGGCAGTCGCTTGGGCGAACTTACCGACATGCGCGCAAAACCCGCCGTGCATTTCGGGGGCAAGGCGCGGATCATCGATTTCGCACTCTCCAATGCACTGAACAGCGGCATCCGGCGCATCGGCGTCGCCACCCAATATAAGGCTCATTCGCTGATCCGTCACTTGCAGCGTGGCTGGAACTTCTTCCGCACGGAACGCAATGAGAGCTTCGACATACTGCCAGCCAGCCAGCGCATATCGGAAAGCCAATGGTATGAGGGCACCGCGGACGCCGTGTTCCAGAACCTCGACATAATCGAGGATTATGCACCTGAATATATGGTGATCCTGGCGGGTGATCATATCTACAAGATGGACTACGAGCTCATGCTCCAGCAGCATGTGGACAGCGGCGCGGACGTGACCGTCGGTTGCCTGGAAGTGCCCCGCATGGAGGCTGTCGGCTTTGGCGTTATGCACGTCGATGAGCATGACACGATAACCGATTTCGTGGAAAAGCCGATCGATCCGCCTGCCATTCCCGGACATCCGGATCGCGCGCTGGCATCCATGGGCATCTATGTGTTTCGTACCAAGGTTCTGGCCGAGCAATTACGCCGCGACGCTGAAACGCCGGGGAGCAACCGCGACTTCGGCGGCGACATCGTCCCCTACATGGTGAAGCACGGCAAGGCCGTCGCGCATCGTTTCGCCAGCAGTTGCGTGCGCGCGGAAAGTGAAGTGGAGGCCTATTGGCGCGACGTAGGGACGATCGACGCCTACTGGCAGGCAAATATCGACCTGACCGACGTAGTGCCGCCGCTGGATATCTACGACCGCAGTTGGCCGCTTTGGACTCATGCGGAAGTCACGGCTCCCGCTAAATTCGTGCATGATGAGGACGGCCGCCGCGGATCGGCCACATCGTCGCTGATCGCGGGCGGATGCATCGTTTCCGGATCCGCGCTGCACCGGAGTTTGCTCTTCACGGGCGTACGGACACACAGCTTTTCCTCGATCACGGAAAGCATCATCCTGCCGAACTGCGAAATCGGTCGCGGGGCGCGGCTTCACAAATGCGTGCTGGACTCGGGCGTTCGTATCCCGACCGGACTGGTCGTCGGCGAGGAGCCGGAATATGATGCGAAATGGTTCCGTCGAACCGAGAGCGGAGTGTGTCTCATTACCAAAGCGATGATCGACCGATTGCCGGACACGCTTATCAAATGAAGGTGCTGAGCGTCACGTCCGAAATATATCCGCTCATCAAGACGGGAGGTCTGGCCGATGTGGCCGGCGCTTTGCCGCTCGCCCTGGCCGGGGAGGGGATCACCGTGCGGATGCTGGTCCCTGGCTATCCTGCGGTGATGGCGCGGATCGGCGGCGGCAAAAGCCTGCATCGCTACGAGGCGCTCTTCGGCGAGCCTGCCTCACTGATTGCGGCAAAGGTCGGCGATCTTGATCTTGTCGTGCTGGACTGTCCCGCGTTCTTTGCGCGGGAGGGCGGCCCTTATGATGACGCCGCAGGCAATGACTGGCCCGACAACTGGAAGCGCTTTGCGGCTCTGTCGCGTGCCGGGGCCGACATAGCGGCTGGCCTGATCAAAGGCTGGCAACCCGATGTGGTGCATGCGCACGACTGGCAGGCGGCGATGACCCTTGCCTATATGCGCTATGGCGCGGTCCACGCGGTGCCCAAAGTCGTGACGATCCATAATCTTGCCTTTCAGGGGCAGTTTGATGCCAGCATCTTCGCCGCGCTCGACCTCCCGGCGGTGGCCTGGGGCATGGACGGTGTCGAATATTATGGCGGCACGGGCTTCCTCAAGGCGGGGCTGGTCTCCGCCGACGCTATCACGACGGTTAGCCCAAGCTACGCCGAGGAAATCCAGACATCGGCCGGGGGCATGGGTTTAGAAGGCCTTCTGTCCGGACGGGCCGACCGGCTGCACGGCATATTGAACGGTATCGACACGCAGGCCTGGAACCCGGCCAGCGATGCTCTGCTCGCGCAGCCCTTCTCAACCACGGATTTGTCGGGCCGAGCGGCGAACCGGGCAGCCGTCGATCGCAGCTTTGGTCTCGACACGGATGACAGCCCGCTGTTCATCGTGATCAGCCGCCTGACTTGGCAGAAGGGCATGGATGTTCTGGCGGAAACGCTGGATCATCTGGTGGCGCTGGGTGGCAAGCTGGCGGTTCTGGGGTCGGGCGATAACGCCCTGGAGGGCGCATTTCTATCTGCGGCTGAGCGGCATCGCGGCCGCGTGGGCGTGCGCATCGGCTATGACGAGCCGCTGTCGCATCTGATGCAGGGCGGGGGCGACGCAATCCTGATCCCGTCCCGATTCGAGCCATGCGGCCTCACCCAGCTTTATGGACTGCGCTATGGCTGCGTTCCGGTTGTGGCGCGGGTTGGCGGACTGGCCGATACGATCATCGACGCGAATGCCGCCGCCTTAAGCGCGGATGTCGCCACGGGTGTCCAGTTCGCGCCGCCCGATCCGGCTGCCCTGCGCCGGGCGATGGGACGCGCCGTGTCGCTGTACCGCGATCCCCCAAAATGGCGCGCGATCCAGCGTGCAGGCATGGCGGCGGATTTCTCGTGGGACAAAAGCGCTGCACGCTATGCGGCGCTGTATCGATCGTTGCGGTGATGATGCCCGCCGACCTTCCGCCGCTGGGCGCGCAAGTCGAGGCGGGCGGTACGCGCTTCGCAGTCTGGTCTCCAGCGGACGCGCTGTGGCTATGTCTGTTTGAAGATGATCAGGAGATAGTCCGATTGCCGATGGCGCGGCATGGCATGGTGTTTTCCCTTTTTGCGCCGGGGGTAGGGGAGGGCACGCATTACGGTTTCCGGGCTGACGGACCTTATGATCCGGCCGCGGGTTTGTGGTTCGATCCCGACAAGCTGTTGCTCGATCCTTACGCCACCCGAATCGATCGTCCCTTCATGCATGATCCCGTGCTGGCTGCGCGGCGCGGCGAAGGGAGCGATACCGCCGCGATCATGCCAAAGGGCATCGTCGAGTTGTCGCCCCGGGCGGTGTCTGCAAGCCCTCCTCATTTCACGCCGGGAGGTTTGATTTACGAGCTTCAGGTCCGGTCTTTCACGATGCTGCACCCGGACGTGCCGGAGGATCAACGCGGAACTTTGCGCGCATTGACGCACCCCGCGATCATCGCGCATTTGCAGCGCCTGCATGTCTCCGCCGTGGAGTTGATGCCGATCAACGCGTGGATAGATGAGCGCCACTTGCCGCCGCTCGGGCTGAGCAACGCGTGGGGATATAATCCGGCCAGCTATTTTGCGCTGGACCCACGGCTGGCTCCGGGTGGAATGGCTGATCTGCGTGATGTGGTCGCGGCGCTTCATGCGGCGGGAATCGGCGTCGTTCTGGACATGGTCTATAATCACGATGGCGAGAGCGATGCCGACGGGACGACGCTATCGCTGCGTGGACTGGATGCGCGCAGCTATTTTCGCCACGCCGAGGATGGCACGCTCATCAACGACACCGGGACGGGAAACAGCATTAATTGCAATCACCCGGTAAGCCGCAGGCTGATCTGCGATTCGATGCGGTACTTCGTGAAGTACGCGGGAGTCGACGGGTTCCGGTTCGATCTGGCCCCGGCGCTGGGGCGCCTGCCGCACGGCTTCGACCGAAATGCGCCCTTGTTGCGAGAGATGGCCGATGATCCAATCCTGCAAGACCGAATCATGATCGCCGAGCCATGGGATATCGGACCGGGCGGCTATCAACTGGGGCAGTTTGGCGATGGCTGGCTGGAGTGGAATGACCGGTATCGCGATGACATGCGCCGTTTCTGGCGCGGCGACTCGCATATGCTGGGCGCCTTTGCGACCCGGCTTGCGGGATCGAGCGATATTTTTACCGGAGCCGAAACGCGCAGCATCAACTATCTGGCGTCGCATGACGGGTTCAGCCTCGCCGATGTGACCGCATATGCCGATCGGCACAATCACGCCAATGGCGAGGATAATCGCGATGGTCATGGCGAGAATTTTAGCTGGAACAACGGCGCCGAAGGCGAGACCGATGACCCGGACGTTCGCGCAGCTCGCCGCCGCGACATCAAGGCAATGCTCTCGACGCTGTTCCTGTCACGCGGCACGATCATGTTGACGGCAGGTGACGAGTTCGGGCGGACGCAACGCGGCAACAACAATGCCTATGCGCAGGATAATGCGACGACGTGGATAGACTGGTCGGGTCGCGACGGGGAACTGGAGCAACATAGCGTCGTCCTTGCTGCCCTGCGTGCTGCGTCGCCTTCGCTGCGAGATATACAGTTGTTGAGTGAAGACAGCGTCAGGTGGCTTTCCCCCGAGGGATCGCCAATGCGCGAAGAAGACTGGAATGCGGCGCATGGAGACGCCCTTGCCGTACATTTTATGCCGCATGGTCCAACAGCCTGCATCAACCGGAGCCATGAAGTCGTAACGTTCCAGGTCGAGAATCACTCGATCGCAGTGCAACCGCGCAGCATCGCGATCATCGGCGTGCGAACGGACTGAGCGCCTCCAGACCAAGATCACCAGATGGATAAAATCGGGTGCCAGAACCGATCATGAAGGGCATCAATACGCAAAGCGATAAAGGAGGCGATATTGAACCATAAAAATGCCTTGAAATGGATAGCGATTGCAGGAGCCGGCGCTCTAACCGCCTTGGCTGCCCGGCAAACTCGGCAGATGAAAGCCGTTCCCTCTGAACTGCGCAGCGCCGCGTTGATGATTACGCCGACCTTCTCACCGATGCTGGTGCGGTTGATCCGGGGGGCAATGGCGCTTGGCCCGGCGGCTAAGCCTCCGAAGGGCGTTCGGATGACGGAACGGTGGGTATCGGGAAGAAAGAGCGGACCTCCTGTACGGCTCGTCCTCTTTGAACGTGAAACGTCATCGCGGATGAGGCCTGCCCTATTGTGGATCCATGGTGGAGGGTATGTCATCGGTACGCCTGAGCAAGACATGGCATTCGTGACCCGTGTCCTCGATCGCCTTGATATTGTGATCTTCAGTGTGGATTATCGACTCGCACCCGAACATTCCTTCCCGGCACCGCTGGATGATTGTTACGCTGCCTGGAACTGGGTGAATGAGCACGCCTCTGAACTTGCGATCGACGTCGCCCGGATGGCTATCGGCGGCCAAAGCGCGGGTGGCGGATTGGCCGCAGGCTTGGTTCAACGTGTCGCCGATGATGGATCGATCGCGCCTGTGTTCCAGTTGCTGGTCTATCCCATGCTCGATGCGCGGACGACGGTCGAACGGGATCACGGCGGGAAGGGGCAGTTCGTCTGGACGCCAGACAGCAATCATTTTGGCTGGGCAAGCTATCTAGGGCAGGATCCCAGGATCGACGAATATCCCACCTATGCGGTTCCTGCGAAACGCACCGATCTTGTGGGCTTGCCGCCGGCTTGGATCGGCGTCGGCACGCTTGATCTCTTTCATGACGAGGATGTCGAATATGGTCAAAGACTACGGGATGCAGGCGTGGCATGCGTCACCTACGTCACCGAAGGCGGGTATCACGCCTTTGATGTCATTAAGCCTCAAGCCGTCGCCACGTCTTGTTTCTACGATTCTATGTTAGCGGCACTCACGAGAAGCATGGACATCTCCTGATGCCGAACGTCAGCTTACGCTCCCTTCAGAGAATGAAAGCTGTCTGACCGGAGACCGTTCGATAGTGTTGAAGAAGTCGTTTTTTGCCGGAGGCTGTGATCGAAGCGGGAATGGGTGGTAGCGGCCGGGCCGCCTAGTCTGGACGGCAGGCCGGCTTGAGCGCGCAAGCGTCACAGTCGGCTTTGGTCGCGCGATATCGCATGAAGCCATCCTGATCGACGCCATGACGGGTTGCTGCGAAGTTGCGGGTATATCGCTTCAGATCCTTTCCCTCCCGAGCAAACATAGGCATCGCGCTAATGCTCGAAGCGGAACGCTCGCCGTTGAAAGCTACCGGTGCGCCTATTGCTGTGCTCGAATACGGGGATATGCGGCTCGACCCCTTTCTCGTGCACCAGCCACGCAAGGTTTTCTACCAGCCATAGGCGATATCGGGCGCCAGTCCGGTGTTCGGCCAAGGCATTCCGCAGTAGTAAGCCGGTAACATCAAGGGGTAGCAGCTTACGCATCATAACAAGTGGGCACACGCCATATGATGGCGCGCGCCCACTTGTTATCAAAACGAGATTACTGCGCCTTAGTCTGGGCGTCGCGATTAGCGGCACCATGGCGAGACGCTCGCGCACTGCTTTTCGGCTCGGCGCCGTCGGTGTTGCCCTGCTGCTTGGCCTCCCTGTTCACTTCCGTTCTGCCCATGCCGGAGACGAGTGCATTGCCACTGCCGGAGAAATTGGCCGCCGGAAGCGCAGCCGTGCGGTTGCCGACATCTACCAGCACTTGCTGCACGACGCCGTGACCGCTGGTGCGGACATTCTCGACGGTGCCGATCACGCGGCCTCGCATATCCTGAACTGTCATGCCTGGTTCGACTGCGAACATCCCGGCGCCACTGGCCGCGCCCGATCCGGCAAGTGCCAGTTGACCAAGGCTACCTTGCGCTGAACCTGTGCCTTGGCCGCTTCCAGATGCAGTGCTGGATACGGCACCAGTGGAACCGGTTACTGCAGCGATGGTACTGCGTGCGCCATTCGCCGTGTCCGCTACCTCTCCGGCGGCGCCGCGTGCAGTGCCCACGGCCTGCCCCGCGGTGTTGCGGATGGCGTCGGTGCCAATGGCCTCCACATCGGCGCTACCGCTGGCCGAACCTGAAGCGCTGCCACTCGTCGCGCCCGAGACGGTGCGACCGATGATGTTCGCGTCACCGGTGGCCGATCCATTGGCGCTGCGGCTGGTGCGCGTATCCACCTTGGCTGTGCCAGAACGACGGTCGACGCTACGATCGATCCGGGTCTCGCCCATGGTGCTGCCCATCCCGCCAAGCGAGCCAGTCAGCCCGCCGACTGTCCCACCCAATGCTCCACCGAGGCCGCCGCCGCCAAGAAGCTGCGCCGAGGCGGATGCCGTGATCGACATGGCCACAATGATGCTGGTCGTTTTCAGAAAGGTCTTCATGTCCATTCTCCCATATAATCCGCTCTTGGGAGGACAACGGGGGCCATGCAGGATTTAATCCCGGCACCTTGTAAAAACATCAGCGAGTGCGGCAGGTGCCGCAGATCAGGCCACGACCATAGACTTTGTCCGGTCCCCTGGCGCCCAGATCACGCGCTTCGGCATCCAGCGCCTTGATCGCGGCAGTCCCGCGCGCCGGATCCGGCACGGGATAATGCTGAACAAGCCGCGCGGCGACCAGAGGCGCAGCATAGGAAGTGCCCCGCACCCGCACAGTCTTTCTGCCCGGGGCCGCCGCCAGCATGTCCGCGCCGGGCGCGGCATAATCGAGATGCAGTGCACGCCCAGCTTCTGGCAGCGCGCGATCCCGCCGATCTACTCCCGTTACGGCGACCACGCCGGGATAGGATGCGGGAAACGACGGCGGCGCAGCGGGACCGTCATTGCCGACGGCCGCCACTATGATAAGGCCCTTGCCTTGCGCGCTCGCCACTGCCTTGCCCAGCAGGGGATTGGCCGGGCCGACCAGGCTGATCGTCGCTACCGGCACATCGCGCCGCACGATCCAGCCCAGCGCCCGCGCGATGGCGGTCGCATTGCCGCCGGCCGGATCATTGCCATAGACGTCGGCGACGAGCAGTGCCTTGCCCTGCGCAGCACCACGCACGCCGCCCGATCCGATCAACAGTGACGCGATGGCCGTGCCGTGCGCGCTGGCCGTCGGCGCACCGCGTGCGAAGCCTTGTGCCTCGATGGCGCCTGTAATCGAAGGATGCGCGCCGACGCCACCATCGATCATGCCGATGGCCGGTCTGGCGACGGTGCGATTGGCTGCCTGCGCCCCTGCGACCACCAACGATGTCGACATGCCGCTCTGCACATAGAGGTTGTCCGCGCTGACGTCCGCAGTCGGCATCAGCTTGCGCAACGCCCTTACGGCTTCGCCGAGCGATTGTTCCTTCGGCACGGCGAGGCGCACGACTTCGACGTCGATCCCTTCGATCGTCTCGCGATCCAGCAGCGCAAAGCCCGCTTCCCCGGCGCTGGCGAGATCCTCCGCGCTTGCGCCCATAACGATCAGTACGCCGCTGACCGCAGGATTGCGCTGATCATCGAAGGCGATGCTCCCACGGCTGCTGCGGACAAGCGATTCCAGCCGTTCCAGCCTGATCTCGGTCAGGCGTTGCGTCAGATCGCCGACGGGCAGCGCTTCAAGGTCGGGCAGGGAAAGGCTGTCCAGCGCTCGCCCCACGATACTATCCGGCGCCACAAGCTGCGCGGCCAGCATCGCTGGTAGAGTGCCCACAACGCACAGCGCGACATATTTAACCAGCGGGATCAGCGATTTCATACTCATCGCCATAGCCTTTGCCTTGCTCAAGGGAAAATAATCATGCTCTTTTGCACGTCTCGGGGATGAAACGGCAGGGGCGGCCCGTTTCATCCCCAATAATCAACGATTGGAAATCTGCCCTATGGCGTTCGAGCGCGATTTGCTGGCACTGCTCCCAAGGCTGCGGCGCTTTGCGATGAGCCTGTCGCGCGATGCGGCCGACGGCGACGATCTGTGTCAGGCATCGATCGAGCGCGCGCTCAAGTGTCGCGATCAGTGGCAGACAGGAACGAGACTGGATAGCTGGATGTATCGGATCATGCGCAACCTGTGGATCGATGAAGTGCGCGCCCGTACGCGGCGTGGCCAGACCTTCGTTGCCGAAGAGGCGGGTCTGGGCGTGGGCAATGACGGCGACCGACAAACTGAAATGGCCATCGAGATCGGTAACGTCGGACGCGCCATGGAGAAATTGCCCGACGAGCAACGCGAAGTGATAGCCCTCGTTCTGGTAGAGGGTTTTGCCTATCGCGAAGCCGCCGAGATACTCGACATACCCATCGGTACGCTGACCTCGCGCCTGTGTCGCGGGCGCGAGGCGCTGATGATCCATCTGGGAGAAGCGGCATGACGATCGATCGCGAATTGCTGATGGCCTACGCCGATGGTGAGCTCGATGCGGTGAGCGCAAAGCGCGTGGAAAAGGCAATCGCAATGCAACCAGAGCTTGCAGAGCAAGTCGCGGCACACCGGGCCTTGCGCGCCACGTTGGCCAGCCACTTTGCGCCGGTGATTGATGCCCCTTTACCCGAAAGACTGACGACGCTGCTCGACGATCCGATCGTGCGGCTTCAGCCAGCGCAGCGTAACGCCTCCTTTTTTCAAGCGCGAAACCTTGCGGCGATGGCGGCGGCGCTGGTGATGGGCCTTTTGCTGGGGCAAGTCATCACGCCGGGCGGGTCAGGACTCGTCGGCAGCGGGCAGGGCGCACTCGTCGCGCAAGGCGATCTGGCGCAGGCGCTGGAAACGCAACTGGCATCCACGCAACCTGCCGACGCCCCAATGCGCATTGGTGTGACCTTCCGCGACCACAATGGCCAGCTTTGCCGGACCTTCGAAGGCGAGGTTCTATCCGGCATCGCCTGCCGCGCTGGGAACGCGTGGCAATTGAAGCGTACCATGGCGCCTGAGGTTGGCGACAGGCAAGCCTATCGCCAAGCGAGCAGCGCGGAGATGATGGATGCCGCGCAGAATATGATGGCCGGGGGCGCAATGGACGCCGATACAGAACGCAAAGCAAAGGATGGCGGCTGGAGATAGGTTTGCGTGACTTTCTGTCGTTGAAAATGACGGTCACGCCCTTCCCGGACTGGCTCGTGACCAGCAGATCGCGCCGGAACCGACGTCGCGATTTTACCTCATGCCCGCATGTTCAGACCTTAATCATGCAATAACGCTAGAGAATATGCAGGCTGCCTCAACGATTTCCTCTGCGGCCAGCAGCCATTTGGTCGGCGGGACACATTTTCGACGATCCAGAAAATAGCGCGAACGCCAATCTCATTTTCGCGCAGACACCGCAAAATCGGCAGTGAAGAGCGAATACAGACTGCGGACCCCCGTTTCGAAATTGCCAAGTCGTAGATTTTCATTGGCGGCATGCTGGTTATTGTCCGCATTGACCAGAGGGATCAGCAGGATCGGGACTTTCAGGCCATCTGCAAGCGGCTCTGTCGGCACGCCCCCGCCCATGATGGGAATGCGTATCGGCTCCTCGCCGAAAGCATCATGGAACGCGGCGGCCGCCCATTTCCCCACATCGGCGTCAAGCGGGGTCATTAATGCGGGCAGGCCTCCACCCCCCTTTATCGCTGCGAGGAAGGGGAATGTGCGACGCTCCTCGTCGGTCGGGGTGTCGGCGACCAGATGATAACCCTGGCTTTCCACCCATTTGCGGACCAGTGCGACCTGACGCTCGGGAGGCGTGCCGGGAACCGTACGGGAGCTGATGCTGGCCGTTGCGAAGGCCGGGATGATTGAGCGACGGCTGCCGGGCTGGCCCGAGATCATCGAGGTGATGTTGAACGTCGGATAGTTCATCGCCTCTTGATAATTGTCGCCGACCTTTTCGTTGCGGGCAATGCCGATGCGGGCGCGGATCGCGGCTTCGTCATCCGGCACTGCGGCCAGCACCTTCTTCATGGATGGACTCATATCGACGCCGTCATAATAGCCGGGAATGAGAACCCGCCCTTCGCCGTCCCGCATGGTGGATAGCAGATGCGCCAGCGCAAAGCTGGGATCGGGCAGGAAATTGCCGAAATGGCCGCTATGCGCGTCATTATTCCCGGCGAACACCGTGAGGTCGAAGCCCGTCCCGCCGCGATGGCCGTAGACGAGCGTGGGCCTGTTGCTGGGATGCATCGGCCCGTCGAGCATGATCACGGCGTCAGCCTTGAGCAATTCGAGATTATTTTCGACGACATCCTTCAGCGTGGGCGGGCCGCCCTCTTCATGGGAATCGATGATGATCTTGATATTGATCCCGGCTGCCTTGCCTTGCGCCTTGAGCGCATCCATCGCGGCCATCAGCATCATGATCGGCGCCTTGTCGTCGGCCGCCGAGCGCGCGAACAGCCGCAATTCCGGATCGATCGCGCCGCCCTTCATGATCTTTTCGATCGGGACGGACGTGAATTTCCCATCCGCACCCTTCTCCTTCAGCACGGGTTGAAACGGGTCAGGCTGGTCCCAGTCCTTGGGAAATACGGCCTGGCCATCCATATGGGCGTAGAACAGGATGGTCTTGCGCCTGGGCGAGGGGTTGGCGGCCTGAGCGAACACCATCGGCGTCTCCCCATCTTCCAGTTGCCGCGCCTCAAAGCCGTGCCGCTTGAAGGCGGCCTCGACCCAATCCGCGTTGCGTCGCATGTCGGCGGTTGAGTTGTGCATCACATTGGGGAGTTTCAGGAACTCGACCAATTCGGGCAGGGCGCGGTTCGCGGCAGTCTGCGCCGCGGCTTTCTCCTTCGGCGTCAGAGCGAAGGCCGTGGAGGGTAAAGCTGCCGCGATGAGGCAGGCCGACAATATTTTCAGGGCGAAAGGCATGCTGCTTCCCATGCTGTTTGGAGGCTGGATCAAAAGGACTTGCGGATGGTCGCATACCAGTATCGCCGTTGCGGCTGATAAAGCGACGCCAGATAGCCGCTCGTCGCAAGCGGAGGTCGTTCGTTGGTGAAGTTGCGAACGCCCAGCTGAATGGAGGTCGATCCTCCCAAACCATCCTTCTTAAGCGTATATTGGGCGTAGAGATTGCCCGTCATCTGCGAATCCACCACATAGGGATTGGCATTGGCGTCAAAGACGGTCGATTGTTCCACCGACCCGATATATTGGGTGAACAGGCCGACCTGGAGTGGCCCCTTGTACCAGGTGAGGGTGCCAGAGTAGCGCCAACGCGGATGCCCGTCCTGCCGCACCAGATCGGCGGCGCCCGTGACGCCGATGGCGGCGTTGATGTTGCCGCCCGAGATCGCATTGAGCAGCGATTGCACCTGTGCCGAGGCGGACTGATAATATTTGATCAGCTTCGATGCGTTGAAACTGAGTGTGAAGCGCCCGATAGGCGTGGTGGGCGAGGCATAATTGAACCCGAAATCAATGCCCTGCACGTCAAGCGGCAGCAGATTTTCATATTGGGAATCGACATAAATAATATCGCCGGTCGGCGCGATGCCGGTGCCCGCATAACGGGCGATGTCGTCCGCCGTGGCTGCGGCGCGCACGACATTGGGGTTGCTGGAGCCATTGACCCGCGCGAGATAGTCGAGGGCGATTTCCGTGGCGTCCGACAATATCCCGACGGACCCCTTCTGCTTGATCCGCCAGCGATCGACCGTCAGCGTTACCTTGCCCAGTTCACCCGGCAATGGCGGGGTCAGCACCGTGCCGAGCGACCAGCTTGTCGATTCCTCGGGCTTCAGGCCGCTATTGCCGTCGCGCCGTTGCTGCACGGCGAAGCTGCGCGTACAGGCAGAGAAGCTGCTGATCCGCCCGGTTCGCAGATCCGCTTCGCATTGAACATAGTCAGTGCGGTTGTTGACGCCTTCGGACACCGGCGTGTTGATGACTTCGAGATTGGGCGCGCGGAACCCCCCGGATATCGACCCACGCAACCTGATGCCATCCAGCAGATCCCAGAAGCCGGCCAGCTTGGGCTTGGCGACGTCGCCGACATCGCTGTAGCGCTCATAGCGGCCCGCAAGCTGGAATTCGAGCGCGTGGAACATCGGAATTTCCATTTCCGGCGTGAAGATCGGGACGGCGAGTTCAGCATAAGCCGAAAAGACGGTCCGCTTGCCGAAGATGTCGGGACGGTAGCTGGCGCCCAGGAGATCGCTGGAATAGCGTACGCCCGTCACGGTATCGACAAAGGGCGTGGAGCCGTCCTGCAACGCGTCGCGGTCATCCTTATATGTTTCGCGACGAAATTCGATACCTGCGGCAACCCCGATGGGCGCGCCCCAGATGTCGATGAGTTGCGCATTTGAGACCTTCGCGTCCCACAAGGCGAGCGTCGTCTTGTTGCGCCGGGTCGACGTGACGATGAACGAGTCAATCGTCGACTGGTTCGAAGGGGTGGTGTCTATACCGCTCGGGTCGGAGGGGTTGCCGCCGTTAAAGGGATTATAGGCGTCCGCGGTCGTCCGATTGATCGCGGCCTGCAGCAGGGTATTGCTGATGGCGTCGCCGGAATCCTTGACGGTCGCTTCCGAATAGAGTGCGGCGGATTCCCAATCCCAGTTGCCGATCTCACCCTTGATGCCCGCCAGCAGGCGATATTGCTGGTTGGTTACATTGACCTGCCGCATGCCCGCGTCGCGGATCGACAGATTGACGGTCGATAAATTCAGCCCACCCGCCGGTGCATTGATACCGGGCAAACGGCTGGCGGAACCAACGGCCCCCAGCGGGTTCCAGTAAGCGCTCGCCGCAATCGTGATCGGCGTAGTGGCCAGGAGCGCGACGGGGGTCGTATACCCCTTCGACTTGGCGTGATAATATCCAAGTTCGCTAAAGAATTCTATGCTGTCGCTCAATTCGTAGTTCACGAACGCAAACAGGTTGATGCGCGTAGTTGACGGCGTGACCGTAATATCAGGGAACGCCGCATTATTGTCGGCCCGCAGGTTCCTGTCGCTCGCGCCGGTGATGACGCCGTCGTCGATGCAGATGCCGGGGGTGGTGGACAGGTTGATCTGGCAGCCCGCGTTGCTTTGCGGCTGGATGTGGAAGACGCCTGCGGCGCTCGTCACCAGCGTGCCATTGCTGCGTACTGCCGATCCATTTTGCGTGCGGAACGCCCCCCAGGACGAGCTTGTCGAACGGGTGTCGAAGGCCGCATTGCCAGCAAAGGCCGTGCCGTCGACCAGCGATCGCAGATCGTTGGAGGCGGTATAATCCTGGTCACCCACCGCAAGGCTCGTGCGGCGCGTGAAATTGGCCATCAGGCTGATATTGCCCCGGCCCGCCGCAAAGTCTGAACCATATTTGCCGTTGAACTGAAACTCGCGCATGCCCGTGCTCTCGGCACCGCCATAGGTCGCGTCCATGGACAGGCCGGTATAGTCAGTCGACAGGACATTGTTGACGACACCGGCCACTGCGTCGGAGCCATATAGCGCCGCAGCGCCATCGCGCAGCACTTCCACCCGTTCCAGTCCTCCGACGGGCACGGCATTGACGTTATAGGTCAGAACGGGCGTACCGTTGCTCGTCTGGGATGTGGGATGCAACACCATCCGACGACCATTCAGAAGAACCAGCGTATTGCCCTGTTCAAGCCCGCGGAGGCTGACGGAGGCGACGTCGCCACGCGCCGCGTTGGGACTGCCTCCGCCCAGCGTCTGCTCGTTGAACGTCATGTCGCTGGCCTGGGGCAGAGTGCGGAACAGGTCATTGGCCGAAACTGCGCCAATTGCCGCTATGTCATCCTTGCCCACCACGGATACGGGAAGGGCACCGGTCGTCTTCGCGCCGCGAATCTGGCTGCCAATGACAACGATTTCGTCGGTGGACGGAACGGGCGCTTCGGTGGCTGCGGGCATCATGCCCGGACTGGGCTGCAACGCAGCGAGTTGAACGGGCTTGGCCAACGAAAGCCGCGAAAGAGGCACCATCTCGCCCTTACGTGCCGTCAACGCAATCACTTTGCCCCGGATGGACGCTATGCGCAGTGGCGTGTCGGTCAACAGCCGGTTGAGGGCGTCCTCCGTCGACAGCGAGCCTGAAAGCGATCGGGACTTGAGGTCCGCAACGCTGCGCGAGGGAAACAGAAGCCGATATCCGGACTGTTTTGCAAATTGTTGCAAAGCAGCCGAAACCGACTGCGATGGTATGCTGAATTGGTGATCTTCGGCATGTGCCTGTTGAACAGCCAGAATAGAAGCCGAGATGCATGCAGTACTGGCAAGAAAATGACGCAGCGAAATAGGCAACGGATGTCGCATAGAGTGTGATCCCCCATTATCACCTCTCCGACTTTTCTGTTTTGTTGGCTCTCACTCAATACTGACGGTTGGTTCCTGAACTCCCCCCACAGGTCCATTGAAAAATATTTAACTTTTTGACTCGACACGCGCCTGCGCAATTGCTTCCTTCATGGCTGGAGGGGATCGAGTTCCAACGGGGGGTATAGGTGGACGATCCATTAGAGAAGACCAGATGGTTTCAGGATGTCATCCTGCCGGGCCGGGGGCTTTTGCGCGGTCGCCTGCGCAGAATCCTGCCTGCGCATGTGGATCTGGACGACATCGTTGCCGAGGTTCTGATGCGGGCGTATACCGTCGAAGACTGGCGACAGATCCGCAACGGCTTGGCCTTCATGCATCGGATCGCGCGCAACCTTCTGGTCGATCAGGCCCGACGGGAGGCCATCATTTCCTTCGATTACATGGCTGATCTGGATGAATTGGGTAAAGCCGTCAGTTATGAAGGCATGCTTCATGCCCGCGACGCATTGCGACGCCTGGAAAATCTTGTGAAAAAGCTGCCTGTGCAGCAAAGGCGGGCATTCATGCTGCGCAGGGTCGAGGGGTATTCGATCGCGGATGTGGCAGCGGAGATGGGTTTGTCCGTCTCTACAGTAGAGAACCATTTGAGCCGGGCTTTGGCCTCGATCGCCCGTGGAACGATGGACAATGAAGATCATGATGTCGAACAATTTCTTGCCGGACAAAGCCCAGCGACAGGCGATCGAGGCGGAAGCCGCGCGTCTGGTCGTCCTGATTGAAAGCCGGGGCGAGCCAGCGGATCGTGCGGCCGCCGATCAGTGGATCGGAAGTCATCCCTATCACGCGGTCGCCTATGCAGCGGCAGCGGATGTCTGGTCGAAAGGCGCGCGCGTCCGACTGAGAGGGGATGAGGTACAGCCCGACGCTGACAATCCAGTCGATATCGCAAGCAGCACGCCGGACGTTTATGCGTCGGGAAATGCTGGAACATTTCGCTCCATCTCTCGTCGGACGATGACGACCGCCATCCTCGGTGCGGCGGCTGCGACAGTCGCGGGCATCGGGCTGGCCGGGCATTTCCAGCTATTGGGCAACCATCGCATCACGAAACGGGGGCAAAGGGAAACCGCGCGATTGCCCGATGGGTCTTCCATCGCGATGAACGGCGACACCAGCCTGGACGTTCTGATCAACGATAGCCGGCGGAAAGTGCGGCTGCTACGCGGCGAGGCCATGTTCGACATCGCAAAGGACGCCAATCGCCCCTTTTTCGTTGATCTGGGCGACAGCGAAATCAAGGTGCTCGGTACGAAATTCAATATCCGCCGCCGCGATGGCGTGACCGAACTGGCGGTGACCGAAGGGGTGGTTCTGGTGACGAACAGGGGCGCCGATCCGGTAAAGGTGCGCGCCGGATCGTCTGCCCTCATCCGTCCCGGCGTTGCAACGACGCTGGTCGCCGATCCCGGTCTGGTTCAGCAACGTGTGGCATGGACAGAGGGTTTTCTGGAGTTCGAGGAAGAACCGCTGGCGGGGGTCGTTGAGGAATTCAACCGATACCGCAAGACCCCGCTTGCAATTGGCGATCCACGTATCGCGGGGATATTGATTACGGGGCGGTTCGGCCTCAACGAAGGAGATGAATTCGTCCTGGCCTTGGAAAGCAGTTTCGATATCAAGGCTTCGAAAGGGGCAAATGGATCCGTAGTCCTTATGCAATCCGATTAGGTGCCCCGATACGGCGAGAGCCTGCCCGGAATGCTTACCGTCCGAACGATGGGTTTTGCAGTCCCCAGGACTGCCAATGATTATAGCGGTGTGAGATAATCCATCAAAGTGGAGCGCGGGGCGCCACCATTGCATGGCACCGCGGCGATAGATGTTGGCCGCCAAAGCGAGGCTCTTGCCCGCCTTCTTCAAAACGGCCGGTTTCCAACGTTGTAGTGGCTGCAAGCCGAATAAGTGGTCGGGGAAAGAGGATTCGAACCTCCGGCCCCTGCCTCCCGAAGACAGTGCTCTACCAGGCTGAGCTATTCCCCGACCGGAGCAGAACCGCGCTGGCGCGATCCTGACGAGGCAGGCGGCGTCTATAGTTTGGGGTTGCCGAGCTGGCAAGCGTCGTATGCGGCTTTTTTGCGGTCATGGGTGCTTGTGCCGCCCCCTAAAGTAACCCGTTTTCACGAAAGCTGAAGCTGTCGTTCGTGGATTCGATAACATGGTCGATCAGACGGATACCAAGTGGGCACAGCATCTGACTAAGCAAGCGCGTTATCTCGATATCCGCTTTGCTGGGCCGACTGTTGCCGGAGGGATGGTTATGCCGCAGCATCAAACCCTGACAGTTGCATTGCAGTGCACGAAGGATGACCTGCCGTAGAGGAAAATCTACCCGATCTTCTGACCCCATAAAATGCAATTGGTCAAGAACGGCGCCATCGCCGCCGAGGAGAAGCACTTCGGCCTGCTCCAACTGGGGATTGGCTCGCTGCAACGCGAAGTGTGGAGGCCGTTGCGACACGTCGTTACGGTGGCGACAGAGCCGACGTTATTCCATGCGCACTCCATCCACATTGCTCTGTATCACCGAAGAAACATCCAATATGGATGTATCCGAAGCCAGTTGGCGAGATTTAATCGCTGCGATAGAGATGGACGCACCTCCAGAATCATCTCTGGCCGCCCCTTTGAAAGCGCTTCCTCCATCCATGCCGCACTATGAGCAGCAATATCTCGACCTGATGCGCCACATCTGGATCCATGGTGACGAGCGGATCGATCGGACCGGTGTGGGTACGCGCTCAATATTCGGCGCAACCATGCGGTTCAGCCTTGCCGATGATGCCATACCGTTGCTGACGACCAAGCGGGTCTATTGGAAGGCGGCGGCGCGGGAGATGCTGTGGTTCCTAACCGGCAACACCAATATCCGTCCGCTAGTGGCGCAGGGCGTCCACATCTGGACGGATTGGCCGCTGGATAACTATCGGCGGACGACCGGCGAAGACATTGATCGTGATGCATTCGAAGCGCGCATCATGGCGGACACCGCCTTTGCGGAGAAGTGGGGTGACCTCGGCCCCGTATATGGTGCCCAGTGGACGAACTGGCCGATCTATGAACCCGTGGGCGACGGGCATTACCGAAGGGCCGGGCAGGGCCATAACCAGATTGCCGAACTGGTCTCAGCGATCCGCACTAATCCCGGATCAAGGCGCTTGTTGTTCACGGGTTGGAACGTGGCGGACCTGCCGGATATGGCGCTTCCGCCCTGCCACATGACATATCAGTTTCATGTGACGAACGGAAAGCTGTCCGGCCTTTTGTTTCAGCGCAGTTGCGATCTGGGGCTGGGGTTTGCGTTCAACATCTTTGGGCTTTCCATGCTGACGCGGATGCTTGCCCAGCAATGCGATCTTGAGCCGGGCGAAGTGGTTTGGAGCGGGGGCGACGTCCATCTCTATTTGAACCATGCCGACCTGGTGGAGACGCAACTTGGGAGAATGCCGGGGGGGGCGCCGAAGTTACGTCTGAACAGACGGCCAGACAGCATTTTCGGCTATCGCATCGAAGATTTTGAAGTCGTTGACTATGCGCCGCAAGCGCCAATATCCGCGCCGGTAGCCGTCTGAAATATTATAGGTCAGTAGCACTTGCCTTTTTTAATTGTGGTAATAATATAGCGTCATAGAGCAACAATGTTACGCCGTGGAAAATGGCGTCTGGAGCAGCGATGACCGATTCCCGTGATGGTGCGCCGACCGGAACTCCGGATGCTGGACGCAATCTGCCGCCCCTTACTCTGCATGTACCAGAGCCGCGTTTCCGCCCCGGCGATGCAGCGGACTTTAGCGATATCGACATTCAGGCTGCAGGCGTAACGCGGCGTCCGGACGAGACATCTCCGGCCGGAGATATGCGTGAATTAGCCTATGGCCTGGTGCGCGTCCTCGACGACTCGGGAGCGGCGGTTGGGCCATGGAACCCAAATCTCAGCGACGAGATATTGCTCAAGATGCTCCGTTCGATGGCGCTCACTCGCGCCTTTGACGAACGCATGTTCCGCGCGCAGCGGCAGGGCAAGACCAGCTTCTATATGAAATGCACGGGCGAAGAAGCGATTGCCGTTGCCGCAGCCCAGGCTTTGGCCAGCGACGATATGTGCTTCCCAAGCTATCGGCAGCAAGGCCTCTTGATCGCGCGCGATTGGTCGATCGTTGACATGATGAACCAGATTTATTCCAACCGCGCGGATCGCATGAAGGGGCGTCAGTTGCCGATCATGTATTCGGTGCGAGACGCTGGTTTCTTTTCGATCTCCGGAAACCTGACGACCCAGTGGCCGCAAGCCGTTGGCTGGGCGATGGCAAGCGCTGCGCGGGGCGACACGCGCATCGCGGCGACATGGTGTGGCGAGGGATCGACAGCCGAAGGCGATTTCCATTCGGCCTGCACCTTTGCCAGCGTGTACCGCGCGCCGGTGATCCTGAACATCGTCAACAATCAATGGGCGATCAGCAGCTTTTCGGGTTTTGCCGGTGGTGAGAATACGACCTTCGCGGCACGCGGCGTCGGCTATGGCATCGCCAGTCTTCGGGTGGACGGCAATGACGCGTTGGCCGTCTACGCTGCGACTCGCTGGGCGGCGGACCGGGCGCGCAGCAATGCTGGGCCGACGCTGATCGAGCACTTCACCTACCGCGCCGAAGGCCACAGCACGTCGGACGATCCAGGCCAGTACCGCTCCGCCGACGAAGGCAGCGCGTGGCCGCTTGGCGATCCCATTGCGCGGCTGAAGGCACATGTCATCGGCCTCGGCATCTGGGATGAGGAGCGGCACGCCGCGATGGATCTGGAGCTTGCCAATCTGGTGAAGGACGCCGCCCGGGAAGCGGAGAAAAACGGCATATTGGGCCACGGAATGCATCAGCCCTTCGAAACGATGTTCGAGGAAGTGTTCGAGGAGATGCCGTGGCATCTGAAAGAGCAACTCGACATGGCATTGAGCGAGAAGAAGGCGGCCGGGCTATGAGCGATACCGTCACAGAAGCTGGCACCAGCCAGATGAACATGATCCAGGCCATCAACAGCGCGCTCGACGTCATGATGGCCCGCGACCCGGACGTCGTCGTCATGGGCGAGGATGTCGGATATTTCGGCGGCGTTTTCCGCGCGACGGCGGGCTTGCAGAAGAAGTTCGGCAAGAACCGGGTGTTCGACACGCCGATCACCGAATGCGGCATCATCGGCGTTGCGGTGGGCATGGGGGCTTATGGCTTGCGGCCCGTTCCGGAAATCCAGTTCGCCGATTATATCTATCCCGCTCTGGACCAACTGGTGTCGGAAGCTGCGCGCCTGCGCTATCGTTCTGCCGGCGAATTTATCGCGCCGATGACGGTGCGGTCGCCCTTCGGCGGCGGCATTTTCGGCGGGCAGACGCACAGCCAATCGCCCGAGGGCATATTCACGCATGTCTCCGGCATCAAGACGGTGATCCCGGCGACGCCTTATGATGCGAAGGGACTGCTGATCGCCGCCATCGAGGACAATGATCCCACGATCTTCTTCGAACCGAAGCGCATCTATAACGGCCCGTTCGATGGGCATTATGATCGGCCTTCGCGTAACTGGGGCGGGCATGCCGATGCTCAGGTGCCCGAGGGTTATTACAAGATCCCGTTGGGCAAGGCGCGGATCGCGCGGGCGGGAGAGGCGCTGACGATCCTCTGCTACGGCACGATGGTGCATGTCGTCGCCAGCACGGTCGAGGAGATGGGCATAGACGCCGAGATCATCGACCTGCGCACGCTCGTGCCACTGGGCATCGAAGCCATCGAAGCCTCGGTGAAGAAGACCGGCCACTGCCTGATCGTCCATGAAGCGACCCGCACCAGCGGCTTTGGCGCGGAGCTTTCGGCGCTGGTGCAGGAGCGGTGCTTCTATCATCTGGAAGCGCCGATCGAGCGGGTGACCGGTTTCGACACGCCGTACCCGCACAGTCTGGAGTGGGCCTATTTCCCCGGACCGATCCGCATTCGCGACGCAATCAACAAGATCCTGAAGGACTGACCGTCATGGCACGCTTCACATTCACGCTTCCCGACATCGGCGAAGGCATTTCGGAAGCCGAGATCGTGGCCTGGCACGTCAAGATCGGCGATCGGGTCGAGGAAGATCAGGGTCTGGCGGATATGATGACCGACAAGGCGACCGTGGAACTGGAATCGCCAGTGGCGGGTACGGTGGTCGAACTGGCGGGGGAGCCGGGCGATCAGGTCTCGATCGGCGCCATGCTGGTGGTGATCGAAACTCAGGGCGAAGTTGAGGCGCCCGCGCCGGTGGAGAGCATCAAGGAAGCGGTCGTTGAAGCCGAAAATCCAGGCGTCGAGGAAGTGGCTCCGGGAGCAAGCGGGACGGCGCCCGTTGAGGAGGTTCGTTCGGTGGAGGTACAGGCCGGGGAGCCTGTTCAGCAGGAAGACGCGAAGGCGCAACATGTGCTTGCTTCACCTGCCGTTCGGGCAAGGGCGAAAGAGCTTGGCGTGGATCTGGGCCAAGTTCGCACCACCGCCGACCGCGTCCGTCATAGCGACCTGGACGCATTCCTGCTGTACGGGCAGGGCGAGGGCTATCGGCCCGCCGGGGCCTCCCGCAAGCGGGCGGATGAAGCGGTCAAGGTTATCGGGATGCGCCGCCGGATTGCCGAGAACATGGCGGCTTCCAAGCGGAATATCCCGCACTTCACCTATGTCGAGGAAATCGACGTCACCGCTCTGGAAGCAATGCGGGCGGACCTTAACGCCAATCGTGGCGACCGGCCGAAGCTGACGCTGCTGCCGCTGATCATCGTGGCGGTCTGCAAGGCGATCCCCGAATTTCCGATGATCAATGCGCGCTACGATGATGAAGCAGGCATCGTGACGCGGCATGGATCGGTGCATCTGGGCATGGCGACGCAGACGGACGCAGGCCTCATGGTGCCGGTCATCCGCGACGCGCAGGACCGCAATGTCTGGCAGCTTGCCACCGAAATTCGCCGGCTCTCGGACGCGGCGCGCAGCGGCAAAGCCAGGTCGGAGGAATTGTCCGGGTCCACCCTGACGCTGACGTCTCTTGGTCCGTTGGGAGGCATTGCTACGACGCCCGTCATCAACCGCCCGGAAGTGGCGATCATCGGACCCAATCGCGTGATCGAGCGTCCGGTGATCCGCGATGGCGAGATTGCCGTGGCCAAGCTGATGAACCTGTCGATCAGTTGCGATCACCGCGTCGTCGATGGCTGGGATGCGGCAAGCTATGTGCAGGCGCTGCGCAAATTGCTGGAGACGCCCGTTCTGCTATTCGACAGCTAAACACTTATCCACCATTGCAGGGTGGAAAGCTATCGCACGGTAGCCCGGTAGCTGATCTGGCCCTCGCTGCCCGGAAGAACCGGCTGAGGCACCATCCAGCGTATGTGGGTGATGTCGTCTGGCGTGGCGCGTCGGACGCCCCCCAGCGGCGTCGGGATGAAGAGGCTATCCAATCGCCCCCAGTTGCGCCCCTGATCGACGGAAACCTGCATACCCGACTGGGCAGGATCGATCCGGACGGCTGGTGGTACGGGATTTGTCACCGCGAAGCTGCCCACTGGCGCGGTCCCTTCATTGCGATAGCGAACCACGAACACAAGCCGATCTCCTCGCCCGACCTGCTGCGGGGCCATCAACATGCGCCGCTCGCGGCCGTTTCCATCCGTGCTGATCCGTTCCACGAATGTTTGCGCCACCAGCTTCATCGTCGGCCCGTTTGCCTGTGCCGGGGCATAAGGCAGCGACAAGGCTGCAAAGGTGACGAGGTAAGAAAGACTCCGCATGGATCGGCTCGTTTCTGACTGACTGTTTCCGCTGGATCACAGGCTTCCCAAAATCGGGTTAACGATGTGTTAGCGCCATTTGACGCCGCGTCCGGCTAGTGCATAGGGGACGTAACTCTTGCTGCGGGAGCGCATGTGTCTGCTGAGCCGAATAACAGGGCTGAAATCGACAGGCGGCGCGACCGGCTGCTCGCATCGCTATCGCTGATAGCGGGGATCGGGCTGGTACTGGCGCTGCCCTTTGCGCTGCGTGAGGGAGCCGAGTTTTTCCTGCCGCTTACGGCCGCCATTGTCATAGCGATTGCATTGGTGCCGTTCCTCGAATGGATGGAGCGCCGCCGCGTTCCTTCGGCGCTTGCTGCCTTGATCGCCGTCATTGTTTTCCTGATCGTAGCCAACACGGCATTGGTGCTGATCGTCGTGCCTGCAACGGACTGGTTCCGCGTCTTGCCGTCGCGCATCGGCCAGATCCAGACGAACCTTGCGCCGGTGATCGATTTTTATTCGCAGCTTCAGCACTTTATTGATGAAACGGTGCAGATGCTGGCAAGTGGACCGGTCGCGGCGGCGCAGACTGCTGCCGTCGAAGCGCCGCGCTCATTGCTTCAGTTCGCGGCAATGTCTGCGCCATCAGCGCTGATCCAGATGTTTTTCGCGCTGCTGGTGATCTACTTCTTCCTCGCTGGCTGGACGCGCTTGCGTAAGCAGACGATCAGCAGCCGGGAAAGCTATGACGGGGCGCTGTCCATTGCACGCGGCATCCCGAACGTCGTCGATTCGACATCCGCCTAGGTGCGGACGATCGCGACCATCAACCTCAGCCTTGGCATTGCGGTTGCGGTTGCGTTGTGGCTGGTCGGCATGCCGTCTCCGCTCATGTGGGGCGGGATCGTCGCGATGCTCAACTTCATACCCTATTTCGGTCCCATCCTCGCCGCGGTGTTGATGGGACTGGGCGGGCTGATGGTTTTCAACGACGTGTGGATCGCCCTGCTGCCTGCGGCCATTCAGATCGGTTTTCATCTGGTGGAGGCCAACGCGATCACGCCGTTGGTGCTGGGACGCCGCCTGACAATGAACCCGCTGTTGATTCTCGTGTCGTTGAGTTTCTGGGGTTGGGTATGGGGTACGCCTGGAGCGCTGCTCGCTGTGCCGCTGCTGATCATTATCCAGACCGTCGCGCGCGCTGCGGGAAAGCCCGATATCGCCGGTTTCCTGTTCGAAGCGGGAACGCTTACCGCCAGTCCGCGCCACGAATATGACGATAATGCGAAAGAGGGCGCGCAGGACGGTTGACAGGTCAGGTCGGCTCTTCTAGTTGGCCACCTCCACACCGAACGCGGGTGTAGCTCAGTTGGTTAGAGCGCCGGCCTGTCACGCCGGAGGTCGCGGGTTCAAGTCCCGTCACTCG